>NZ_CP087112.1:1514398-1817278 GCF_025643255.1 Halomonas sp. 7T | reverse complement strand
CTAGCTTCCATCGCATGCCTTTTGTGATGCTTTCAATGGCGCGTTGGGTGCCTGTTCCATCGTGGCCGGCACGCACATAAAAGGCGAACGGCAAGCCTTCGTTTTTGTCTAGGCAAGGGTAGTAGCACCGATCGAAAACATCCTTCATCAAACCTGCCATGTATCCCAGGTTTTCGGTGGTTCCCAATATAACGGCGTCAGCTGCGTTAATGTGCTCAGGCTGGGTTTCAAGCGGGTTTAGAGAGACGACTTCCACACCTTCTATATCTGAATCAGACGCGCCATTGATAACTCCCTGAAGCATTTTTTGGGTGTTATCAGAAGGGGCATGAGCAATGATTAAGAGACGTTTCATGGGAAAGCCTGCTGAGTTGCGTCGTATGGCGGAAGTGGCACACTATGAAGTACAGCTTTAGTGAGAGCCTATATGACTAATCACGCGGTTATCAACGTCTACTACGATGGTATTTGCCCCGGCTGCCGCAAGGATCGTGCTCGATTTGAGCGCTGGGCTGGTAAGCGTGCAAGCGATATACGGTGGTGCGATGTGACTGAGCATCAGCAGGCGTTACGTGAAAAGGGGATAGCGCCAGAGGCGGCGCTGCGCTCATTGCATGTTGAAAAAGCCGATGGCTGTATCATCGAAGGAATAGAGGCCTATCAGCTGCTGATGGCGCGCATCCCCATGTTACGACCCGTTGGCTGGATTATCGGTTTGCCGGGTATTAAAGCGGTTCTGCGCTGGTACTACGATGGCTGGGTGCAGCGGCGTTTGAAACGTGAAGGGCGCGGGTAAGTTGTCGCAAATGGAGTGTTTAAATATTTGTGAACCGTTCATAGGGAATTAAATGATGAAGCGACAGGCTAAATGGGTAGGTCTAGCGGGGGGATGTATCTTGGTGAGCGGGCTAGTAGGCTGTGCAGGACAGCCAACGTCAACAGGATTGCCGCTTTCTGACCCGGCTAAAACATCCGCGCCGCTAGAAGCACCGCCTGCATCGCAGGAGCCCTCTCAGCGTATATCAGCGACTGCCACCGATTGGGTGCCGCCGTTATTCATCAGTCCTGAAGAAGAGGCGGCGTACTATGTCAGCCGTCTTGCTGACAGGCGTTTTGTGTCCAGTTATGGAGACGGTGATAATCCTAAAACGTGGTATATCGCCGCTGAACGGTTAGGAGAAATTGGGTTGCCAGCGGTGCCACTGCTGTTTGCACAGCTTGATACCCAAAATGCATACGAGCGGATGCTGGTGCTTTACGCGCTGCAGCTCGCCACCCAAGACCCGCTATTAATGGCCAGAACCCGAGGTGATTATATTCAGTTGGAAACGGTCCTTGATCCAGCAGGGAATGCTGAAAACACCCGTATTGCTCGGCAGTGGTGGCAGCGGCATAGCGCTCTACTGGATTCGCCCTAATACCTTAGCTACATTCATTACTTAGCTACATTCAATAGCACACAACGCACAAGTCACCGGTACCAAGGAGAGCAGCATGGGTTTTGCCTTATCCTCAATGCAGGTTACAAGTAGTACGTTTGGGAATCACCAACCTATTCCCGCTCAATATACCGGGGTTGGCGATGATATATCGCCAGCCTTGGCATGGCAGGGCGCACCAGAAGGCACAAAAGGCTTTGCTGTGATTTGCCATGACCCCGATGCTCCGCTCGTTAAAGAGGGCAGCTATGGGTTTGTTCACTGGGTACTTTATAACTTGCCAAGTGATGTTGTTCAGCTCACTGAAAAAACGGCCTTGGGTACTGCAGGTACCAACGATTTTGGCAATCAGGGCTATGGAGGCCCAATGCCTCCCGAAGGTCATGGCCCGCACCTCTATTATTTTTGGGTCCTGGCATTAGATCATCAAACTAACCTACCTGAAGGGTTAACACTTGCTGAGCTGCTTAAAGAAGTGGAGCCAAATCTATTAGGCATGAATCGGTTAGTGGGTACTTTTCAGCGGGATTGATGACAGGTATCGGCTGGACATTTTATTAAAGCCGTGTAGGCTCCTTCGCTTTATTAGCGCTGGAGCTTTACATGAGTCGTTTACCCAACTGTCCTGCCTGTGCCTCAGAATTTACCTACGATGATGGTTTGCAGTACGTCTGCCCAGAGTGTGGCAATGAGTGGTCGAAAGTGTCGGAAGAGAGCTCAGAAGAGACGTTAAAGAGTGTTAGAGACGCCAATGGTAACGTGCTTGCTGATGGTGACAGCGTGACGGTAATTAAAGATTTAAAGGTAAAAGGCAGTTCGCTAGTAGTTAAAGTGGGTACCAAGGTGAAGAGTATCCGACTCGTCGAGGGTGATCATGATATTGACTGTAAAATTGACGGTATCGGCCCGATGAAACTGAAGTCTGAGTTTGTTAAGAAAGCGTAACGAACGGATGCCACCAGTATCTAACGTCGAAATAAAAATAGCCCCTTTAAATTAAGGGGCTATTTTTATTTACCTACGCATCAAATGGCTAGACAGCGTGCTCAAGCCGTTGTGTTAATCAATGTGCCTACGCTGCCGCTTGTTGCTAGCTGTGGCTCCATGGAAATCGTGTCCATTAATGCGGAGATATGTGCCGCTTGCCCATCTAACGCATCTTTAAAAACGCTGAGTTGTGCTTGTTGAGCGACTTGCGCCTGCTGCAACGCCATTGACGCGCCTACCATGTTGTTAACTACTGAATCCATAAAGCCTCCTGTGCGATCCCAATGCCTTTTACATTATTGGCATCTAATAATCTTTGAAGCTATCAGAGGTTGAGTATTGATGTAAACCATGGGCGAAAAGGCGAGCATCAATAATAGTTTTTTAAATGATAATGATTGTTGTTTTTGATGCGATTAGAGCCGAACGTGCTGTTATTTTGCCCATATTGCTAACGATTTTGCTCAAGGGCTTCACATCAAATTTATACAGGACTAAAATGGTACCCAATTAACAGCTAGGCCAATTGCAACGGCGAACGGGAGTTCACATGCTTAAGCTTTCTCGGCTGACAGACTATGCAGCGGTGGTAATGGCACAAATTGCCCGCTATCCCCAGGCGTCGCATACGGCGGCTGATTTAGCGGAGGCAGTTCAACTGCCCCATCCAACAGTCAGTAAAACGCTGAAGATGCTGGTGAAAGCAGGCTTACTGGACTCTCAGCGCGGTGCGCAGGGGGGCTATCGCCTCGCACGGCCCGCCTCGCATATTACGACAGCAGAAATTATTTCAGCTATTGAAGGGCCGGTGGCGATGACCGAGTGCAGCCAAGCGGAAGGTGAGTGCGAGCTTGCGGCCACTTGCGGAGTGTCAGATAACTGGCAGCGCGTCTCGCTCGCCATTCGAACGCTTTTAGAAAGCGTAACGCTCGCGCACTTGGCGGATACCACGCCGATCAAGCTGCCTGTTCAGCTACCAATTCAAACGATCAGCCTGTCCGCTGCCTCGGCTTAAACAAGCCCAGCAGACAGGCTGTATTGACTAATTGACGGCGAGCACCTCTCGCCATCCAACTGCCCCGGAGGGTATCACCATGGCAAGCGAAGAAATGGAACAGTTGGTTCGTCGCGATTACAAAGAAGGCTTTGTAACAGATATTGAGAGCGACACCCTGCCACCTGGCCTGGATGAAAACACCATTGCCTTTATTTCTAAAAAGAAGGGCGAGCCGGAGTGGATGCTGGAGTGGCGCTTAGATGCGTATCGCCAGTGGTTAAAGATGGAGTCGCCCTCATGGGCTCACCTGGATTATCCGCCCATCGACTACCAGTCAATTTCCTATTTTAGTGCGCCCAAGCGCCCTGAAGACCGCCCCCAAAGCTTGGATGAAGTTGATCCTAAACTGCTGGAAACTTATGAGAAGCTGGGTATTCCGCTGCATGAGCGGGCGGCCTTGGCAGGCGTTGCGGTAGATGCCGTATTTGACTCAGTGTCTGTGACAACGACGTTCAAAAAAGAGTTAGCAGAAGCTGGCGTTATCTTCTGCTCTATTTCCGAAGCGATCCGTGATTATCCTGAACTGATTAAGCAGTACCTGGGTACGGTTGTTCCGGTAGCGGATAACTACTTTGCTGCGTTGAACTCCGCCGTATTCACGGATGGTTCGTTCGTCTTCGTACCGGAAGGTGTGAAGTGTCCGATGGAACTCTCCACGTATTTCCGCATTAACGCTGCTAATACCGGCCAATTTGAGCGCACGCTGATTATCTGTGAAGACCGTGCCCAGGTCTCTTACCTGGAAGGCTGCACCGCGCCTATGCGCGATGAGAACCAGCTGCACGCAGCGGTCGTAGAGCTGGTAGCGCTGGACGATGCCTATATCAAATACTCGACCGTTCAGAACTGGTACCCCGGTGACGAAGAGGGTAAAGGCGGTATCTACAACTTCGTGACCAAGCGTGGCGACTGCCGTGGCGAGCGTTCGCGCATTAGCTGGACACAGGTAGAAACCGGCTCGGCGATCACTTGGAAATACCCCTCATGCGTGCTGCGCGGTAAAGACAGCATCGGTGAGTTCTACTCCGTTGCCGTCACCAATGGCCGTCAACAGGCTGACACCGGCACCAAGATGATTCACATCGGTGAAGGCACGCGCTCCTATATCGTGGCTAAAGGCATCTCGGCGGGTAAGAGCGACCAGTCCTACCGTGGTCTTGTTAAAATCGGGCCGCGTGCCAAGGGCGCGCGTAACTTTACCCAGTGTGATTCGCTGCTGATTGGCGACAAGTGTGGTGCCCACACGTTCCCTTATCAGGAAATTGGTAACAGCACGGCGACCATCGAGCACGAAGCCACCACCTCAAAAATCGGTGAAGACCAGCTCTTCTACTGCCAGAGCCGCGGTATCTCAGAAGAAGATGCGGTCAGCATGATTGTGAACGGCTTCTGTAAAGATGTTTTCCAAGAGCTGCCGATGGAGTTTGCAGTTGAAGCGGAAGCGCTGCTCAACGTAACGCTAGAAGGCGCCGTGGGTTAAAAGAACTCCGGTTTCTTGCTAATTATTTAAGCGCGTCGCGACTGCGACCCGAAAGCATTAATAAGGCGATTATTATGTTGCAAGTTAACGATTTACACGTCACCGTCGAAGGTAAAGAGATTCTGAAAGGCCTGACGCTCACCATCAATGCCGGTGAAGTGCACGCCATCATGGGCCCCAACGGCGCGGGTAAATCCACTTTGTCAGCGGTTATCGCTGGTAAAGATGGCTACGAAGTGACTCAAGGCAGCATCACGTTTGAAGGTCAAGACGTGCTGGAAATGGAAATTGAAGAGCGCGCCCAAGCGGGCCTGCTGCTGGGTTTCCAGTATCCGGTGGAAATCCCGGGTGTCAAAAACATCTACCTGCTGAAGTCTGCGCTTAACGCCCAGCGTGTTGCCCGTGGCGAAGGCGAAATGCCCGCTCCAGAATTCATGAAGCTTGTAAAAGAGAAGCTCGGCTTTATGAAAATGGACGCCAGCTTCCTGCAGCGCGCGGTGAACGAAGGTTTTTCTGGCGGTGAGAAAAAGCGTAACGAAATTCTGCAGATGTTGGTACTTCAGCCGAAGCTTGCCATGCTCGATGAAATCGACTCAGGCCTCGATATCGACGCGATGAAAGTCGTTGCCGATGGCGTGAACAGTCTGCGTGCCGAAGAGCGCGCCATTCTGTTGGTCACTCACTACCAGCGCCTGCTGGACTACATCGTACCGGACAAGGTCCATGTCCTGGTGGACGGCCGTATCGTCAAAACCGGCGATGCTGAGCTTGCCAAAGAGCTTGAGGCCAATGGTTACGAAGGCATTGAGGAGTCCGTAGCATGAGCGATACGCAAACGTTTTTGGACACGCTAGCCACGCGTAGCCAGCAGCGCGTTGGCGAGCCCACCTGGATTGCTGCCCGCCGCCAGGCGGGGGCTGCTCGTTTTGATGCGATGGGGTTCCCGACTCGCCGCGACGAAGAGTGGAAGTACACCGACGTGCGCGCCATCGCCAAGGGCAATTTTGCCCTGGCCGATAACGCGGAGTTCTCCCAGGCGCAAGCGGCTGCCATCACGCTGCCGCTGGATGCCTACCGGCTAACGTTTGTGGATGGTGTCTTTTCTGCCGCGCTGTCTGATTTAGAGGCACTGCCGAGCAGCGTACAGGTCATGCCGCTTTCCAAAGCGCTCACGGAGAATCACGAAGCGGTTGGTGGCCCTTTAGGACGCTTAACCGGTGTGGACTTCTCACCCTTTGCAGCATTGAATACGGCATTTATGGAAGAGGGTGCGGTAGTACGCATCGCGCCGGGCACGGTGGTCGAAAAGCCCATTTTGCTGCAGTTTCTTTCCCGTGCAGGCACGCCGGTGATGAGCCATCCGCGCATTTTGGTGGAAGCGGCCGGACGTAGTGAAGCTATCCTGATTGAGCATTATGCCGGCGAGGCGGATGCCGCCAATTTCACCAATGTGGTGGCCGAGCTGATGCTGGATCGTGGAGCGATCCTGAATCACTATAAGCTCCAGGAAGCACCGCTGGGTGATATGCATGTGGCGAGCATTCACGTCGAGCAGAACCGCGACAGCCGTTACACCTCCTACAACCTGAATCTGGGCGGGGCGCTGGTGCGCAACGACCTGATTAGTGATTTAAATGGCCAGGGCGCTGAAACGAACTTCTATGGTTTGTTCTTTGGTCAGGGTCGCCAGCACGTGGATAACCACACCAAGGTAAACCACAACGCGCCGCTGACGTTCTCGAACGAGAACTACAAAGGCATTCTGGATGACCGCGCCCACGGTGTCTTTAATGGCAAAGTGTACGTGAAGCGTGACAGCCAGAAGATTGAAGGCTTCCAGAGCAATCAGAACCTGCTGCTGTCAGATCGTGCGCAGATTGATGCCAAGCCTGAGCTTGAAATCTACGCGGACGACGTGAAGTGCTCCCACGGCACAACGACCGGACAGTTGGACGAAGACGCGATTTACGCGCTGCGTACCCGTGGTATTGATGAAGCAACGGCACGGGGCCTGTTGACCTTGGCATTCGCAGGTGAAGTGCTTGAACAAGTGGCACTTGACGTAATTGCCGAGCGGGTTGAGCTGGCGGTAGCAGGCAAGCTGCCTGAGCGCTTCAACTTAGCAGGCTTAGTGGAAGCGGCTGTTTCGCTCAACGATTAACCAAGGAGCTATCGATGCCCCATTCCGTGATTGAGAAGCCGCAAGCGCATACCCATGAACCCTTTGATGTCGCTGCGCTGCGCGAAGACTTCCCGATATTGCACCGGGAAGTGCATGGCAAGCCGCTGATTTATTTCGATAACGCGGCGACGAGTCAAACGCCTCGCCAAGTTATTGAGGTCATCAGCGACTACTATTCGCGCTATAACGCCAATATCCACCGTGGCTTGCATACCCTGTCAGACGAAGCCACAGCAGCGTTTGAAGGCACGCGTCACCGGGTTAAAGCGTTTCTCAATGCGGAAGACGCGCGTCAAATTATCTTTACGCGTGGTACCACCGAGGCGATCAACTTAGTGGCGCAAAGCTGGGGCCGGGCAAATCTCGGCCCGGGAGATGAGGTGCTGATTTCTATGTTGGAGCACCACTCCAACATTGTGCCTTGGCAGCTGCTGGCGGCTGAGCGCGGCTTTACGATGAAAGTCATCCCGGTTGACGAGCGCGGCGCACTGGATATGCCCGCTTATCGTGAGCTACTCAGTGAACGCACTAAGCTAGTGGCCGTGAACCACGTTTCCAATGCATTGGGCACTATTAATCCAGTGAAGGAAATGGCAACGCTCGCTCATCAGCACGGTGCGCTAATCTTAGTTGATGGCGCCCAGGCAACACCTCACCAGAAAGTAGACGTGCAGGACATTGATGCTGACTTCTATGCGTTTTCTGGCCACAAGGTGTATGGGCCAACGGGTGTTGGCGTGCTTTATGGGAAAAAAGCGCTACTCGACGCAATGCCCCCTTGGCAGGGCGGCGGAGAGATGATTAAAACCGTCTCCTTTGATGCAGGGACTACCTTTGCTGAGACGCCACATAAGTTTGAAGCTGGCACGCCCGCTATTGCCGAAGTGATCGCTTTAGGCAGGGCACTTGAGTGGATGGAGAGCGTAGGCGTTGAAGCCATTAGTGCCTGGGAAGCGGTGCTGCTAAACCATGCGACTCAGGCGGTGAGTAACATCGAGGGCCTGCGGATACTGGGTACATCACCTCATAAAGCAGGAGTGCTTTCCTTTGTGGTTGAGGGTGCTCACTCCCAAGATATTGGTCTACTCATTGATCAGTTGGGTGTGGCAATTCGCACCGGACACCACTGTGCCCAGCCGCTTTTGCATCATTTTGGTGTGGATGCCACATGCCGCGCGTCATTTGCCGCGTATAATACCCTTGATGAGGTAGATAGATTTGTCGCAGCGCTAAATCGTGTTATTGGTATGGTGCGTTAAGGGCGGTCACTAAAGGATAGTTATGGATATCGAGCAAGTTGCCAGCCTCGAACGCGGTCAGAAGCTGCCGCTCCAACGTGATGTAGAGGCCATTGCTATTCCGTTTGGTAAAACGGAAACCTTGGCTGAAGACAGTATCGTTAGCGTTATGCAAGCCAAAGGCAGTACGGTGAGCGTTGGTTTTGAGGGGCGCCTCTACCTGATTGAAGGGCGCAATTTAGATGCGTTAGGGCTGGAGCCGTTGCCGCAGCCTACCCTGCCAGAAAGTGCCAGCGACGAAGAAATCGAAGCCTTTGTATGGGAGCAGCTTCGCACCTGTTTCGACCCTGAAATACCGGTAAATATCGTGGATCTTGGGCTGGTGTATGGTTGCCGCCTTGAGCGATTAATCAGCGGTGAACGCATGGTCACCATCCGCATGACGCTGACTGCCCCAGGGTGCGGAATGGGAGACGTCATTGCTGCCGATGCACGTAATAAAATTTTGGGCGCACCGCAAATTAATAAGGTGCATACCGAAATTGTCTTTAGCCCTCCCTGGAGCCGTGACATGATGAGCGACGAGGCTAAGCTTGAGCTCGGAATGTTCTAACCCCGGCTGGGGAAAGGGATGCACAGCACTATAATCGTATTTTTTAAGCGTTTGATAATGTCGCTAGCTGCTTTTTTGCTGTTGGCGACATTATTATTTATTGCTGGCAATCTTTGGGTCGTTGCGAGCACCGCCCGTTATATTGATAGCCATTTGCAGGAGTGTCGACCTCATAACGTCGCCATCGTGTTTGGCACCTCTCACTGGACGCGCAGTGGTGTAAGAAACCCTCATTTTCACGCGCGTATGCGAACCTCTGCCCGTTTGATTGAAGAGCAGCGCGTAAACCATCTGCTGCTTTCGGGGGATAACCGCACTCAAGCCTATAATGAGCCGCGGGCGATGTGGCGTGAACTCTATCGTCGCGGCGTTCCTGCAGCACAGATGACAATGGATTTTGCTGGTTTTAGCACTTACGACACGTTAGCGCGTTCGCGGGATGTGTTCCAACTTAACGAAGCACTGTTGGTTACCCAAAGCTGGCACTTGCCGCGAGCAATCTTTATTGCCCGTGCGCTAGGTATAAAGGTAATAGGTTGCGTAGCTGAAGAGGAGCGTGTGGCAGGGGAGTGGCGATTAATCGCCCGCGAGTGGGTGGCGAGAGTAGCCACCCTTGGGGATCTTTATATATGGGGTAGAGAGCCTTATTTTCTTGGCCCGCCAGAACCTATCGAGCTACATCAGCCTGATGCCCGTTTGCAAGAAACGCTCCGCAATGACAGTGTTCGCCAATCGGAAGGCGACTATACCGAGCATAGCGAGTCAGAACAGAACCGGCAGCGTGCTGACACCCTTACAGAGCTTGTGCGACGTTACTATCCGCCTGTCATTGGAGGGCGTTAGTCATCAGCGATGCGCCTTACGTTTTTGTAGGCTATAAAGCTCACGTATCAGTTTCCGGCAACCCTGCATGCACTCTTCCACAATGGGCTCGATGGGATCGGGCAGTGGATGGGTAAATAGCGTTGAGAGGGCTTGCATCAGAACACGCTCTTGTTCCAGCAGCTCATTGATCAATACTTGGCTATCGTTACCGACGAAGCTTTTTAAACGACTCCAGAGCCACAAAAAGTCATCTCTCTCCACATCGGCATCCCTTGGCAGCATTTTTAAATGCGCTCGGGCAAGCTCCTGAAGCTTACGCATCTGCGCTAACCGCTCGGTATAGTGCGGTTTGAGTGCATCACGTAGCGACGGGCGCAGGCGTTCGATATTATCCTGGAAATAATCAATACTATCGGCCAGCGCTTCCAGCACGCTGTCCATCGCCACTTGGCGATTGTCGAGAAACATGAGCGTCTACCTCCTTCGGTGACGCAGATTGTGGGGGTGGGCGGTCTGATTTGCCACCCCCAAAGACGATTATTTTTGCTTTTTCCCCTTAGCCTTTAGGCTTGGGCGGTGCTTTACGCACGGGCGTAGCGTTTTTTTCAATATGCTCGATGATCATGCCCGCAATATCTTTGCCGGTAGCGCTCTCAATACCCTGTAAACCGGGCGATGAGTTGACCTCCATAATTACTGGTCCGTGATTAGAGCGCAATAGATCAACCCCTGCGACACGTAATCCCATTGCTTTAGCCGCACGAATAGCGGTTGAGCGCTCTTCAGGCGTAATACGAATCACACTCGCAGTGCCGCCACGGTGCAGGTTAGAGCGGAACTCGCCGTCAGCCGCCTGGCGCTTCATGGAAGCCACCACCTTATCGCCAATCACAAAGCAACGGATATCGGCGCCGCGCGCTTCCTTGATATATTCCTGAACCATGATGTTGGCTTTCATGCCCATAAAGGCTTGAACGACCGATTCAGCAGCTTGGTTCGTTTCAGCCAAGACCACACCAATCCCTTGCGTACCTTCGAGGAGTTTGATGACAAGCGGTGCGCCTTTCACCATGGTGATGAGATCGGGAATGTCGTCCGGCGAGTGCGCAAAACCAGTAATCGGTAAACCCAGACCTTTACGAGACAGCAGTTGAAGCGAGCGCAACTTATCCCGTGAGCGGGTAATAGCGACCGAATCATTAATAACGTAAGTACCCATCATTTCAAACTGACGTAGTACCGCACAGCCATAAAACGTGACGGATGCGCCGATACGGGGAATCACCGCATCAAATGGCTCTATCTCTGCACCTTTATAGTGGATAGAGGGGTGGTGCGAGGCAATGCTCATATAACAACGCAGCGTATCAACAACGCGTGCGGTGTGACCCCGCTGCTCGGCGGCTTCAACTAACCGACGAGTAGAGTATAAGTTGCGGTTACGTGAAAGCAGGGCAATATGCATGCAGGGCTCCGGGCGAAAAGAATAGGCGTTTAATCATTAAATTAGGGTTCACCGTGCAAAAATGCAGCGCCGGGTGCCACTAATAGGCGACGCATCGCGCGCCTACCTAACAGCATGGCGTGACGCATATTGCTACGGTCAGTCAGGGTAAGTTCAACTGGAAAAGTTAGTTTTCCCAGCTGCATAGGGGTGCGTATGACGTAGCGCCACTCGCTGTGACCATTCGAGCTGGTTACCCGGCGCCGGTCATGCAGGTGCAGGCGGTAACGGTGAGCGGGTGTTTCCGGACCTCCGCTGTGGGTAATAAAGCTGACCCATAGCTGACCTTCGGCATCCTCATCCGTTTCAATCTCTTCGGCATGCAGCGCAGATGTGCGTGCGCCGGTGTCTGCCTTACAGCAGAGGTGAAGTCCTAGTTCAGGTAATGTCACCATCTCACGACGGCCGATGACTGCTTTGGCCTGATAGGGTAATTCCTTCACAGCTCACTCCTTGCATGGGAATCCATCAAAACGCTCCCCATCGTCACGTGCGGGGCAGCATGGCATTTAAACGCTGTTGAACGGCTGATCCCGTTGATGCGTCACGTAGTGCCATCATGACGGGTAAGCGTAGACGGGGTATTAAAGCGATGTCTTTTACGACGGCAGAAAAATTAGCACGACTATCTTCTGCAAGGCGTTGTAAAAAAAGCGGCAGTCGCTCAGCATCTTCCAGTAATAGCCAGCCACGTCCTGCTATCGCGGCGAATAAATCAGGCCCACAAGCTGCACGGTCATTCAGCAGGCTGGTGTACCAAGCGCCGGCGCTTATACTGGCAGTGCTGCCTATGGCGCGGACACAAGCGCACAACGTTTCTAAATCACCCTCGCTTGCTGCCTGCTCTCCGCGCTCACACAACGCATTGACCAGCGATTCGCTCAGTGGCCGATGCTCTAGGCAGTGGCATAGCGTTTGGAGGACGCTGACGGGAAAGTGAGAGATACGCTGTGCCAGCGTGTTGGCCGTGTCGTTATCAAGGCGCGCGGTATAATCCGCAAAGCCTTGTAAGCCGAGTGCCTGCCAATCAATATTTTGCTGTCCGCTCAAGTAGGCTTCAACAGGCTCTAGATGTTGGCTAGCAGGTGCCTCTAATGTGAGTGTTGCCTGAGCATGTAGCATCGCCTGAAACGTTATCTCGGGCGTGAAGGCGAGGGGATTATCCTTCATTAAATGATCCACGTCTGCCGTTTGTTTTTGCTCAAGTGCCCCAGAGCCTACATTAGCTACGTTGCGGCCTAGCGTTTCCAGCAAGCGGTTTATGAAAGCGTCTCGCTGCGCTGGCGAAAGCATGCCTTGCTCGTCTATTGGTAGCGCTAAAAACCAAATGGCAGGTTCTGGCATATCGCCCAGGCGAAATACAATACCTAGACGCGCTTGATGCTTCCAGGGCTCTGGCCAAGCCTGCTCACTGCCTTCAAAAGCACGGAGTGTCTCTCGAGAGCAGGCGGTGACACGCCGCCCCATGTGGAATAGCGAAATGTCGGCGCCGCTACGGGTAAAGAAATCATCAAGGGTCTGAATTGGTTGCATAACATCCTTCCGCGTTTCAAGCCTGCACTCTACCTTGCTGTTCTGGCACTGTCAGCCATCAGAGCTGATAAATCACTGTAATTTCCATTAATTGGTTAAAGTTTGAGCAACTTTGCGCAAGCCCCATGAGAGTAGCGGCTGCGACACCTTTCCATAGTTTATCCACAGCCTCTTGCAGGTTTTCTGTGAATCTGTGAATAAGCGCTTTTTGCCGCTCATCGAGTGGCAAGTTACCCACAGAGTTGGGATAATAATCGTCACAGTGTTCCATATTCCCAATGATTGCTAAGGTATTTATGAGCGTTCATCAACAGCTGCAAACTGCGCTTCTGGAGCTTGAAGCCGCCATGAAGGCCGCTAACTTATGGCGTATGCCTACCCCGACAGCAGATGCGTTTGCGAGTCAGGAGCCGTTTTGTATCGATACGATGTCGCTTCCTCAATGGATTCGTTTTGTATTTATTGCCCGGCTAAACGCATTAATTGAAGCTAAAGCCACCATGCCAGCTAAATGCGAGATAGCCCCTGCGATGGCTGCGTATTTAATCCAAGAAAAGGTGCGCGCCAGCGATCAGATACTGGTCGTGCAGGCGGTTGAGAAGGTTGATCGTCTAGTCACCGAAAATTAACGCTCTGCTCGTTTTTTGAACGCAATGCAAAATGCCCAGTTCGCATTAGCGAGAGCTGGGCATTGTGACACTGATTAGATGTCAATGAAGTTACCGCTAGCGTACAAAGCACTAGCGGTAGATGCTCATTTAAAAACGATAGCTAATACCTGCCATCACCACGACCGGGTCAATTTCGACAGTGCCTGCGGCCTGACCATTGATTTTTGCATCCGTATCAATATCGATGTACCAGGCGGCTGCGTTGAGTGCCCAGTTGTCGTCGATAAGTAAGTCGATACCAAGCTGGCCTGCTACACCCCAGGAATCATCTAAATCCAGGTTACCAATGGCAAGACTCTCGTCAGAAAAGTGCGTGTAGTTAACACCTACACCTGCATAAGGCTGGACACGTGAGTCGGTACCACCTAATGGGTAGTACTGCACTGTTAAAGTAGGCGGTAAGTGTTTGGTTGAGGCTAGGTTATCGCCATTCAGCTCAATGTCGTGCTTAAACGGTAGGGCAGCAAGAAGCTCGACGCCAATTTTGTCGTGAAACCGGTAGCCTAGCGTAAAAGCAAAGTCAGTTTTGTCTTGAACGTCGACTGAGAAGGCGCCATCAGCCAGTGAACCATTATCACTCTTAGGACTTACCTGCGCCACACCCACGCGGGTAAAAAAGTCTCCCGCGCCATAGGCGAAGGCTTGGCTGCTGGCAGCCAGTGTTGCAGCCGCGAGACCGGCGGCGATGAGGGTAGGTACGGTACGATGGCGCATGTCATTGCTCCTAGCGATCAAGTCAATCAAGTAACGGGTCAAATCATGGTGAAAAGTTTATCGATTCGTAGCCGCGCTGTTATTGACCTAGGGCAAAGAGCGCGAACAAGTATTATAAAATTTATCTAAATTTTTCCTAAGCGGGCTTTAATAGCCGTTAGGCAGCCTTCTATGGCAGCGTGCGCAAGGTTGGATGCAGTGAGTGGCGGAAAGGCTGGGGGAGTGCAGGGGGAAAGAAATATCAAAAAATGAGACCTTCCCCGGCATAGGGAAGGTCTCTCGTTAGAAAGGCTCAGGAGACGGTAGCGTTGACCGTCTCCTGGCGACATAACGCCATTGCCATCGATTGTCAGTCGGTGGATGGATGATTGATGAGCTGGCTAGCCTATTCAGCCGTTGCCAGCAAGCTGGCGTTGCCGCCCGCTGCGGTCGTATCGATGCACAGATGGCGCTCCACCACATAGCGATCTGGCGAGATGGTCTTAGTTTCAAGCGCCACGATAGCACCGTCGCGCTCAGCAAGCCCGATGCGCAGCTCACGGGTCCATTGGCTGTCACCCGCCGCAGCGACGGCTGCAATACCTTTGATCTCACTTAGTGTCTTGGCGGAAACGCTTCCCTCTAGGCCGGCTATTGGCGCTCCGGCATCGGTTAATGGCTTCACAGCCTGTTTGGCGCCTGGCGCTACCATAACGGCCGGACAGCCTGCGCCAAGTGCTTGAACCGCTTGAGCAATGGCGATATCCAGCGTTGGCCCAAGGCAAAGCACCGTTCCTTTTGGATACATCGATAGACGATTGCTTTCTCCCGTCGGTCCCGGAAGCGTTTGCGGTGTCATGTCTAACGCGGCTGTTTCGGCAAGCGCTTTGCGAACTACGCCGCGTTTGCCGGAAAGCGCCCTACGCAGCACCTCAACTCGGTTGGTACGTGCTGCCCAGTTACGTGCATCTAGCCCATCAAACGCCGACTGTAGCTCGCCCAGTGATACAGCGTCTCCTGCTGGCGCTTCAACCCGCTCGGTGTCGGCAGTGCGGCGGAAACGTGCGACATAAAGCGGGCCGCCAGCCTTAGGGCCGGTGCCGGAGAGACCCTCGCCGCCGAACGGCTGGGAGCCGACAATGGCACCGATCTGGTTGCGGTTGACGTAGACGTTGCCGACATGAATACGCTCGACAATCTGCTGTACGCGGTCGTCAATGCGGGTATGCAGGCCAAAAGTGAGTCCGTAACCCTTGCCATTGATATCGTCGACGACGTTGTCGATATCCCGTGCCTTGAAGGTGGCTACGTGCAGCACCGGGCCGAAGATTTCACGTTCGAGATCTTCGATGCCCCCAACTTCGATTACCGCGGGGGTAACGAAGGTGCCGGTGGTTGGCGCGGAGAGCTTCTTCAGCACCTTGCCCGCTTTCTCGTGGGCGGCTACGTAGTCGCTAATTTCGGCCTGGGCGTCGGCGTCGATCACTGGTGATACATCGGTATCGGTGTTCCAGGGGTCACCAATCGTAAGCGCTTCCATGGCGCCATAAAGCATATTGAGCAACCGGTCGCGCGCCTCTTCCTGCACATACAGCATGCGCAGCGCCGAGCAGCGCTGACCAGCCGACTGGAAGGAGGAAATCAGGATATCGCGGACTGCCTGCTCGGTCAGCGCTGTGGAGTCCACGATCATGGAATTCAGGCCACCGGTCTCGGCGATGAGTATCGCGTCGGGTCCTGCGTTTTCCGCCAGGGCTTTGTGGATGATCTGCGCGACCGGGGTAGAACCGGTGAAGCAGACGCCAGCGATACGCGGGTCGCTCGTTAGCGGGCCACCGACTGTCGGGCCATCCCCAGGCAGCAATTGCAGTGCTGCTTCCGGTAGGCCCGCTTCACGCATGAGTTCCACCGCACGAGCGGCGATCAGCGGTGTCTGCTCAGCAGGCTTGGCAAGTACTGCGTTACCAGCTACTAAAGCCGCTGCAATCTGTCCTGTGGTGATCGCCAGTGGAAAATTCCACGGGCTGATACAAACGAAAATACCGCGGGCACTACCGGGCTCTTCTGCTTCCAGGCGCTCGCCTTCGTTGGCGTAGTAACGCAGAAAATCAACCGCCTCACGGACTTCAGCGATACCGTCGAACATCATTTTGCCCGCTTCGCGGGTAGTGATCACGGTCAGTTCAGCGATGTGCTCCTCGTAGAGATCGGCGGTGCGGCGCAGAATTGCAGCGCGCTCAGCCACAGGGCACGCTGACCACTCGCGGAAGCCCTCTTCTGCGGCATCCAGGGCGGTTGCTACTTCTTCTGGTGTTGCCTCATATACCTTGCCAATGGCTCGGGAACCATCGGCGGGAGAGGCAACGTCGCGAGCTTGGCCTTGAGGTGCTGGATTGCCTACCAGCATTGGGCCAGCCGTCCAGGTAGCGTCGGCAAACGCTTCGCGAGCGTTGAGTAGCGGCAGAATCGAGGCCGGTTCGTTGATTCGGTAACCCTTGGAGTTCTTGCGGTCAGGCTCAAACAGCTCGCCCGGCTGCCGGATCATTGGGCTTGAAACATCGTTGCCAAGCTGCTTAAAGCCTTCGATGGGATCTTTGGAGACGTCGCTCGGTGGAATCGAGCTATCCACCACCTGGTTGACGAACGAGGAGTTCGCGCCGTTCTCCAGCAAGCGGCGCACCAAGTAGGCCAGCAAGTCGCGGTGCGCGCCGACAGGTGCGTAAATACGACAGTGGGTGCCCTCTGTCTCTTTAACGATGTGATGCAGCGACTCGCCCATGCCGTGCAGGCGCTGGAACTCATAGCTTTCCTTGTCGTCACCCGCCATTTCCACAACCGCAGCACAGGTATGGGCGTTGTGGGTCGCAAACTGTGGGTAGATGCGGTCGCGCCGATCAAGCAGCATTTGCGCGCAGGCCATGTAGCTGACGTCAGTGTTTACCTTGCGAGTGAAAACCGGGAAGGTCTTGACCCCCATTTCCTGGGAGAGTTTGATCTCGGTATCCCAGTAAGCGCCTTTAACCAGCCGGATCATGATCTTGCGATCGAATCGCTCGGCCATTTCATAGAGCGCCTCAATCACTGGCGCGGCGCGGCGCCCGTAGGCCTGTACCACGACGCCGAAGCCATCCCAGCCGTCTAGGCTGGGGTCAGCCATCAAAGCCTCAATTACGTCGAGGGACAGATCCAGCCGGTCCTGCTCTTCGGCATCTATATTGAAACCGATATTGGCCTTGGCTGCCTGTTGCACTAGCTCTTTAGCGCGCGGCAAAAGCTCCGCCATTACCGTTTCGCGGTGGGTGTATTCATAGCGCGGGTGAAGCGCCGAGAGCTTCACCGAAATGCCGGGGCTGCCGCGTACGTCGCCCTTGGCTTGCTCGGCGATCGCGCTGATCGCTTCGGCATATGCCTGATGATAGCGAACCGCGTCTTCATCGGTGCGCGCTGCTTCACCCAGCATATCGTAGGAGTAGGTGTAGCCCTGTTTCTCGAGTTCACGGGCATTCTTCATGCCTTCTTCGATGGTTTGGCCAAGCACGAACTGGCGACCAAGAATCTTCATCGACTGGCCAACTGCCTTGCGTACGACGGGTTCGCCCATACGGCGTACCAAGCTGCGCAGAGCCCTTGTCGGTCCTTTGGGATCGTCGTCCAGCACCTTGCCGGTCAGCAGTAGTGCCCAGGTTGAAGCGTTCACCATTGATGAAGATGACTTGCCAAGGTGTGCGCCCCAGTCGGAAGGCTCTATCTTGTCATGAATCAGGTCATCGATCGTTTCTGCATCAGGCACGCGCAGCAGCGCTTCTGCCAAACACATTAAGCCAACGCCTTCGGTGGTTGAGAGTCCGTATTCTGCTAGAAACGCCTCCATCATCGAGGGCGATCTTTCTTTACGCACACGCTCCACGTAGTTGGCACCAACGGCGGCGACTTTTTTGCGGTCATCCTCCGATAGCTTGATCTGCTCGATAAGCCCGTGCAGCACATCTGCCTCATTGGCGTCGTAATTACGGCGAATGCGTGAGCGTAGATCGCTCACGTCGCTATGCAGATGATGATTGGATTCGTTCATACGGGGTCTCTCCTTGCTACACGAGAGGGCTCCCGCAGGAGCCCTCTCGATACGTTGAATGCGCTTTACGCTCTGCGCCTCAAGACGGGTTACTAGCGATCAATATGCTGATATTCACCAGCGTCATTAGTCATGCTGCTCACTACCAAGATGGCAATGAAAGAAGCGATGAAGCCAGGAATAATTTCGTATACGCCAGGGCCACCCAGGAACTCACCGTTCCAACCCAGCGAGATCCAGATCATGACGGTAGCCGCACCGACCACCATGCCCGCGATGGCACCATTGCCATTCGTACGCGGCCACATTAATGACAGAATAATCAGCGGGCCAAACGCCGCACCAAAGCCTGCCCATGCGTTACTGACCAGCCCCAGTACCTGAGAGTTTTCATCAGAGGCAATAATCGCCGCGACAATACCCACCAGAACGACACAAACACGGCCAACGGCGACACACTGTTGCTCAGTTGCATTCTTGTGCAGGAACAGGCGGTAGAAGTCTTCCGTCAGTGATGAGGATGCCACTAGAAGCTGGCTGGAAACGGTACTCATAACCGCCGCCAGCAGCGCCGCGTATAGGAAACCGGTAATCAGCGGGTGGAACAGCAGGTTTGCCAGAATAATAAAGATCGTTTCGGGGTCTTGGACATCAAGACCGTTGCGGATTGCATAGGCGCGGCCAAAGATACCCAGTGACACGGCACCGATCAGGGAGATAAGCATCCAGCTCATGCCAATATTGCGGGCGATGGGGACATCCTTCAAAGTACGAATCGCCATGAAGCGCACGATAATGTGCGGTTGTCCGAAATAGCCTAAGCCCCAGGTAACTGCAGACAGCCACCCAATGAAGGTGAGTCCCGCTGTCCAGGATAGCAGGGTGGGGTCGACTTCATTCAGCGTCTGCGAGGCTTGAGAAAAGCCGCCACCACCTTCGCCAAAGAGCACCACCGCTGGCATGATCACCAGTGCTAGCATCATGATGCAGCCTTGCACGAAGTCGGTCATGCTCACGGCTAGGAAACCGCCCACAACGGTGTAAATAAGCACCACGCCCAGGGTGATCATAACGCCCATGCCGTAGTTACTCATATCGCCAAAGTTGTAAATGCCAGAAAATGCGCTTTCAAACAACTTGCCGCCGGCTACTAGACCGGATGCGGTGTAAACCGCGAAAAAGATCACGATAACGATAGCGGAGACGGTTCGCAGCGACATTGACCGCGTTGGGAAGCGGTTTGCCAGGAACGCCGGAATGGTAATTGCATTGCCATAGTGAACGGTCTGTTCACGCAGGCGTGGCGCCACCAGAATCCAGTTGAACAGCGCCCCCACAAGCAACCCTATGCCGATCCACGCTGAGCCCAAGCCAGATACGAACATTGCACCGGGCAGGCCCAGTAGCAGCCAACCGCTCATATCGGAAGCGCCCGCCGAAAGCGCTGCCACTTTCGGGCTGAGTGTCCGGCCACCCAGCATGTAATCTTCGGATGAAGAGGTGGATTTGCGCATCGCATAGATACCGATGGCAACCATAAGCGCAAAGTACGCAATAAGACTGATCCAAACACCAATAGCCATATCGTTTCTCCAGTTCGTCAGGACGGAGTTAGCTCCGACCGGTTAGCGCCGTTACCGTGCTGTACCCGGTAGTGGCTCTCATTATTTTTTTGACTCCGTTTATTATTACGTTACAAGGCCTAACGAGCGCCCGCCAGAGAGAGTGTCTGAAAGGTTGATGGCACGTTTATCAGTAGTACTTACACTATTGTTTTCGACCATGAGGTTGTTCCCTGTTCAGGAGGTTTGGTTTGTCGTTGATGAGCTGTTTACTCATCGCCTAGCGCCAGCAGCGACGCGTTTCCGCCTAAGGCAGCGGTGTTATTGGTAATCGTTTTTTCAGTCACAAAGCGCTGCAAATAGTGGGGGCCTCCGGCTTTGGGCCCAGTGCCAGAAAGTCCTTGCCCACCAAACGGCTGAACCCCAACCACGGCACCGATGATATTACGGTTGATGTACACATTTCCGACCCGCATTTTCTGCGCTATTTCTGCGGCAAAGGATTCGTTACGGCTATGTACCCCAAACGTCAGGCCATACCCCCGGCCATTGATATCGTCAATGACACGGTTAAGCTCACTGGATTTGTAGCGCACAATGTGGAGCACTGGACCGAACTGTTCACGGGTGAGGACATTGATGCTGTCAATCGTGAACGCAACGGGGGCAACGAAGGTACCGTGCTGCGTGTGTTCAGCTGCCATCGGGGTTTCGGCCACTAAGCGGTTTTCGCCTTTAAGTTTCTCGATGTGGGCCTGCAATCCTTTGAGCGCTTCCTCATCAATCACCGGTCCGACATCGGTGCCTAGGTCGCGAGGGTCGCCAATGCGCAGCTCGTTCATGGCGCCTTTAAGAATCTCGATCACGCGATCGGCAACATCTTCCTGCAAGTAAAGCACGCGCAGTGCTGAGCAGCGTTGGCCAGCGCTTTGGAAGGCGGATTGAATGACATCGACGACCACCTGTTCGGGTAGGGCGGTGGAATCAACAATCATCGCGTTCATACCGCCGGTTTCGGCTACCAGCGTGGGTAGGGGGGCGTTTTCACGGGCGGCGAGAGCACGGTTAATGATCTGCGCCGTGTCGGTGCCACCGGTAAATACCACGCCCGTGATACGTGGGTCTGAGGTCAGTACGCTGCCTACAGTAGGGCCATCGCCCGGCAGTAGCTGCACCACATCACGCGGCATGCCTGCTTCGTACAGCAGTTCAATCACGCGATGGGCTACTATAGAAGTCTGCTCAGCGGGTTTTGCTAAAACAGTATTACCAGCAACCGCTGCGGCAACGATTTGGCCGCAGAAAATCGCCACCGGAAAATTCCAGGGGCTAATGGCGGCAAACACGCCTTTGCCACCCATCATCAAACGGTTGGACTCACCCGTGGGACCGGGTAGCTCAATGGGCTCGCCTAACGACTCTTCAGCACGCATGGCGTAGTAGCGGCAGAAGTCGACCGCTTCCTTGATTTCATCGACACCGTCGGTGAGCAGCTTGCCGCCTTCGCGGGAGCAGAGCGTCATCAGCTCGGCCATATGCTCTTCCATCAGGTCACCTAAACGGCGCAGAATCGCTGCCCGCTCAGCAACGGGGGTCGCATCCCAGCGGGGGAAGGCCTGCCAGGCGGCATCCAGGGCTTTTGCGGCTTGCTCTTTGCTTGTCCACTGAACGCTGCCCACGGTTTGGCGGCGGTCAAACGGTACCGTTACGTTATGAGTATTGGCAGCATCGTCCGCAACATCAAAGGCAAGCAGCGGTTTGGCTGAATACTGCTTCTCCATAAACCCTGCCATTTTCTCCATTAATGGATAGTAGTGGCTGCGGATGTTGAGGTTTACACCGCGTGAATTGCGTCGCTTTGGGCCATAAATATCTTTGGGCAGCGGGATCCGCTTGTTGTAGAGGGTTGTTTGCTGGCGCAGCGTCTCGATGGGATGTTGGCAAAGCGATGCCACCGGCACATTTGGGTCGACAATCTGGTGCACAAACGATGAGTTGGCCCCGTTTTCCAACAAGCGCCGTACCAAATAGGGCAGCAGGTCTTTGTGGGCGCCTACCGGCGCGTAGATACGGCAGTAAGTGCCTTTTGGTGCACGCTCCAGAGCAGCATCATAGAGAGCCTCGCCCATGCCGTGCAGGCGCTGGAATTCGAACGGGCGATTATCCTGGTTCGCCAGCTCCAGAATGGTAGTAACGGTATGGGCATTGTGGGTGGCGAACTGAGGGAAAATGCGTCCGCGGGTATCGTCAGAAAGCAGGAACTGAGCACACGCCAAATACGCGACGTCAGTACACGCCTTACGCGTAAATACCGGATAACCATCAATGCCAAGTTGTTGAGATTCTTTGATTTCGCTATCCCAGTAAGCACCTTTTACTAAGCGTAGCGGAATTTCGTCACCTTGCTCATCCGCTAGGCGATTAATGTAGTGAAGCACAGGCAAGGCGCGCTTGGAGTACGCCTGAATAACAAGGCCAAAGTGCCCCCAACCTTTTGCCGCGCTACTGGAATACACCGCGCGAAAGACCTCAAGGGACAGCTCTAAGCGATCCACTTCTTCGGCATCAATAGTAACGGCGACATCCAGCTCGCGTGCTTTAGTGACCAGCTTGATAACCGTATCGACTAGCTCGACCAGCACCTGCTCGCGGCGGCCGAACTCATAGCGAGGGTGCAGTGCAGAGAGCTTAATGGAAACAGAAGGGGCCGGTGTTTTGTCGCTGAGCGTTTTACAAGTTTTGCCCACTTGTTCGATAGCGCGCGCGTAGTCATCAAAGTAGCGTTTGGCATCGTCACGGGTACGCGCCGCTTCACCCAGCATATCGTAGGAGTAGGTGTAACCTTTATTAAACAGAGGCTTGGAGCGCTTCAGAGCCTCGTTGATATCGCGTCCTAAGACAAACTGCTTGCCCATGATTTTCATGGCTTCATACATGGCGCGACGAATCACCGGCTCGCCCATGCGATTAACCATGCGGTTAATAAAGTGGGCGGGCTGGCCCTCTTTGGGGTGGTCAAGCTTGAGCACTCGACCCGTCATCAATAAGCCCCACGTCGAGGCGTTGACCATCCACGATTCGCTTTTACCAACATGTGATTGCCAGTCAGCGGGGCCAAGTTTGTCCTCAATTAGCGCGTCGGCAGTGGCTTTATCCGGAATGCGCAGCATGGCTTCCGCCAGGCACATCAACATCAGCCCTTCGTGAGTATCCAGGCTGTACTGCTGTAATAACTCGTCGATTGTATCGACAGCCGTGTCCATCTTGCGGACATGTTCAACTAGCGCAGCGGTATTGGCTTCAATGCGGGCAAAATCTTCGCGATTGGCATCCAACAACTTGATCAGTTCGCTAACAAAGGCGTCTTCATCCACGATGTAGTGGTCGCTAACACGCTGTAATAACGTATCAAGGTCGGTTTGCCAGATGGCAGGGTCACGCATTTTCTTTGCATTGAGCATTGAAGCCCCCGAGAGTCTGAGCTAGATCAGTAGATGGCAGGGCATGTCGCCCAAGCTAACGCTCGAATGTAGAGCGCTCCGTCCTTGGGTGTATGTCGTTTTCATGGCAAAACGTGTCAATTTCACGGCAACATAGGTGATGCTTAGACTTTAGTTTAGTCTCTTTGAGCTTTCCAACGGCCCTTCAACGGCCTGGTTGAGAATTATGAGGAGGTAGGCAGGCTAGTAGAGAGCGGTGAAGAGGGCTGAGTGACAATTGATGTCGTGTTGCCCTGGCGCAGTTTACGAGGTGAAAGACCGTAACTTCGTCGAAATGCGTGAGAAAGTGCGCTTTGGTTTGCAAAGCCGGTTTGAATAGCAATGTCGGTAAGCGGCAGGCGGCTTTGTACAATAAGCTGTCGGGCAGCATGCAAACGCTGCCTTTTGACATACTGCCAGGGTGAAAGGCCCGTTTGGGCACGAAAGCATTCTGAAAAATGCGCTTCGCTTAGATAAGCAAGTTTGGCTAAATCAGCCACTCGAAGCTCGTCAGCCAGATGCTGGCGAATAAAACGATCAATAAGGTCCAGGTCAAGTCGGCGCTGCGTCGCGCTTGGCGCTGTGCCAAGGCGAGCTTTTAAGGAGCCTAACAGCGTGGCAGCAAGACGGTCTTGTTGGAAAGAGGAGGTTATCGTGTCAAATCCGTGGGTCAATTCGCTCTCAACAAACGCTAGATAGTGGCGCAGCGGATTGTCTAACGCAAAAAAACGCGGCGCATCGAATAGGGCGACCAGCTCACGGTGCTCCCCGGTTAGCGCGGGGGCATCTTCTGGTAAGTCGAGAATGAGCTGGCGGTTATGGCCATGGCCTGAGTAGTAGTGCTCATGATTCGCCGGTACGATACAGCCTGAAAAAGCGTTCACGCGTCCGCCTAAGCCCTCAATTTCAAACTCGGAAGAGCCGCACAGGGTAATCACGATTTGATGAAAATCATGGGAGTGGTGCTGGGTGGCACTTTCCAACGGAATGTGCCGAATAGTGCTGCCAGGCATAATAATCTCCTCGTGAATATTCCGGGCTATGGCGCAATCATCTAGCGTTGCTGAGACTCTCGGAGTGCCGTATGGGCTGCTAGGTGGTCACGCAGCACGGTAAGCTCTGCATGGCCTTCTTGATTAAGTAACGATTTGCCCTGGGCGAGTTGCCATCGCCGCCCATGTGTATCCATTAAATGCATGGCCCGACGACGGGTATTTTCTAAATATTCATCGTGCCTAATGGGGTAGCCGATAATGGTATTCCACTCGGTTTCACTCACTTGACTCTCTAGCGCTTTGTCGAACAGTGCTATCAAGTCGTTAGCTTCGGTGCGGTATCGAGGTGTGCCTACGGACATTAACGCTAGAAAAACGCAGCCTATCACCAGCAAGCAGACGCCTAACACCAGCAAATAAAGCGCCATATTTAGCTCCCTTTACATTCCTGCGGCCGTGAACGCTAGTATACGCTCGCACCTGAGAAGACGAAAATTTTGCTGTTTTGCGAACTTTTTCTGAGCAGAGTGTCTGATAGTGTACAGGCAACCTAGTGATAGCAGTCGCTAATAGTGTTGTTCTGGCTATTGTTTTCGATCCCTTGCTTCCGCTGCTTATTAAATTAAGCAGCGGTTTTTTTTGAGGGGTAACATCTAACATGCCTAGCGAATAGTCAGCCATGATAGGGCGAATGTCACCCTAATGGCGTTTAATCGTCAGCAGTGCGATCAGAATATCCCGGCGGGTAACGATACCTACTAAGCGCTGCTGCTCCACGACCGGGTAAATTTTTGGCTTGGGCCCCATCATCTCCTGGGCCAGATCAGTGATACTTTTGTTAGGCGTAGTGGTAAGCACTTCTTGGCGCATTAATTCGCGAACCAAAGGAGCTTCGTCATCATGGTAAATGCTGTCTAGCACGCGTCCCAACACGTCTTGCTCTGAGATAAAGCCAATTAAATGGTCAGAAGCATCCACAACGGGTGCGCCGGGCAAGCGGTGGAGGGCTAATCCTTGCGCCAGTGTGGTAATGGACGTCTCAGGCGAGACACGATAACAGTCACGAGACATAATTTCGCGCACGGTATCGGGGGTCTTTTTATTCATGGTGACACTCCTTGCAACATGCTTTTCAACCCATGAGGGAAAGTGCACCGTCTGCCAGCTTGTTTAAGTGTGTTAAGCACTGTAAGGAAACAAAACGGGCCTACGCTTTTCATACTGTAGGGGATTTAACGAGGTCTGCGTTGAGCCGTTACGCTTGTTCTTTCAACGCTTTTCTTCTTTTTATTTGGTGTAGGAGTCTTAAATGGACGCACGTGAGTATCTGAACCGCCAAGGTGTTGGGCTTGATCGCGACCAAGAGCGACCGAATACCCTGGAAGAGAAAGCCTGGGAGCGCGCACGTGGAGCCGGCTCCCACCGGCCCAAGTCAGGAACTCCCCACGACTGGCAGGACTGGGAAGAGCATCATGGTGATTTGGCAGAAGGTGCAGAAACGTTAGAGCAGAAAATTGATAAAGAAGCGCATCGCAAAGCGCTAGCCCATGAAAAAGCACAAGCATCGCTAGCTCAGTCCTCAGTCGGGCACTTTACCCCGCCTGCCACATCGTCTGCCCAACAAAGCGCAGCTGTAAAACCTGACACATCGCTGACTCCCAAGCCTATCTCAGAGCCTGCGTCATTGCAGTTTGCCTATCGTGCCCTGGCGGTGTTACTGCCACCTCTTGCGGTTGGATTAACCGGGGGAGGTGCAAAGCGCATCATAGTCTCCCTGTTATTGACGTTGTTAGCGTGGTTGCCTGGTGTCATATACGCCTTTGGCTGGTTAAAACAGCGTTAAAAAGAGCGATAACGTAGATGAAGCCCGTTTCGACCATTGGAAGCGCAATGAATAGGCGTATAATCCTCGTCAACTTTTACATATAAAGAGGTTTACGATGAGCTATCTTGTCGGGGTGACGGCGCTTTGGGCATTCTCGTTTTCATTAATCGGTGTTTACTTGGCAGGGCAAGTAGATAGCTATTTCGCCGTATTGGTTCGGGTTACCTTGGCGATGTTAGTGTTCCTTCCCTTTTTGCGCCCAAGCCTGTTGCGCGGCAAGCAGCGCTTGGCACTCATGGCCTTAGGCGCTGTGCAGTTGGGCGTTATGTATGTGTTCTTCTATCAGTCGTTTTTGCTGCTGTCAGTGCCGGAAGTGCTGCTCTTCACCATTTTTACGCCTGTCTATATAGCGTTGCTGGATGATCTTATGTTTGGCCGCTTTACCCCCATTTATTTGGTGACTGCTGTGCTGGCCGTGCTCGGCGCGGGGGTGATTCGATACGACGGTATTGATAGTGGTTTTTGGGCAGGATTTTTAGTGGTACAGGGCGCAAACCTCTGCTTTGCCATTGGGCAAGTAGGTTATCGGCGTTTGGCCGCCGACCTGCCGCCAACGCTGCCTTGGCATAGCGTATTTGGCTGGTTCTTTATTGGTGCCATGGCGGTTGCTTTACCTGCGTTCCTGCTGTTTGGGAACACCGCTGCTTTGCCGACCAACACCGTACAGTGGGGCGTATTAGCGTGGTTGGGTTTAGTGGCTTCAGGCGTGGGTTATTTCGCTTGGAACCAGGGCGCGACCAGGGTGGATGCCGGGACGCTAGCGGTAATGAACAATGCGTTAGTACCGGCAGGGTTAGTCGTTAACCTGGTAATTTGGAACCGCGATGCTGATATCACTAAATTGTTATTAGGGGCAGTGATCATGGTGGCTTCACTTTGGCTCAATCAATGGTGGTTAAAGCACAGAACGCCTGTGGCAGCGTAATTTCTATTACGTCAGAAACCCAAGCGAGCGACTTATTTGCTCGATAACGCCCGACTCTACATAATGTCGGCTGATGCTAGCGAGAGTCGCCCATGCCTACTACTTCGACGATACATACTGCACCCGTTGATCTTGCGCGAGAGGGTAAGCCATTCAAAACGATTGGCTTAATCGGTCGTTTGGGCAGCGATAAGGTAGTTGACTCGTTAAAGCGCCTGGTTCACTACCTAGTGGCTAACGGCTACAAAGTATTGGTTGAGGATCGTACAGCCACTGTCGTGCCTGACCACGGTCAGCCAGAGGCCAGCCGACGCATGCTGGGTGAGCTGTGTGATTTAGTGATCGTGGTGGGGGGGGATGGCAGCTTATTAGGCGCTGCCCGTACCCTCTGCCGTAGTGGGACACTGATTCTGGGTGTCAACCGTGGGCGTTTAGGCTTTCTTACTGATATCTCACCCGCTGAGCTTGAAACCCGTGTGGGTGAAGTATTGGCGGGAGAGTTTGAGATTGAAGAGCGTTTTTTACTTGACGCAGTGCTTTACCGCAACGGTGTCGCGGTAGGAAATGGCGATGCGCTGAACGAAGTGGTTGTGCACCCGGGCAAGGCGGTACGCATGATTGAGTTTGAGCTGTTTATTGACGGGCAGTTTGTCTATAGCCAGCGCAGCGACGGCCTAATTATTGCTACCCCCACCGGGTCGACCGCCTACGCGCTCTCAGGTGGAGGGCCGATTATGCATCCCAAGCTAGATGTCGTGACGCTAGTGCCCATGTTTCCCCACACGCTTTCAAGTCGACCGATCGTGATTGATGCGGCCAGCGAAATACGCATTCACATCGGGGAAACAAATCACTCCTACCCCCATATTAGCTGCGATGGACAAACTCGGGCGGTGGCGAAGCCTGATGATTTATTGGTCATCAAGCGAAAGCCCGAACGCGTTCAACTGGTGCATCCTATTGGACACAATTTTTATGAAGTGTTACGCAGCAAACTTGGCTGGAGCAATCGGTTAGGGGATTAAGTATGGAGGGTTACGATTTAATTGGTGATGTACACGGTTGTGGCGCCACCTTGGCGGCTCTGCTGGAAAAATTAGGTTATCACCAGCGCGGCGGGGTATACCGTCACCCGCGCAGAAAGGTTATTTTTCTGGGAGATTTAATTGATCGTGGCCCGCGTATCCGTCTAGCGGTGACCATTGCTCGAAGGATGGTGGAGGAGGGCGAAGCCCACATCGTGATGGGTAATCACGAATATAATGCTCTGGCCTATACGCACCCAGCCCCACCAGGAAGTAACCGACGCTGGCTGCGTGAGCACACCCCTCGGCATAACCGAATTATTGAAGACACCCTGGCGCAATACCGAGACTTTACCAACGAGTGGGAAGATACGCTTGCGTGGTTTAAAACGATTCCACTCTTTCTAGAGTTAGACGGCATCCGTGTTGTGCATGCCTGCTGGGATGACGCGCTGATTAGTCAACTCTTGGCACGTGCTCCGGATGCCCGAATGGACAGCCGCTTCTTGGTTGAGTCCACCGACGCTTCGACCCAGGCGTTTCGCATACTAGATCGCTTGACGCGCGGCACTCATATACCGCTACCCCCTGGCGTGGCCATACACTCAGGAGATGGGTTCACTCGGCAAAGTTTTCGAGCGCACTTTTGGTCGGCTAACCCACAGCAGTGGGGGGATGTGGTCTTCCAGCCGGATAACCTCCCCGGTGATTTGGAGTCTCGCAGCCTAACGCGCCAAGAGCGTAAGCGGCTAAGCTACTATGGCCCTGAGAAGCCACCGCTATTTATTGGCCACTACTGGTGCGAGGGGATTCCTGCATTGCCCA
This sequence comes from Halomonas sp. 7T, assembly GCF_025643255.1. NCBI lineage: Bacteria > Pseudomonadati > Pseudomonadota > Gammaproteobacteria > Oceanospirillales > Halomonadaceae > Halomonas > Halomonas sp. 7T. The sequence continues at coordinate 1,788,288 of NZ_CP087112.1, read as the reverse complement.
CTAATAACATCGCCTGCCTGGATTATAGTGCGGTAAAATATGGTCGCTTAGTAGCCTACCGTTGGAGTGGCGAAAAAACGTTGAACGCCGACCATTTCGTTTGGATTCAAGTGCCTAAAGAAGAGCGGGCGCAGCCTAAGCCGTGGGAAATTGATTTTGATTAAGTAAAGCTAATAAAATATACATACAGTTACATATTTTTTGCAAAACTGCTGAACTAACCCTGTTGCCGGTTATCAGAGTAAGTGTTCCCTTGAATGATCCCTTGCTTTTTACCCGGCGGCCCCCTCCGCCGGTTTTTTTTGTTTATATACGCTGGCCAAACCGATTGCAGACGCTGGGAATACGTAAATGCAAATAAGGAAGTCGCCATGCATCCCGTAACGCTTTTACCCCTAGGTGCAGATACAAGCGAACTGCGTAAGGCATTGTGGCACTACCGCATTGGGCACCGCATTACCGATGAGGCTGATGGGCAGCTGCTTTGGGTAGCAGATCCACGCCAGCACACAGAGCTAACGCGTTTGGTAGCACGTTGGGATCGCGGAGAGACGCTGATCGTTGACTCCCCTAAAGTCCAACCCGCTGCGTCTCGCAATATGATTGCTATGGGCCGTCAGTTACCGGTCACTTTCTTAATGATCGGTATTAGCTTGTTAATCTTTGCGTTAACGGGTGTGTTTGGTGACCTACTGGTGGTGGCGCTTACTATTGTGCCAGTGGGCGTGTCTGGTGGGCAGCTGGTGTACGGCTCGCTTGGCGACACGCTTGCTTCGGGGCAGGTATGGCGGTTGCTGTCGCCTGCGTTTTTGCATTTTGGCTGGATGCACCTGATATTCAACCTAATGTGGGTATGGTACTTCGGCCGCCAAATTGAGCAGCTCCAGGGTAGCCGCACGATGTTACTGCTGCTGTTGGTGGCCGGTATAGGCGCTAATTTGGCGCAGTATGTAACCGGCACCGTGCTGTTTGGCGGCATGTCTGGGGTTGTGTACGCCCTGTTAGCCCACGTTTGGCTAATGTCTCGCCGAGTGCCCAGCAGCGGCTTTTTTGTCCCCCAAATGCTGGTCGTGTTTATGTTGGGGTGGATGGTCTTTACCATGATGGACGTCGCGGAGAGCGTGGGCTTTGGTAACGTGGCTAATGAGGCGCACCTGGGTGGTCTGCTCGTGGGGTTAGCGTCAGGCTGGTATTATTCATCTAAACGAAGAAAACGCTGAGCGAGGAGCCTGCGATGAGTGATATGACTTTTGATCGAATGATCAACCAAATGACCCCTGCTATTTATGAAAGCCTTAAACAAGCGGTGTCATTACGTAAGTGGCCTGACGGTCGACGCTTAACGCCAGAGCAGACAGAGCTTTGCCTTGAAGCCGTCATGCGTTTTGAGGTGGAAAATAACGTGCCCGAAGAGAGCCGTGTTGGCTACCTTGAGCGCCGTACCTGTGGAGCGGGTGCCACAGGCGCTGGCGTTACCCCTGAAATGGCGGGTCTCGCCCGGGATGCCACGCGTGACTGATAGTCTGTTCTCTACCCCGTCAGTGATAGCCCAAACACCCACTGCGCAAGGGTGTTTGACAAAAATGGCAGCGGCATTGCCTGCTAACCCTGGTGACTCAGTGGTATATCACCTGCGGGCAGGTGAGCAGCGTCTTCTGCTCAACGAGTGCATTGGCGAGCGGCTGAGCCTTACCTGGAGCGGCGCCATTGCCTGTACCCACTGCGGTAGAGCGACTAAAAAAAGCTTTGCTCAAGGCCACTGTTATCCCTGCTTTAAACGCTTGGCCCAGTGCGATACGTGCATTATGAAGCCGGAAACCTGCCACTATCACCTAGGCACTTGCCGTGAGCCTGAGTGGGGTGAAAAGCACTGTTTTCAGCCGCATATTGTCTATTTAGCCAACTCATCGGGGCTAAAAGTAGGTATTACTCGCAAGACGCAAATGCCCACTCGCTGGCTTGACCAGGGTGCCATTCAGGCGCTACCCATTTTAGAGGTGGAAACACGTCAGCAGTCTGGCTTTGTCGAAATGCTGTTCAAAGAGCAAGTGGCCGACCGGACCAACTGGCGCGCCATGCTTAAAGGTGACGTGGAGCCGTTGGATTTAGTCGCCGAGCGCGACCAGCTTTTCTACCAGCTGGCTGATGGGCTCAACCAGCTACGCGAAACTCACGGTGCAAACGCAGTGCGCGCGCTAGATGAAAAGCCACTGCACTTTCACTACCCCGTCGATACCTTCCCCCGGAAGGTGATCTCGCACAATTTTGATAAAAACCCCCACGTGGAGGGTGTGCTGCAGGGAGTGAAAGGACAGTACCTGATGTTTGATACAGGCGTTATTAACCTACGAAAATTCACAGGTTACGACATTACGGTACGTTAAACGGCTAGCCAGAGCGGCTTGGGTTGACTAAGGTTAGTGGAGTGAAATCACCCAAGCCCTAAGCAACGCAAGGAAGCCGCAATGCCCTGGCTAAAACTGCTTCACATTGCCGCGCTGGTTATCTGGTGCGGTTCACTTCTGTACTTACCCGCTTTGCTTAGTCATGCTCTTCAGCTTCGTAAAGATGCTGGCTTCGCTCAGGGGGCTCCCCCCATGCCGCGATTTTTTTACAACTCGGTGGCGACGCCAGCCGCGCTTGTTGCAATTGCCTCGGGTACGCTGCTTTTTCTATTGCATGGCCTGTTGGGCGGTTGGTTAATTCTTAAACTTGGTGCTGTGGTGGCGATGGTAGCTGCTCACGGATGCTTTGGCTGGCTAATCTTACGCTTGGAATTAGGCGTTTATAAAGGGGTGAAACCCGCCATACTGCTTGTCTTTCTGCTAGCGTTGGCGGGTATTTTAGCGGTACTGGGTTTTGTGCTGGCTAAGCCCCTAGACTGGAGCTAAGTGCCTATGAAAAGCTTTTTTGATCCTTCCTGGTTGCTAATCAACATCCACGCCCACGGCGTGCTCGTACACCAGTTGGCCGCCCAGCCAGCCAGCCAACGCAATCAGTGCGCCGGTGAGAAGCGATACAGTAAGCCCCCAGGGCAGAACGGCGCTAGGTTCATTAAAGCGCAGCAGCCAGTTAAACGACGCCAGGGAGAGCATCACCACCGCCACAATAGCATGGCTCCAACCGGTAATCAGACGACGGATGCGCGCGACGGTTACCAAGTCAATAATCCCTGCGATCGACGCAATCCAGCCACCAAACGCCCCTACGCCCGCCAGCCAAAGGCCGCTGCGCAGCCAAAAAGGGTCATTGGTGTACCAGTAAGCCAAGTCGCTCGCTACCAGGGCCATCAAGGCGGCGACAGGAAAGTGAATCATTACGGGATGCAATGGGTGGCCAGCCAGCGAAGCGCGGCTTTTAATTGATCGTTGGGGCGTTGGTGCCATGGTCACTTCCTGTGGGCAGACAAAGGGAAATAGCAAATGAGGGATCGCGACGGCTACACGGCCTCAGCAAATATTCAACGCGTATCGCGTCAACGGGTCAACTCAATAGCGTTGGTGGCGATACTCGCCGCAGCCAGCTTAGCCGCAGGATGTTCGGGCGATAAATCTATTCTAGACCCCGCTGGGCAAGCTGCACGCGATGTGACGCTGATTTGGTGGATTATGCTGAGTTTCGGCACAGTGGTACTTGTCGCCGTAACAGCACTCTGGCTTTACGCTTTTAAACCCCGAGTAGTCACGCGTACTCCCGTTCAGGAGCGCCGCATTGCTCGCCGCTGGATCCTTGGTGGCGGCATAGTGCTACCCGTGTCTAGCATTATCGCACTGTTAGCGTTTGGCGTACCTGCCGGGCAGCGGATGCTGGCGATTGACGATTCAGCCGAGGTGATTGAGGTAATTGGCCATCAGTGGTGGTTTGAGGTGCGCTACCCCGGCGCCGAAGGGGGCGAAGTAGTAACTGCGAACCATCTGGTCATGCCGGTGGGGGAGCCAGTTGACTTCCATGTCAGTGGCGCGGATGTGATTCACGCCTTTTGGATACCACGCTTGGGCGGGAAGGTAGATATGATCCCCGGCAGGGTGAATCGAATCCGTCTTGAGGCTGATATCCCGGCAGTGCTTGGCGCCCAGTGTGCGGAGCTGTGCGGTATTGGACATGCCCATATGCACCTTCATGTTGAGTCGCTTCCTCGCGAGGAGTACAACGAATGGCTTGCAGCGCGCCAAGAAGAGCAGCTGAGTGCAGTAGCTGCCGCCAACGTCAGCCACGATGACGCGCGCGATGCCTTCATGACGCATTGCGCTAGCTGCCATCAAGTGGCGGGCATCAGTAGTGGTACCACAGGGCCGAACTTATCGGATATGGGTAGCCGCGCCACGGTGGGGGCGGGCGTTATGGCCATGGAAGAGGGGGCGGTGAGTCAGTGGCTAAAACACCACCAATCTCTAAAGCCGGGCAATAGCATGCCGGCCCACGATGATATCGACACGGACACCTTGGATGCTCTAGGTGCTTGGTTGGAGACCCTTAACCCATGAGTACTGTCAACCAAGAAGCGATCAAGCACGATCCACAGCAATTACATGACGACCTTCACGAAATTTGGGGCAATCCAAAAGGGCTTAAAGCGCTAACGATCGTCAATCACACTACTCTGGGCCTGCGCTTTATGGTCACGGGGATGGTGTTTTTCTTGATCGGCGGCATTCTTGCCATGCTGGTACGTACCCAGCTGGCGATGCCTGATCAAGACTTCATGTCGCCGGATATCTATAACCAAGTTACCACCATGCATGGCACGGTGATGATGTTTCTGTTCGCTATTCCCATGCTGGAAGGGTTAGCGATCTATATGATTCCTAAGATGATCGGCGCGCGAGATTTGGTCTGCCCAAGGCTGACCTCGTTAGGCTATTGGTGCTACTTGTTTGGCGGCATCATCCTTATGTCCAGCCTCGTGTTGGAGATGGCGCCCTCCAGCGGTTGGTTTATGTATACCCCGCTGAGTAGCAGCGAATTTTCTCCCGACTTAGGCTCAGACTTTTGGTTGCTGGGCATCACCTTTGTGGAGATCTCTGCGCTATCGGCAGGGGTTGAAATTGTCGTCTCCATCTTGCGTACCCGCACCCAGGGAATGGCGCTGCACAAAATGCCACTATTTGCCTGGTATATCCTCGCCATGGCGTTAATGATCGTGGTGGGTTTTCCACCGCTAATTTTAGCCAGTGTGCTACTTGAACTTGAACGTGCCGTGGGCATGCCATTTTTTCAAGTGGCCGGTGGCGGTGACCCTATCTTATGGCAGCACCTGTTTTGGCTCTTTGGACACCCTGAGGTCTACATCATCTTTCTGCCTGCGGCGGGCATTGTTTCCACGCTCATCCCGGTATTTGCCGGGCGGCCGATTGTTGGCTATGGCTGGGTGGTCTTCGCCATTATCGTCACGGGGTTTATAAGCTTTGGATTATGGGTGCACCACATGTTCACCGTGGGTATCCCGCAGCTAGCCCAGGCGTTTTTCTCGGCGGCCAGTATGCTGGTGGCGGTGCCTACGGCCATTCAAGTCTTTGTTTGGCTGGCCACGCTTTGGCTGGGCAAGCCGAAAATGAAACTGCCCATGCTGTGGGTGATGGGCTTCTTGATCATCTTTGTTTGCGGTGGTTTAACCGGCGTGATGCTGGCGCTGGTGCCATTTAACTGGCAGGTGCACGATACCCACTTCGTGGTGGCCCACATGCACTACGTATTAGTGGGCGGCATGTTCTTTCCGCTAATTGCCGGGCTTTACTACTGGTTGCCGCTATTTTCCGGGCGTATGCCATCGGAAAATTTAGGCCGCTGGGGGTTTTGGCTCACCTTCCTGGGGTTTAACGGTACTTTTCTGATTATGCACTGGACGGGGCTGCTGGGTATGCCGCGCCGTGTTTATACCTACGACACAGGGATGGGCTGGGACATTTATAACCTGCTTTCGTCGGTCAGCAGTTTCGTGATGTCAGCAGGTATTGCCATGGTGCTGTTGGATATTGCACTGCACTTTCGCTTTGGTAAGCCGGCTAAGCAGAATCCATGGAACGCCGACACGCTTGAGTGGGCCAACACCATGCCACCCAGCGCCTACAACTTCGTCAGCCTGCCCAAAATCGAAACCCGTCACCCCTTGTGGGATGACCCCAACCTGCCTGTCACCATGGCGGAAGGGAAGCACTCACTGGCGGTAGCCACCCATGGGCGGCGTGAGATGTGGGGCACCGACCCTATCTCTGGAAAGGTGCGTGAAATCATTCACCTGCCGGGTAACTCCTGGTGGCCTCTGTTTGCTGCCATGGCGCTGGCGGTGGTGTGTATCAGCCTGCTGGTGCGCGTCTATGCGCTGGCCGGCGTCTTCGTGCTGATTGCCGGGGTGTTCCTGCTGCGCTGGTCCTGGGAGAACGGCGCGCACCCGAGAGCGGCGCCAGACGCTGCTGTGGCATCCGGTGATCCGCCACTTCATTCGCGAACCATGGACGGGCCTGGGGTTTGGGCGATGGCCACATTTTTAATCGCCAACGGCTCCTTTTTCCTTTCCTATTTATTTGGCTGGTTTTATCTCTGGACAGTATCGCCCGATTGGAGCATGCCAGCAGTGCCGCCGCTCTCATTAAGTATTTTGGCTAGCGCTGGTATTGCTGTGTTAGCGGGCTATGGCGTAATGGCAACACTGATACGCGGCCTTCGCCAGCAGCGTGATGCGGGTTTGGGTGCTGGCTTTTACATAGCCGGTGCACTAGGCGCCTTGCAAGTCGCCTTAACGGGCTGGGCGCTGTATGCGGCCGACCTATCGCCTACCCAAACCACCCACGATGCGGTGTTGCTGGTTGGCCTTATCTACGCCCTATTTCACGGTGGCTTAGCGGTGATTCTTACCGTGATGCAGGGGTTACGCGTGGGGTATGGCTATGTCGGCGTCCATGCGCCTTTTGAGCCTGCGGTGGTGGTACAGCTGTGGCGTTATAACGTGGTTACCTTCTGGATATTGATAGGGGCGCTCGCTGTTCTGCCCCGCGTGATAGGGGGCTAAGCACAATGAAAACTATCATGGCGCGTTTACGTTTAACCCATCCCCTTCACTTTGTGATTGGCTTGACGCTGTGGTGTATCTGGTTTGTCGCGGTTTATGGAGGGCATGCCGTTGCTTGTTCCGCCGCAGCTCCCGCTCCGGAGCAGGGAGTATTCACCTTGTTGAATGGTGGGCTGCTAATGGTTAGCCTCTTGACGACTGCTGTGCTAGTGGCCCTCACCTGGGGATGTTGCCAAGCCGCGAAACAGCATCAAGGGCGAGCGCGGTTCAATGCGGCGGTGTCGGCAGGGCTATACCTGTTTTCAGCACTTAGCGTTGTATTTGTCGCGTTGCCTATCGTGGGTGTGCCCCCTTGCTTGTAAAGGTTGTGCTTCGCTATGCGTAGAGAGCAACCTCAGCGCGAAGTCGTCGTTGAGGCGCCGCTTTATACCCTCCACGGTATGTGGTGCACGAGCTGTGCATTGGCGGTAGAGGGGGTGCTAAAACGCCAGGTGGGAGTTTCAGAGGTTAGCGTTCACTACCCAACCGCCACGGTGTGGATTAAAGGAGAGCCCGACGCCATTCGACTAGCGGTGCTCGCACCTCACGTAGCAAAAATTGGCTATCGGTTAACCGAGCTTGAGGCCGTTGGTGATGCCCATGCGCGCCTTGAGCAAGAGAGCCGCTACCTGACGCTTCGTTTAATCGTCGGCTCCATATTTGGCATGTGGACCATGCTGGCGTCGCTGCTGATATACGCCGGTGCGCTGCCCAGTGTTCAGATAGAGAGCGTAGTGGCGTGGATTTCTGGTGCGTTTGCGCTACCCGTTGTGCTTTACGCTGGCCTGCCATTCTACCGAGCCGGTTGGCGCACGCTACTCGCCAAGCGCCCAGGCATGGATGTGCTGGTCAGTTTAGGGGTTGTCGGGGCGGTAGTGGTGTCAGTGTGGCTTTTATGGTGGGGCTCAGTAGAGGTCTATTTTGATACCGCCGTGATGCTGATTGTGCTGCTTTTGGTGGGACGCCTCGTCGAAACTTTTTGCCGGCAACGGGGTTTAAGAGCTTTTGATTCGCTAGCGCTACCCAGCGTGGAGGTGACTGTCTGGCAGCATCATCAGCCGGTAACCTTACCCGTTGAAGAGATTGCCCTGGGCGCACAAATAGATGTGGCCCCAGGTGAGACAATTCCCCTGGACGGTACGCTGGAAACATCTGGTTGGATAGATACGGCGACACTCTCCGGCGAAAGCGTGCCGCGCTTTTTTGCTACGGGGCAGCAAGCTTATGCGGGCTGCCGCTATCTAGGTGGGGCAGCACCCCTTACGCTGCGGGTCACCGCACCGGTTGGACAGCGGCGGGTGGATAAGCTTTGTGAACAAATGCGTCGGTTTCAGGCCCAAAAGGGCGAACTACAAACCCTAGCCGAACGGGTTGCCGCTTGGTTAAGCCCTGCTGCGCTCATACTTGGATTTTTAACGTTGCCCGCTGCGTTGCTGTTGGGGGTGGGGTGGGAAGAAGCCGCGGTGCGCGCCCTTTCCGTATTAGTAGTGGCTTGCCCTTGTGCGGTGGGGCTTGCGGTGCCCTTGGCAAATCTAGCAGGCAGCGGCCAAGCGATGCAGCAAGGTGTTGCCCTACGCGACCCCGCTGCGCTGGAAATTCTCGCTAACGTGCGTGTCATCGCTTTTGATAAAACCGGCACGCTAACCCTTGGTCAGCATAGCGTTCTGCATGCCGCTTTGCGTCACCCCGAAGGACAAGCTGACTTTCAGAAAATGCTATGTTCCGTCGTTGGACAAAGCGAGCATCCGCTCGCTTACGGCCTGCTGCGTTGGGCAAGCAATCCTGAAAGCCATGCAAACGATAAGGTTGCGCTTTTAGAGCAGCTAGAAGAGTACCCTGGTAAAGGTCAACGAGTGACGTTTACTAACGGTGAGCTGTGGTATTTAGGCAGCGCCGCATGGGTGGGAAGGCAGCTTGAACGGCAAGGCCAAGACCTGCCTGAAAGCGCCCAAGACCCCACTTACGACTTTGCCTCTCAAGTGGTAGTGGCTGATAGCCAAGGCTGGCTTGCCACGCTATATCTAGCTGATCAGCCGGTATCTGATGCCCAAGCAACCATACAGCAGTTACAAACTTCAGGTTATGGGTTGGCGATGATCAGCGGTGACCGCCAGGGGCCGGTGAGTTGGGTGGGTCGTCAGGTTGGCCTGCCCAAAGAGGCGTGCTACGCGCAACGCTCGCCTGAAGCCAAAGCAAAACTATTAACCGCGCTACCGTCCCCTACGCTCTATGTGGGAGATGGCGTTAACGATACGCTCAGTTTAGCTGCCGCAGGAGTTGGTGTTGCCCCTATGCAGGCAAGCGAGGCTGCTCGGGAAGGCGTCGCCGCGCAGTTGTTGATGCCAGGGGTGGGGGGCGTGGTGCGGCTATTACGCATTGCCAAGCGTACACGTCTGGCAATGGTGCAAAATCTTGCATTTTCGGCGCTGTATAACATCCTCGCCCTTGGGTTAGTGGTGTTGATGGCGATTCCACCGTTGGTGGCTGTGCTGGCTATGGCGGCCAGTTCACTAAGCGTTACGCTCAACGCGGCCAGGCTAGCGTGGGCGGAAACGGTTGACGTTAACGATAACCCAGCGCTTGCCCCAAACGCTCCGCATTCGAGGCCACCCAGTGCGGGTCAATCGCACCCCACTGCTTAATGGTGTAGTGGCCAATGTTGTGGCGCTCGCCGTCGCCTTTTTCAAACACACACTCAATATCCAGCTCGCCGAGTGACGTGATGGTGTCCTGGGCGGTGCGCCTGGGCATTCCGGTGGCTTCAATAAGAGCAGGGACACTGGCCACGCCCTGCTCAATCAAGTGGGCCACGTAAAGGCGGCGGTAAAAGCTGGATTTTGTTTTGCTGAGCGACATAGAGAGGGCGTCTTCTTAATAATGAGTATGCCAGCAGTCTAATCAAATAAATCCCCCTGTGCTCGTGGCGGGCTAAAATCGCGAGTATTCAGCCCCTGCTCCGTGCGTGGCTGCATGTTCCACTGGCGGCTAGCGCGCTGAAACCGCTGGGCGATCAAGTCAGCGAAGACGCCTTCGCCACGAAAGCGCTTACCAAACGCAGCATCGTAGGTTTTGCCGCCTCGGCACTGGCGCATCAGGCTCATCACCTTGGCAGCGCGCTCTGGATAGTGAGCGTGGAGCCACGCTTCAAACAGCGGCGCGACCTCATGGGGTAGCCTTAGCAGCATCCAGGTGGCGGTGCGCGCACCAGCACGGCTGGCGGCTTCCAAGATGCGCTCAATCTCATGGTCGGTTAAGCCGGGAATGATGGGGGAAACCAAGGTGCCGACCGGCACTCCCGCGGTATTAAGCTCACGAATGACTTTTAGACGCGCTTGAGGCGAGGCTGTGCGAGGTTCCAGCGTGCGTTTTAGTTGAACGTCCAGGCTGGTCAAACTCACGAACACCCGCACCAAGCGATGCTCGGCCATTTCTGCCAAGAGATCTAAATCCCGCAGCACCAGGGTGCTTTTTGTTACAAGCGTCACCGGATGACGGCAAGCTAACAGCAATTCCAGCAGGCGGCGGGTGGTTTGGTAGGTGGCTTCTAAGGGTTGATAGCAGTCCGTATTGCCGGAGAGATTAATAGGGCGGCAAACATAGTGAGGGTGGCAAAGCTCCTCTTTTAAATGCTCTACCAGCCCGCTGCGGGCGATCAGCTTAGTTTCAAAATCAAGCCCCGGCGATAGATCCCAATAAGCGTGGGAGGGGCGCGCATAGCAGTAGACACAGCCATGTTCACAGCCACGGTAAGGGTTAAGCGAACGATCAAAGGGCAAATCCGGCGAGTTGTTCCAGGAGAGCGCGCTTTTGCTGGCTTCCTCGCGTACTTCTGTTGCCATCGAGGTAGAGGCCTCTTCCTGCCACCAGCCGTCATCCTCCGCCACGCTACGGGTGGGCGCAAAGCGATTATCCGGGTCGTAGGTTGCACCGCGCCCTTTGTGCACGGTAGCGCGAGAGGGATCCAGTGATGTCATCTGCCACCTCGTGAGTGATCATAAGGAGTATGTTTATTTGTACAGTATAAAGTGTTGGCGAGGCGCGGCAAGAGTTAGGCGGTCTTGGAAACCAACTACCTTTCGCCTTTCAAAACGAGCTTAGGAAGGTAGTGCTCCGTAGTGCAGTGTCACTGGCTAATTTAGAAGGAGGCGATGAATAGATAGCTCGTGCTGATAGGGTGTGAACGTTTTCGGTACGCTTTTACGGTGACCCAAGAATTATATGTTCGCAGCAATGGACAAGTAATTTCTCGGCATTTTTTAGCGTGTCATTTCATATGCTGGAGTAATGACTTTCACATTACCGCTCATATGCCTCAGTCATTAACATTTTCGATGATCCTTTGAGTGGCGAATATTTAGCCGCTATACCCAATAAGCAAAAGTATTACCCAGAAAAACTAGCTCCTCGCATATCATAATGATAATCTCATTAAAATTAATTAATCTTGTTGTTTAGCATGTAAGGCGACACAGCGGTGCGCTATTTATAGACAGCACGAATCGCCAGCTCATTAGCGCTGAGCTGGTTCTTACACTTGATATAGAGTACTTATGCAGAAAATTTATCAGTTAGTGACGTTTGTGCTTTGTGTGTTTTTAGCACTCACGGCTGCTGCACAAAGCAGCGCCGATGATGAATATAGTGCTCGCTACAGCAAATGCATGGATGCCTCCGGTGGCGTTACCGTGAACATGCTTAACTGTATTGCTGATGAAATGGTCGTTCAAGATGCACGGCTAAATACAGCCTACAGCGATGCCCGAAGTGAGCTTTCTGAAGAGCGCCGCGAAGCGTTGCTCGCCGCCCAACGGCTATGGATCAATTACCGTGACGCCAATTGCAATTTCTACGCCACAGCGGGCGGCACGCTAGCCCAGGTGGTGAGTAATGAATGCTTTTTGCGGGAAACTACACAGCGTGCTACCGAGCTGGAGAGTATGCTGGGGTGGTAGGTTTCTACATGCGTAGATAACATGTGAGATGCTTTAATCAGCAGCGGTGTGCGGGTGCTCATATTTTTGTCAGGGATGTGTTGGGTAAACGTTAGGTTTTAAGGCCAAGCGGGTGGGTAGTTAGTTAGAGTGGGTCAAAGGAGCGCGCTTGAAGCTTGGCTAAGGAGAGAAATACAGTGATCTTGAAGGAAAAAGATGCCTTAGCGACAAGTGATAAACGCAGCCGTTACGGTTATCAGCAAGAAAAGGATGTAGCGTTTCAATTGCGCCGCGAATTTGGGGATAACGATCAAGTGCTTGTTTTTAATGATTTGCGTTTGACGCACTGTGGGGAAAACGCGCAGATCGACCATCTGATAGTTTATCCATTTGGTTTTATCGTCATTGAATCCAAGAGCATTAGTGGTGAAGTTAATGTGAACGCTGAAGGGGAGTGGTCTCGCAGCTATCGCGGAGAGTGGCGTGGAATGCCGTCTCCCTTGCGGCAAGCTGAACTCCAGCAGGCCTTATTGAAAAACCTCTTACGCGCAAATGTTGAGCAGTTCGTGCGGAAAATTCTCGGCATTCAAGGCCAAGTGGGAGGGCGAGAGTGGCATGTACTATGTGCCGTTTCAAGCTCTGCCATTTTAGACCGTAAGAAGATGCCAGCAAGAATATCCGAGCTTACGGTGAAGTCAGAGTTTGTGGTAGAGCACGTGAATAAGCTGATTGGTTCGCTAGGTTCGTTGTCGGTATTGAAAGGGCGTGCCCGTTTCAACGAACGAGAGCTTTCAGCGATAGGTGACTTTTTAATTCAGCAGGATGCCGAGGCTAGGGAAAATTACCAGCCCTCACAGCCCACTCAAGAAAATGTAGTAAATACCGTTCGAGAGTCTGTCGTGGTGGAAGCTCCACGCTCAACTCTATTATCGTGCCGGCATTGCGGCGAAGCGCATATGCTGGAAGATCGCTACGGTAAGTATGGTTATTTCGTCCGCTGTGGGAATTGCCACCAAAACACGCCGATGAAGCCTGCTTGTGCTGAGTGTAAATCGCGCTCCGTTGTAGTGAATAAAAGTGGCCCAATCTATACCGCTACCTGCAGAAGCTGTAATCATAAATTTACGCTCTTTCAAGCAGAAGAGGTTGCTGAAAAAGGGTAATTTCTTTGTAAGCGCTTTCTCAGCTAGCGGATGTATGTAGCATTACTGGCATAGTCGCTAGCTTAGGTTTACCACTCGCCACACCTAATCACAGGTGCTGCTTCAACCGCTGGGTTATAGATATAGCACCAAGCTTCGCCATATTGCGTCGCTAACAGCGTTCGGTCGTACATGCCTTTCTCGGGGGAGTGATATAGGTAATCCTCCAGCTCATCTAGCCGCGCTAGCTGCTCGGCGTTAATGGCATACACTTCCACTGTAACGCCTGCAGAAGGCGTGAACTTGGCACCTGGGTAGGGGCCAAGGTCGTAAAGCGTGATCTCTGTTAAATGGTCTTGGCCCAGCATATTAGCGCCGTTTAACCAATGATGATTGCGATGGGCGTGCTTTAACGTGCCGTATACCGCAACCCGTGGGCTGCGCTGAATGGCTAGGTGAAGATACTGCATGACGTTCACCTCATAAAATATGATAAGAGATATTGCAGAAGCGCCCTGGCAGTCTGCCAAGGCGCTGTGCATACGTACCTTTTAGCCTAGCGCTTCTTGCGCGCCGGTTTTTTATCCCCGGCCTCTGTGGCGGCATGCTGGGTTTGATGCGCGGTACCTGGGAAGTGGGCGCGCACTAGCTCTAACAGCCCTTGGGTAGAAGCGTCGAAGTCGGCGGCGTTAGCGTCGATGCGCTCGCTGATCTCTCCGGCAATGCGCTTGCCTAGCTGTACGCCCCACTGGTCAAACGAGTTGATGTTCCAAATCACGCCCTGCACGAACACCTTGTGTTCGTAGAGCGCAATCAGCGCGCCGAGGTTTTTCGGCGTTAGCTCGTCGAGTAGCAGAGTGCTGGAAGGACGGTTGCCGGGGCAGCTGTAGGGGTCGAGCTGGCTGAGCTCTTTGCTGTCGCCTTGGCTGCCTTCCATAAAGGCGTTGGCCTGGGCCAGCATATTGGTCAGTAGCGCGAAGTGGTGGTCTTCTACGCCCGGCTCTGGCTTGAGCGAAGCAATAAAGTCGATGGGCACGTAGCGGGTGCCCTGGTGCAGCAGCTGGAAGAAGGCGTGCTGGCCGTTGGAGCCGGTTTGGCCCCACACAATCGGGCCGGTTTTGTAGTTCACCGGGTGGCCAAAAATATCCACCGACTTGCCGTTAGACTCCATGTCCAACTGCTGCAGGAAAGAGGGCAGTTGGTTCAGCGCTTGGTCGTAGGGCACGATGGCCTGGGTCTCGGCACCCATAAAGTTAATATACCAAATGCCAATCAGCGCCATCAGTACCGGCATGTTCTGAGCGAAAGGCGCTTCAATAAAGTGCCGGTCCATCTCGTGAGCGCCTTCCAGCAGCTCGATAAAGCCTTCAAAGCCAATCGAGAGCGCGATGGGCAAACCTATGGAGGACCACATGGAGTAGCGGCCGCCCACCCAGGCCCAAAACTCGAACACGTTCTCTTCACGAATGCCGAATTCCATCGCCGCTTTGCGGTTGGTGGAGGCGGCAATAAAGTGCGCGCCCACGTCGGCCTCTTCTCCCGCGTTTTCCAGGAACCAGCGGCGTGCCGTTTTAGCGTTGAGCAGGGTTTCCTGGGTGGAGAAGGTTTTGGTAGAAACAATAAACAGTGTGGTGGCGGGGTCTAGCCGCGACAGCACTTTCTGAATATGGGTGCCATCCACGTTGGAAACGAAGTGGAAGTGCAGCTCAGGGTGGCGGTATTTCAGCAGGGCGCGGACCGCCATATTGGGGCCAAGGTCCGAGCCGCCAATACCGATGTTGACCACGTCTTTAATGCGCTGGCCGTTATAGCCTTTCCACTCGCCGCTGCGCACTGCCTCAGAAAACAGTTTGATTTGCTCGCGGGTGCGGGTAATTTCCGGCATCACGTCTTCGCCGTCTACGTACACTGGCTCATCGCCCAGGTGGCGCAGGGCAGTGTGGAGTACCGGGCGGTTCTCGGTCACGTTGATAATATCGCCAGAGAACATTTGGGCGCGGCGCTGGACTAGCGCGGAGTGGTCGGCCAGTTCAATTAGCTTGGCCAGCACCTCATCCGATACCTGATGCTTAGAGTAATCTAAGAACAGACCGCCAACCCGCAGGCTCATCTTTTCAAAGCGCTGGGGGTCGTGGGTGAAGTAGTCGCGAATGCGGTCGTGAGCGGTTTTATCGCGCAGGCGTTCTAGAGCCTGCCAAGTGACACTACGCGTGAGTTGGAGCATAACGGGCGGTCCTGTTGTTTTTGCATCTGGTGTACATCGTTATCACTGGCGAGGGCGAAAACACTGCCCCGTAACGTCGCTATTATTTATGTAAAAATACTACATGTTGAGCTGTTTGAAACATATAGAAGCGATTAATTGTAAGAAAAGTAGTGAATAAAACGCTAAAGGGGTAGGCGACTCTAATATGGCCGCCCAATCAACATAAAAGCAGAAGCAAAAGGGCAAGAACATCTCGCCCTCAGTGTGCAGCGTTTAGCTGGCAACGGCCACTTGTGCGGCACCACGTTTGATAAACGCGTAGCCAAGGCCCGTAATCAGAGAGCCTACGATAATGGCACCCAGGTAGAGCAGGGCCGGAGTGATCGCATTAGGAATCAGCAGGACGAAGATGCCGCCATGGGGGGCCATAAGCTTGGCACCGACTAACATGGAGAGTGCACCCGTGACCGCACCACCGGCGATACACGCGGGAATCACGCGCAGCGGGTCTTTTGCCGCAAACGGAATCGCCCCTTCACTAATAAAGCACAGGCCCAGTACGAACGACGCCTTCCCGGCTTCCCGCTCTGGGGCAGAGAACTTATTGCGCGCCACGAAGCTCGCAATGCCCATGCCAATGGCGGGTACCATGCCAGCCGCCATAATGGCCGCCATCGGGCCGTAGGTTTCAGAGGCCAGCAGACCAACGCCAAAGGTGTAGGCCGCTTTGTTCACCGGGCCACCTAAGTCAAAGCACATCATGGCACCAAGCAAAATGCCCAGCAGCACGGCATTAGTGGAGCCCATGGATGCTAGGAAGCTGGTGAGCGCATTCAGAAGGCCAGCAACAGGCTCGCCAATCACATAAATCATCGTCAGGCCGGTCACTAGGCTCGCGACCAGCGGAATGATCAGGATCGGCTTGAGTGACTCAACGCTGGAGGGCAGCTTAACGTAGCGAGTAACCGCGAGCGCCACATAGCCTGCCAAGAAGCCTGCCAAAATACCGCCAATAAACCCAGAGCCAATCTCAGCGGCCAACATACCGCCAATCATGCCGGGAGCAATGCCGGGGCGGTCGGCAATGGAGTAAGCAATGTAGCCCGCCAATACCGGAATCATCAGCGCGAAGGCGGTACCGCCACCAATCTGCATCAGCGCAGCGGCCAGGGTGCCCTCTTCCTGAAACGCTTCGATACCAAAGACAAACGAGAGAGCGATGAGCAAGCCACCCGCGACCACCATGGGCAGCATAAAGGAAACACCGGTCAGCAGGTGTTTATAAACGCCTTTCTCTTTGATGCCTTTCTTGGCTGAGGCGCTGCTGCTAGCGGCGCTAGCGCCATCTTCAACAGCGGCGTCGGTGAGAGCGGCCTCTAAAGTCGGGCGCGGCTTTTTCAGCGCATTGCCGGTAGAGGTGCGGTAAACCCGTTTGCCCGCGAAGCGGGAAGGGTCCACTTCGATATCGCAGGCCAGTACCACCACGTCAGCGGCGGCAATCTCTTCTTCGGTGAGTTTGTTTTGTGCGCCCACCGAGCCCTGGGTTTCCACGCGAATCTGGTGGCCCATGGCTTTGCCCGCTTCCGCCATCGCTTCTGCTGCCATAAAGGTATGGGCAACGCCGGTGGGGCAGGCGGTGACGGCGACAATTTTTTTGCCGCCCGTGCTGCTTGCCGGGGTAGCTGCAGTGGCTACCGGAGCGCTAAAAATCGGCGCTTCCCGCTTGGCTTGGCTTAAAAAGGCGCTGGGGTCGGGCAGGGCGCTCGCAATAGGAGCCTGGAACAGCCGCTTGCCTTCAAAACGCTCCGGGGCAGGCACGTGGTCGGCAGCCACGACGATTAAGTCGGCGTTGGCGATCTGCTCGGCGCTTGCGGCTTGCAGTGGCGCAATCTCGCCGTGCATCTCGACATGAACGTTCCAGCCTAGCCGCGTGGCAGCTTGCTCTAGGCGCTTAGCGGCCAGAAAGGTGGTCGCCATGCCACTGGGGCAGGCGGTAATCAGAATAAGGTTCATCGCGTGGCTCCCTCGGTGTGGGTGTCGTCAAGACGCCGTATCCGGGTCTGTTGTTGGAGTGAGTCGAAATCATTGGTGTGGGGGTCGCCCACACCAACATGGCGAACCGCTTCGGCAGAGAGCGCCGTTGCGAAGCGAAGTGTGTCGTCAGGCGCATGCTGGCTCAGCAGGCCGTGGAGCATGCCAGCCACAAAGGTGTCGCCCGCGCAAACGGTGTTTGTGGCGGTGACGGTGGGCGGCGTAGATTGCCAGGTGCCGTGCTGGCTCACCCATAAAACGCCTTCGGCCCCCGCTGAAATGAGCGCGTGCTCGATGCCGCTGGCGTGTAACCGCTCGGCGGCAGCTTGGCGCTGCTGGTCGGTCTCAAGCGCGCTGCCTGCCCAGTCGGCCAGCTCGGTTTCATTGGGCTTTACGGCGGCTGGCTGGGCGGCAATCGCGGTGAGCAGCGCCGGGCCGCTGGTGTCTACCCAAAGCGGCACTCCGAAACCTTTCAGGTAGGTCAACAGCTCGCTAAACGCTGCCTGGTCGATGCCAGGAGGCAAACTGCCTGCCACCACCACAGCGTCCGGCGGGGTGGCACCCTCAAACAGGCCGCTGAGCGTGGCACGTAAAGCATCAAGATGGGCGGCTTCAATGGGCATGCCGGGGCTGTTGATATCGGTGACGCGGCCGCTCTGCTCGGCGAGTTTCGCATTGATGCGCGTATTGCCCGGCACCCGCACAAAGGCATCTTTGACGCCGTAGCGGGGGAAGGCGAGGCTAAACGGGCCGTCGTTCTCTGCGCCTAAAAAACCGCTGACGATCACCTCGTGACCCAGGCTTGCCAGCACCCGGGCAACGTTCACCCCTTTACCGGCGGCTTCTAACTGGGCGCTAGTGGGGCGGTTCACGTGCCCCAGCGTCAGCGCTTCCAGGTTGAAGGCGAGATCCAGCGCCGGGTTAAGCGTAATGCAGACCACACGTGCCATTAGTGGGCCTCCAGGGCGTCGCGGACTTCGTCGCTGGTGGCTTTGCTCAGCGCTAACTGGGCGCTGGCTTGGGCTTGAGCAAGATCAAACTCGCGCAGGCGGGCTTTGACCAGCGGGATTTGGCGTGCGCTGACCGAGAGTTCGTCAACACCCAAGCCCACCAGAACCGGCACGGCCATCGCATCGGAAGCCAGTTCACCACATACGCCGACCCATTTGCCTTGAGCGTGGGCGGCCTCCACGGTCATTTGAATCAGGCGCAGTACCGCCGGGTGCAGGCCATCGGCTTGAGCGGAAAGCTCTGGGTGGCCGCGGTCAATCGCTAGGGTGTACTGCGTTAAGTCGTTGGTGCCCACTGAGAAGAAGTCCACTTCTGCGGCGAGTGTTGGCGCTAATAGGGCGCTCGAGGGCACCTCAATCATCACGCCAAGCTGTACGTCGGTGGCGCGCTGCTGGGGGGCGATCTCGCTGAGCAGGCGGTCATAGATCGCCTTCGCCGCGCGGAACTCAGCCACGTCTTTGACCATCGGCAGCATGATACGTAACGGTTTACCCACGGCGGCCATTAACAGCGCACGAATCTGGGTTTCCAGCACGTCTGGCTGAGTCAGTGCTAGACGAATACCGCGCAGGCCGAGGAAGGGGTTGTCTTCCTGGGGCACCGGCCAGTAGGGCAGCGGCTTATCTCCGCCGACGTCTAGGGTACGGGCAACGAGCGGGCGGCCGTTCAGCGCGTAGGTGGCTTCGCGATACTCAGCGATTTGCGTGGCGAGATCCGGAGCGCTGGAGTAAGCCATAAACAGGAACTCGGTGCGCAGCAGGCCAACGCCTTCCGCCCCGCGCTCTACCGCATCGGCGGCGTGGGCGGTGTTGCCCAGGTTGGCAGCCACTTCGACCTTATGGCCGTCACGGGTTTGGGCCTGCTCAAAGCGCAGCTCCCAGGCATCCGCTTCACGCTGCTGTTGATCTAGCAGCTGCTGTTCGGCGCGGCGCAGGCGCTCTTCAGAAGGCTGCGAGGTTACACGGCCACGCTCGCCATCCAGAATCATCATGCCGCCGTTATGCAGCGCCATCACCGCTTCACCGGCACCGACTACGGCAGGAATGCCGAGCGCACGGGCCAAGATAGCGCTGTGGGCGGTCGCGCCGCCCCGTACGGTGAGCAGGCCGCGAACCCGGGAGGTGTCTAAACGTGCCACATCGGAGGGGCCGATATCGTCCATCACCAAGATGTAAGGGTGATCAGGCGGCTCGGGAAGGGTGGCATTGCACAAAACGCCGAGCACGCGGCGGCCTACATCGCGCAGGTCGGCAGCGCGTTCGGCCAGCAATCGGTCCGCCAGCATTTCTTGGGCGTGGGCGGCGGTGTCGATGGCTTCCCACCAACCCGCTTCCGCCGAGCGGCCTTCACGGATGGCGTCAATCGCTGCTTGATGAAGTTCGGGGTCGTCGAGCATCTCTTCGTGCATGGAGAGAATGTCGGCCACTTCGCCGCCGGGGGCGTTGTGTACCAGCGCCTGCAACTGAGCAGCGCCCTCTTTGAGAGCGGCCTCTAAGCGTGCGATCTCTTGGGTGGAGTCGCTGGCATGCTCCGGGTAATCAAACTGCATCGGGCGAATAACAAACACCGGGGCAATCGCTAACCCCGGTGAGGCCGCCACGCCGGGGTGCGGCTTGTCGGCGGCCAACGGCTCCACGGCAGGCTTGCTGGCGTTGGCGGCGGGCGTGGCATCGCGGCCCCCGTCGAACGGCGTGACTTTTTCACCCAAGCCCTCTTCGACAGCGGCTGCAATGGCATCTAGCGCGGTGCTTGCCTGTTCGCCCTCGGCGGAGAAGATCAGCCATTGGCCACGGCGCGCACCCAGGCCAATCACTTTGGTCAAGCTGGCGGCGGAGACCGTGGTGGCGCTGCCTTCTTCCAGGCGCACGTTGATCGGCATGGGCTGGGCGCGGGCGATCTGTACCAGCTGTTTGGCCGGGCGAGCGTGTAGGCCGTGGGGATTTAATACGCGCACGCGATGGGTCTGGGTGCTGGCGGTTTCACCCGCTAGGGCTGCGAGTAGCTGGGCGCTATTTTTGCCCACAAAGCTTTCGCTTTCGCCGTTCTCCAGCACCGCCATCAGCTGTTCAAGCAGCGGGCGGTGAGCATCGCCACTGGCGGCTAAGCAGAACAACGCATGGACCGGATGGCCGCTATGCTCAAGCGTGGTGTCGGCGGGGGTGGCAACGCCTAGCGCGGGCTGGCTGACCCCTTGGGCGTGGCTTGAAAGCCATAAGCCTTTGCCCAGCCACTGTGGCGGGGCGCTCGCCACCGCACTAATAAAGCCGTTATCCACGCAGCCGCTTTGGCGTAGCCGCGCTGCCGCCGCTAGGGCCAGTTCCTGCGGGTCGCGGGCGGGGAAGTTAATGCACAGCGTGTCGGCATCCAGGCGGGGTGCCATGGAAGGTTTGGAGAGCAGTCGTGCTACATCGGCGGCGGAGCTGGCGCTGGCCAGCTTAGTGGCTACACCATCGCGGTCGAGAACGTGGGTAAGCTGGCGCAGAATGTCCAGGTGCTCGTCGTTTTGTGCCGCAATGGTCACCAGCACATGAACAGTGTTGCCGTCGTGCCACTGCACCCCTTTAGGGAACTGCAGCACCCGCACGCCGGTACGCTTAACGTGTTGGCGACTTTCTGGGGTGCCATGGGGAATCGCAATCGCGTTGCCCAGGTAAGTAGAGGACTGCGCCTCACGGGCATGGAGGCCATCGCGGTACTCGGCCTCAACCAAGCCAGCAGCCGCCAGCGCATTGGCGGCGTTGTCGAGCGCAGCTTGCCAGTGGTCCGCATGGCGGTCGAGCAAGATGTCATCGGGGCCGAGTGTCAACATAGGGGTCTCCTGTAAACGCGGTCAGGCAACAGCAACGTCTGCGATTGGCGGCGAAGGTGCGCGCATAAAACGTTAGTCGTAGATCGTTAAGGTTAGCTGGATGAATCGTGTCACCTGTGGTTAGTTGGCTATGCTGAATCGATTCACTTTTTGGCACAAGGGTTGTTTCTTTAGACTTTTGTCTGAAGGGGTTAAAACGGCTGTTAAACTGCCGTCTTCATTTAGGGAGAAGCCAGCATGACACTTGCCGACATTGCCCGGCTTGCCGGGGTTTCGCGCACCACGGCAAGCTATGTAATCAACGGCCAGGCTGAGCAGCGCCGTATCAGTGCCGCGACTATTGATAAGGTGATGGCGGTAGTACGCCAGCACCGTTATCACATAGATCCCCAGGCCGCTGCGCTGCGACGTGGTGCGAGCCGTTTAATCGGGTTGATCGTGCCGGATTTGGAAAATATCAGCTATGCCCGTCTTGCCAAGCGGCTAGAGCGCGGTGCCCGCGAGCGCGGCTATCAGCTGCTGGTAGTGAGTTCGGATGATTGCGCAGACAGCGAGCGCACGCTGGCCCTAGCGCTGCGCGCCCAGCGCTGTGAAGTGCTGATTACCGCCAGCTGCCTGCCTGAAAACGATACCTTTTACGCGGATTTAGCCGATGAAGGGTGGAGCGTAGTGGGCATGGACCGTGGCTTGACGCCTGAGCGTTTTGCCAGCGTGGTGAGCAATGATCATGAAGCGGCTTATGCGCTAACACGTTCGGTGATGACGAGTGCAACGCGGCGCATTGCCTGGCTAGATGCCATGCCCGAGTTATCGGTTAGCCGGGAGCGCCGAGCTGGCTTCCTGGCTGCGTTAGAAGGTCAGGGAGTTGAGGCTGTCATCTATAGCGGCGCGCGTTACGAGCGTGATGTGGGCGTTGAGCTGGCTAGGCAAGCCTTGGCGGTAGGTGAGGTTGATGCGCTGGTGACGGCCTCCTACGCGCTAATGGAAGGCGTGTTTGATGAGCTGCTTGCCCAGGGTGGGCTGCCCGAGACGCTGCGGTTAGCCACCTTTGGTGACCACCGCCTGTTAGATTTCCTACCTCAACCGGTGAATTCTGCGTTGCAGGATTACGACCGAATTGCGGAGCTAACGCTGCAGTGCGCGCTGGGTGCAATGAACGGAAGCTACCAGTGCGGGCAGCAAGTGGTGGCGCGCCACCTGCGTACCCGCTAAACCAAGGCGCGCTCGGTTGATACCGTGCGTGCCTGTTATACCGTGCGGGCCTGGGCCCAGGCGTTCGCGTCTGGAATCGACATATCGTAGCGCTCGCTAAGATAGGGCGAGGAGAGCAGAAAGTCGGCGCTGGCGGCGTTACACGCTACCGGCACGTTCCATAGTGCTGCCAAGCGCAGCAGCGCTTTCACATCCGGGTCGTGGGGCTGCGGGGCAAAGGGATCCCAGAAGAAGATCAGCACGTCGAGCTGCTGCTCGGCAATACGCGCGCCAATCTGCTGGTCGCCACCCAGCGGCCCGCTCATTAAGCCTTCAACTTCTAACCCTAGGTTGGTTTTAAGCCGCCCGGCGGTGGTGCCGGTGCCAATCAGGGTGTGCTGGCTCAGCGTATCCTGCCAGCGCGTCGCCCACTCCAGCATCTCGGTTTTCTTGCCATCGTGGGCAATCAGCGCAATGCGCTTGCGGGCTTGCAGCGTGCGCACGGCTTGGCGGGGTGGGCGGGCGTCGGTCATGGTGAGGTCTCCTGAAGAAAATTTATTCGGCGTCAACGGCCAGTACTTTCATGGTGTTGGTGCCGCCGTGGGCGTTCATATGGTCGCCGCGAGTAAGGATGACATGCTCGCCAGGGCGTGCCAATCCATGCGCCTTCAGCAGCTTAATGGCTTCTTTGTTGACGTCGGCGGCCTCCATGTGAGTGGTATCAAACGGGATCGAGACCACACCGCGATAAAGCGCCATGCGCCGCTGGGCGATGGGGCTGTGAGCCAAACCCACAATTGGTAAGCCTGAGCGAATGCGCGAGGCAATCAGCGGCGTGTAACCGGTGGAGGTCATGCAGGCAATGGCGCGTACGCCCGTTAAGTGGTTAGCCGCGTACATGGCGGACAGCGCGATGGTTTCGTCAATGCGCTCAAAGCCTTCATGAATGCGGTGGCCAGAGGCTTGAGCAATGCGCTCGCGCTCAGCGCCTAAGCAAACGCGATCCATGGCTTCCACGGTTTCCACCGGGAAGTCGCCCGCTGCCGTTTCCGCAGAGAGCATGACCGCATCGGTGGCGTCGAGCACGGCGTTCGCCACGTCGAACACTTCTGCGCGGGTGGGTAGCGGCGATTCGATCATCGACTCCATCATCTGTGTGGCGGTAATCACCGCGCGATTCAGTGAGCGGGCATGCTTGATAATGCGTTTTTGCGTGCCGATCAGCGCTTCATCACCAATTTCAACGCCCAAGTCGCCACGCGCCACCATCACTGCTTCTGAGGCTTCAATGATGGCATCGAGCGTCTCATCATTAGCCACAGCTTCTGCACGCTCCAGTTTGGCGACTAGGCCAATCTCTTTGCCTTCTTCACCCAGCAGCGCGCGGGCTTCTTGCATATCGGCGGCGTGACGCGGAAAAGAGACGGCTAAATAGTCCACGCCAATCTCGATCGCTGTTTTCAGATCTTGCTTGTCTTTATCGGTGAGCGCCGGTGCAGACAGGCCGCCGCCCTGCTTATTAATACCTTTATTGTTGGACAGTTTGCCGCCCACGTGAACTCGGGTGTGAACTTCTTGCCCAACAATAGTGGTGACGTCCAACACGACGCGACCATCGTCCAGCAGCAGTCTGTCACCGGGGGCAACGTCATTCACCAGCGCTTTATAGTCGCAGCCAACCCGCTCGGCGGTGCCGCTATTGGCATCCATCGCCATATCGAGCACAAACGCTTGGCCGATGTCTAAGTGGATAGCCCCTTCAGTGAAGCGGGAGATACGAATTTTGGGGCCTTGCAGGTCACCGAGTGACGCGACGCTGCGGCCCAGGCGCTGAGCGATCTCGCGCACCTCGGTAAGACGGCGGCGATGATCATCAGCGGAGCCGTGAGAGAAGTTCAGCCGCACCACATCCACACCCGCTTTCAGCATGGCTTCCAACACTCCGGGGCGGTCACTGGCGGGGCCAAGGGTGGCGACGATTTTGGTACGACGGAGAGGGACAGGGAGCGGGGTGTTGGACATGGTAGTTACTCCTGATGAGCAGCATGGGCTGAACAAAGCCCGGAAAAAAGGGCGGATGAATCGTTGATTAAGTATTGGACTACGATAGTCTTTATATAGTAATTTTACTACATATTGGATAATTTTTAGCCTTTATGGGCGGTTAAAGCAGGTTTTAATCGACCTAAAGGCGATTAAATACGTATTTTTGGTAATTTTTTTACGGAATACGCCATTTACGACCACTGCTTGATTGAGGTGCTACCATGACAATAAGAGTTGCCATTAACGGTTTTGGACGGATTGGTCGCAATGTGCTTCGTGCGCTGTACGAAAACGGCTACCGTGAGCGTGTGCAGGTCGTTGCGATTAATGATCTGGGCGACCCCTCTCTCAATTCGCATCTGCTACGTCATGACACCGTTCATGGGCACTTTCCGTTTGCGGTTGAGCATGATGCAGAAAGCATCAGCGTGAACGGCGACCGTATTGCGATTTCGTCAGAGCGCGACCCGGCTAACTTACCTTGGGCCTCCATGCATATTGATTTGGTGATGGAGTGTACCGGCCTGTTTACCAAGCGCGATGCGGCGGCCAAGCATATTGCTGCTGGTGCCAAGCGCGTGCTGATCTCGGCGCCCAGCCCGGATGCGGATGCCACCATCGTTTATGGTGTGAATGACGAGATTCTCACGGCAGAGCACACCGTGGTATCCAACGCTTCGTGCACCACGAACTGCCTAGCGCCGGTTGCTAAAGCGTTGAACGACGCCGTAGGTATTGAGAACGGCCTGATGACCACCGTTCATGCCTACACTAACGACCAGAACCTGTCGGATGTGTATCACTCCGACCCGTACCGTGCCCGTAGCGCTACCCATTCGATGATTCCGACTAAAACCGGCGCCGCTGCCGCCGTGGGTTTGGTGTTGCCGGAACTGGCGGGTAAGTTCGATGGTCTGGCCGTGCGCGTACCGGTGATTAACGTTTCGCTAGTGGATCTAACCTTCAACGCGGGTCGTGATACCACCAAAGAAGAGATCAACGCGATTGTTGAGAAAGCTGCCGCTACTTCTCCGGTGTTGGCTGTAAATGCTCAGCCGCTGGTTTCCATCGACTTTAACCATGATGCTCACTCATCGACATTTGACGCCAACCACACCCGCGTTAATGGTCGCTTGGTGAAAATCATGGCGTGGTACGACAACGAGTGGGGTTTCTCCAACCGGATGTTGGATACCGCTATTGCGATGCAGAAAGCAGCTAAATAATGCTTGCTGAATATCCCTCGCTGAATGTCTAGGGGCAGGTATCACCCAGCAGCAGCTCGGTTTTGAGCAGCTGCTGGGTTTTGGGTATTCGCCCTAGAATCATGTTGGCCGCCACGCGTCCTTTACCTGCGCTGTCCTGGCGTACGGTGGTTAATCGCGGCGCGCGGTATTGCCCTTCGGCAATGCCATCAAACCCTGTAATCCGTAACTCTTCTGGTACCTGAATACCTCGCTGTTCGGCCAGCGTCAGCGCGGTGAGCGCAATACGGTCCGACATGCAGAGCAAAAGGTCAGGCCGCTGTTCGGCGGGTAGGTCGATGATCTCAGTAATCACTGGTGAGCACACATCAAAGACGTTCTCTTCAATGTTCCATAGCGGAATGGTGTCGGGATCAAAGCCATGCTCGGTGAGCGCCGTGTGAAACCCGGCTAAGCGCGCGCGGCTAATGGTGCTGCTATCCGGCAGCATCGTGTGCTCTTTGGTCACCCGGCCATTGCAGTGCTCTTTAGTTAAACGCAGGTTAATAATGGCAGGCCGAAGCGGGCGCTGCTTCAGCGCATGGGTCGCCATCGCGTAGCTGGCGTCGCGGTCATCGATATGCACCGTGGGGCAGCCGTCAATATCGAAATCCACCGAGACCAGCGGGCGCTGTGAGGGAAGCTCATTTAACAGCTTATTGTTGGGCATCAGGCCGTAAACAATAAACCCATCGGCGATATTGGCCGAGCCGGGAGGCTGGGAAGCATGGCCTCGGCCGGGTAGCAGCAGCAGGGTGTGGCCGTGGGCATCCAGTACTTCGGCCACACCAGAGAGAAATTCACTGGCCACGGCGTCGTTGAGGCTGTAAGTCAGGCTTTCGGCCAGAATCACCGCCACAATGCTGGAGCGGCCGGTACGCAGGCTGCGGGCTTTGGCATCGGGACCGCTATATCCTAGCCGCTTGGCCTCTTTGAGAATGCGGTCACGCAGCAGCGGAGAGAGCTGGTCAGGTCGGTTAAAAGCGTTGGAAATCGTCGCGGTAGAGACGCCGAGTTCGAGCGCAAGATCCTTTAGAGTCATTCGGCGAGGGGCGGTCACGGAGCTTCCTAAACAGGTGAAAAGCGTTGGCTGAAAAAGTGCAATGCCTGGGCTGTTTTTATAGCGCAGGCTAATTATTGAGTGATTGCGCACAAGAATAACGGCCTTGGTGGTATGCCGACTACCCTCACATGAAAGGTTGTCTCCACCGCCAAGGCCGTGATGGGTCGTGCTTTGATTGATTAAGCGGCTGAACGAGCGTCTGAGAGCATCAGCGCAGCACCGCTTTCATCAAAGAGATGCACGTGCTCGGTATCGGGCACCAGTGATACCTGTTGACCCTCTTTCCATTGGCTGGGCGCTTCGCTGCGGTGGATCAGCAGCGTCGTGCCCTCTTTTGGCTCCAGATAAACGTACACTTCGTTGCCCAGGTATTCGACGTTAACGATATCAAAGCAGTTGTCACCCTGCGGGGCTTCCAAACGCAGATGCTCGGGCCGCACGCCCAGTGTCAGCGAGCTGCCTTGCGAGTAGCCGTCGCCCGCTTGGGGCAGGGTAACGTCGCCTAATCCAGCCACGCTAACCCGGCAGCCTTCAGCGGCGCCGCTGAGCAGTTTGGCGGGCAAGAAGTTCATAGTGGGGGAGCCAATAAAACCGGCGACAAACTTCGTGGCCGGGCGTTGGTAGAGCTCGTGGGGACTGCCTACTTGCTCCACATGGCCACGGTTAAGCACCACGATTTTATCTGCCAGCGTCATGGCCTCTACCTGATCATGGGTCACGTAAATCATGGTAGAGCCAAGGCGGTTATGCAGGCGGGCAATTTCGTTGCGCATCTGCACACGCAGTGACGCGTCCAGGTTAGAAAGCGGCTCATCAAACAGCAGAATGCGCGGCTCGCGGGCCATCGCGCGACCCATCGCTACCCGCTGACGCTGGCCACCAGAGAGTGCTTTGGGCTTACGGTGTAACAGCTCTTCCAGCTGAAGGATCTTCGCTGTGCTCATTACCCGTTCATGCACCGTCTCTTTGTTGGTCTTGGCCAGCTTCAGGCCAAACGCCATGTTGTCGTAAACAGTCATGTGCGGGTAGAGCGCGTAGGACTGAAATACCATCCCCACGCCGCGATCTCGTGGCGGTAAATCATTGACCACGGTGCCGCCAATGTTGAGATCGCCGTCGCTGATGGATTCCAACCCGGCAATCAGGCGCAGCAGGGTGGATTTACCGCAGCCGGAGGGGCCGACAAATACGACAAACTCGCCGTCGCCAATGGAGAGATCGACGTCTTTAATAATGTGATCTCGACCAAATACTTTGTTGACCTTTTCAAGCGTGACACTTGCCATGGTAACTCCTTGCCGACCTCGACTAAGGCGGGTCGGCTATCGTTATTAACTATGATGGGCGGCGTTTAGGCGACCTGCATAAAGGCGGCTTGATACGCAGGCAGGGTAAGCGTGCTGCCGTCTCGTGTGGCGGTGAAGTTGGCAACCGTTAGGTCGCTGGTCACCTCAACGGGAAGCGTCGTGTGCTGTTCTTGGCCGGTCAGGTTGAACACGCACAGCAGCGTTTCGTCGCCTTTTTGGCGTGTAAAGCCCAGTAGGTCGTTGCCAACGTCTACCAGCGTTAAGTCGCCGTCAAACATGGCCGGGTGGCTGCTGCGGAAGGCTAGCAGCGCACGCACGCTATTGAGCGTGGCCGCCGGGTCATCCTGCTGGCGGCTAACGGCTAGGTCGTGGTGGCGGGCTTCCATAGGTAGCCATGGCTCTACGTTGGAAAAACCGCCTTGCACGCCGTCGGTCCACGGCATGGGCGTTCGGCAGCCGTCACGGCCTTTAAACTCAGGCCATAGCACTTTGCCGTACGGGTCTTGAATGCGTTCAAAAGGAACATCGGCTTCCGGCAGGCCCAGCTCTTCCCCTTGGTAAAGGCACACGCTACCGCGCAGCGAGAACAGCATCGCTAGCATGACTTTCGGGTAGGCGTGTGGGTCCTCTTCAGAGCCCCAACGGGTCGCGCTGCGCACCACGTCGTGGTTAGACGTTGCCCAGCAGGGCCAAGCGTCGCCCGCCAAGCGCTGGAAGCGCTCAATCACTTCGCGCAGGTAGCTGGCGGAGTGGGGCATGTTGAGCAAGTCAAAGGTATACGCCATGTGCAGCTTATCGCCACCGGCGGTGTACTCAGCCATGCGCTCTAGCGGGTTGTCATCGCCAATCTCACCCACCGTGGTGGTGCCGGGGTATTCATCCATCAGTGCGCGCAGGTCTTTTAGGAAGTCTAGGTTCTCTGGGCGGCTGAGATCGTAGACGTGGCGCTGCCAGGTGTAAGGGTTCGCTTCTGGCGCGCCCAGGGTTTTGGCTTCGCCTTTCGGTACCGGCGGGTTGTCCCGCAGCTCGGCATCGTGGAAGTAGAAGTTGACCGTATCCAAGCGGAAGCCGTCGACGCCTAAATCCAGCCAGAAGCGCATGTTGTCGAGCTGCGCCTGACGCGCTTCCGGGTTGTGGAAGTTCACATCCGGCTGGCTGGTCAGGAAGTTGTGCAGGAAGTACTGCTGGCGGCGGGAATCAAAGGTCCACGCGGAGCCACCAAAAATCGACAGCCAGTTATTCGGCGGTGTGCCATCGGGTTTGGGGTCGGCCCACACAAACCAGTCGGCTTTCGGGTTGGTGCGATCCTGGCGGCTCTCTTGGAACCAGGGGTGCTGATCGGAGGTGTGGCTGATCACCTGATCAATCATCACCTTCAGACCTAACGAGTGTGCTTTCTCCAGCAGCGCTTTGAAATCCTCCAGCGTGCCGAACATCGGGTCCACGTCGCAGTAATTGCTAACGTCGTAGCCAAAGTCGAGCATCGGCGAGGTAAAGAAGGGCGATAGCCAAATACCGTCGACGTTAAGCGACGCCACGTAGTCCAGTTTCTCGGTGATGCCGTTCAGGTCACCTACGCCGTCGCCGCGGCTGTCTAAAAAGCTGCGCGGATAAATCTGATAAATAACGCCACCGCGCCACCACATCGTATTGTCTTGCATGACTCAATTCCTTAAAACAGTGGCTGACGGATAAACATCAGCCCATCAATAGAGTTGTCGCGTGGGTTAGCCCTTCACGGCACCCGCGGTGAGGCCGGAAACAATGCGGCGCTGGAAAATAATCACCAAAATCACCAATGGAACGGTCACCACAACAGAAGCCGCCATAATCGGCCCCCAGGGCAGCTCGTAGGCGCTACCGCCCGACAGTAGCGCGATGGCTACCGGTACCGTGCGCTGGGCATCGGTGAGCGTAAACGTCAGGGCAAACAGAAACTCGTTCCAGGCGGCGATAAAGGCCAGCAGGCCGGTGGTTGCCATGGCAGGCCACATCAGCGGTAGAAACACTTTGGTGATAGTGACCCAGGGCGTTGCGCCATCCATGATGGCGGCCTCTTCCAGCTCCATGGGGAGCTGCTTCATAAAGGTGGTCAGTACCCATACCGTGAAGGGCAGGGTAAAGATGGTGTAGCTGAGAATCAGGCCAGCGGGGTTGTTGTAGAGATTCAACGCGCGAATGACTTCAAACAGCCCGGAAAGCACCGCCACCTGAGGGAACATCGAAACGCCCAGAATGACCAGTAGCACGGTAGAGCGGCCACGAAAGCGAACTCGCCCCAGCGCATAAGAGGCGGTGATGCCCAGCAGCAGGGCGATAAACACCACGCTGAAGGCCACAATGATCGAGTTGAAAATCGCCCGCACGAAGCTCGATTGGCTGAAGATCTGCGCGTAGTTATCTAGATTCCAGGTCGAGGGCCATAGCTCCACGCGGAACAGGTCGCTGGAGGGTTTTATCGAGGTGATCACCGCGTAGTAAAACGGGAACACCGCATACACCATGATGATCGCGATAAGGGCCCAAAAACCAACGCGTTTAGCGATTTTGGCTAACTGACGGCTTTTCATCAGTCACCTCCCAATTGAATCTGTTTGCGGCCAAGGTACAGGTAGGCAATGGTGGCCAGCGCGATGATCAGGAACAGCAGCGTAGAGGCTGCGCTGCCGTAACCGACATCCTGGAACTCCACTAGCTGCTGACGGGCGTAGACCGACATCGACATCGTGCTGGTGGAGTTGGAGGTCAATACATAAATCACATCAAACACCCGCAGGGCATCTAGCAAACGGAAGATCACTGCCATCATTAGGGCCGGAGTGATGAGCGGTAGGGTGACTTTGAAAAATACATGCACTGGGTGAATGCCATCCACCTCGGCGGCTTCATAGCAATCTTTAGGCAGCATTTGGAGGGCGGCTAATACCAGCAGCGCGACGAAAGGAATCGTCTTCCAAACGTCAACCATGATCACCGCCCACATGGAGTAGGTGGCGCTTGCTGTCCAAGCGATCGGGTTATCGATAATACCGACCGTCATCAGCAGGTGGTTGATGATGCCGAACTGGTCATTGAGCATCCACGCCCACATCTGGGCAGAGACAATGGTTGGGATCGCCCAGGGGATAAGCACGGCCGCGCGAACAATCACACGGCCTTTAAATTCTGCGTTCAGAATCAGCGCCACGATGACACCGAAAATCACTTCCAGTGATACCGATACCACTGCAAAGTAGACCGTGTTCCACACGGATTGCCACCAAACAGGATCGGCGAGAACGCCGTACCAGCGGCCATCGTCGTAAACCAGATAGTTTTCAAAACCGATAAGGTTGGCGGCGCCAAGGTCTGAAAGCGAAGCGTCGGTAAAGCTTAAGAAAAACGTGCGCATTAACGGCCAGCCTGCGACGAGCGTTAATGCAATCAGCATCGGGGCTAGAAATAGCCATGCCGCTTTGACCCGTTGGCGACGCACTTTGGTGCCCCGTGGCCGACGCGCAGTAGGCATAGCGGAATGCGCCCCGAGGGGCGCGTCTTGGTGAGAGGAACTCGACATAGGTGTCTCCGCGGTTACCAGTTGCGACGCTTCAGACGCAGTAGTTCGCCTTCAAGGTCAGCGACGGCTTGAGCGCCATCTTTGGTGCCGGACAGCACATCATGAGCGGTGCTGAAGAACGCGTTGCTGACACGGCCATAGGCATCTCCGGTGGGGGCGGAAGGACGGGCAACGGCGTTCGTGAAAGTATCGTAAAGCGTACCGAAGAAGGGCACGGCCTCCAGCACTTCCTGGTCTTGGTAAAGCGCATCGATGGTCGGGTTGTAAGAGGCTTGAATAGCGCGACGTTTCTGCTCTTCTTCGCCGGTCAGGTAAGCGACCAAGTCAGCGGCGATTTCGGGGTGCTCGCTATAGCGAGAGACCGCCAAGTTCCAGCCGCCAAGGCCCGCAGCGCTTTGGCCTTCTTCACCGCCGGCCGGCAGTTGAACAACGCCCACTTTGTTACGCACATCGCTGTCATCGCTTTGCGCCAGCGACCACGCGTAGGGCCAGTTACGCATAAAGACTGCGTTGCCGCCCTGGAACACGCCCCGCGCTTCCTCTTCGGTATAGTTCAGCACGCCTTCCGGGGAGATATCGCCAATCCAAGAGGCGGCGAGATCCAGCGCCTGTGCGGCTCGCTCGTTATTGATGGTTACTTCACCGTCGTTATCTACCACGGTGCCACCGCCAAAGCTTGCGACCCACTCAAGAGCGTTAACGGTTAAGCCTTCGTAGGCGCGGCCTTGGAACACGAAACCTTGCATACGGTCGTTACCTTCGGCGCGCTCAGCTTCTTTAATCTCACGGGCAATCTCAGTGAGCTCTTGCCACGTGGTAGGTGCCTCGTAGCCGTACTTTTCAAGCAGGTCTTCGCGGTAGTAGAGCACGCCTGCATCGGTAAACCAGGGCATGGCAACCAGGCGATCATCGATGGTGTTGTTGGTGACGATGGTGTCGAAGTGGCCCGCAGCAGCCTCTTCGCCCAGCACCTCACGCAGGTCGAGCAGGTGGTTAGCGAGCAGGCCTGGCCATACCACGTCAATTTGCATCACATCGATGTCGCTGGAGTTGGCAGAAAGAATTTGTTGGTAGAGCGACAGGCGTTCAGTCGACGAGTTAGGCGTCGAAACCACATCGACGCTGTGGCCAGTTTTCTCTTCCCAAGCGCGAACGCCTTCTTGGCAAAGGGTCAGCTCTGCACCCACCGCGCCACAAGAAATGGTTAGTTCGGCCGCCTGGGCAGACCCGGTGGCGCTGGCAATACTGGCCAAAGCAATGGCTGACGTGAGCAGTGTCTTTTTCATAACGGCGTTCCTCGGCGTTTATTGTTGTGGGTGATGAGTATCAAAGCGCTTGCCGCGCCTACTTAAACGATTAAGTAAGTTGCCAGTTAGCCGTCTGTTTGCGCGAAGTTCAATAGCGACTTTTGTCTAAGGTAATAAATGAATTTTATCTAACATAAATGGGCGGTTAGACATTGGTCGATAATTAGCAAAGGCTTGTTGGTTTACCAATACTTAATCGATTAAGTTTTAGTAACTGCAGCTTCCGACGCCAAAGTAGTGGTTACTTTGCAACATTCAAGGGAGCTTGGTGCGAAGGCAGGCGCAGGCATAACGAGTAGAACAATAGCGGTTTAAAAACACTCGTTTTCCAGAGCAGATGTTTTTCAGAACAAATGTTTTTCAGAACAAATGTTTTTCAAAACAATAGGACTTATAACAATGCATAAAACAGCGTTTAAAACTCCGCTGACCATTGCGGTGGCGGCTGCCAGCCTAGGCATGAGCGGATTAGCCAGTGCCAACATGACCCTCGAAGAGCGCTTTGCCGAGCTTGAAGCGCGTATTGCAGCCGCCGAGCAGCGCGCAGATGCTGCCGAGCGCCGCGCTGAAATCGCTGAGGGATCGGCTGCTCCAGCCACCAGCGCGCCTGCAGA
This sequence comes from Halomonas sp. 7T, assembly GCF_025643255.1. Lineage (NCBI taxonomy): Bacteria > Pseudomonadati > Pseudomonadota > Gammaproteobacteria > Oceanospirillales > Halomonadaceae > Halomonas > Halomonas sp. 7T. Next base: position 1,754,785 of record NZ_CP087112.1, on the reverse strand, counting down.
GGCTACGACGGATGCAGATATCGAAGAGCGCCTAGCCCGGGTGGAGCGCCGCTCAAGCGGCGAGGAAGGTTTCTCATTCAACGTATATGCACGTTCAGGCTTATTGCTTGGTGAAGACCGCAAGAGTATTGATGGCGGCCCCTATGTGACGCCGGTTGGCAACCTTGGTGGCGCAGTAGGTCGTTTAGGCAATGAACCCGATACCTACACAGAAGCCATTCTTAACTATCGCATGCAGTTTGATAACGGTGCCCGCGCCCGCTACACCACCATGCTGGCGGCGAGTACCAATTCCAGCAATGATTGGGTGGGCGACGATACCAACCTGAACGTACGCCAAGCCTACGCTGAATTTAGCGACCTACCGAGCTTTACGGGAGCGTTTGAAAATGCCTCTATTTGGGCCGGTAAACGTTTTGATCGTGACAATTTCGATATCCACTGGCTAGATAGCGACGTGGTGTTCCTGGCCGGTACAGGTGGCGGTATTTACGATATGCAGTTAGGCGATAACTGGAAATCAAACGTCTCGCTGTATGGCCGCAGCTTCAGTGATTTCGATGTGGTAAACCGTGAAAACCCTGGCCTAGACGGCGGGAGCGGTGATACCGACAACATCGTGCTGACCTCCAATAACTACTTCGGTAGCTGGCAGGTGATGGCCAACGTGATGTCGGCCGCTGATAACGATGAGCGCGATATTGGCGCTGCCCAAACCGCCGCCGACAGCGGTTGGCACACGATGGTGGCGTACCATGGCGATAGCTTTTTTGGCCTGGGCGAAGGTAACTTCAAAGCGGCGGCGCTTCATGGTCAGGGGTTAGGTGCTGAAGTTAAAGCGCTGGGCAGCGATGGCGATCTCACCGACGATGCGACCGCAACGCGTTTGGCCGTTTATGGCACCACGTATATCGCGCCACAGTGGCGTATTGCACCCTCTATTTTGGCTGAAGTGAGCGATGACCGCTTTGCTGAGGGTGACAGCTACACCTGGGCAACGCTGAACGTACGCTTGGCTAACGAGATTACTCAAAACTTCGAGATGCAGTACGAGGGTAGCTACCAGTATATGGATCTTGATCCCAACGGCTTTAGTGATCGCAATGAGGTTAGTGGCAACTTCGGCAAGCTTACTATTGCGCCTACCTTCAAGCCAGAAGTGGGCGGTTTCTGGAAACGTCCTGAAATTCGGCTGTTTGCCTCCTACACGGATTGGGATGCCGAGTTGAACGGCTACACCATGGAAGACTCCTTTGGTAACGATGGCTTTACGGGTGGGCAGTGGAGCTTTGGCGTACAAAGTGAAATTTGGTTTTAAGCCGCTGATGCCCTGCTAGGCAGGTTCCTCGCCTGTTTCGTCAATGCCGATTGCCCGCGACACGTCGCGGGCTTTTTTGCGATGAAGGCGCTGCAGAAGGTTTGAGATTTTTTTTAGACAGAGTGCATCCAGTCGGCCTTCTTGTGTGTATCCCCTATACAGCCACGGCAAAAGTGGTTGATATACCACCCAAGGAGACTGACATGACGATTCAACATCTAACGCGTGCTACCCTCGCTGCGACTCTGATTGCATCCTTCAGTCAAGCAGCGCTAGCCGAAGTGCCTGCGGACATTCAAGTGCCTGATGGCCACAGCGTTGCTCTTGAAACGGTAGGGGTAGGCGCGATTACCTACATGTGTGAAGCCAAGGACGATGGTAGCCTGGGTTGGGTATTTAAAGGCCCGCATGCCGCGCTCAATGACCGCGAAGGTAATCAAGTCGGCAGCTACTACGGCCCGCCCGCTACCTGGGAAGCGCTGGATGGTTCTAAAATTACCGGCACTCAGCTAGCCGTTGCGCCAAATGGCGATGGCAACATTCCGCTGCAACTGGTGGAGGCCAACCCGGCTGATGGCGAGGGTGCCATGAATGGCGTGACCTACATTCAGCGCCTGGACACTCAGGGCGGCGTTGCGCCTAACGTTGGCTGTAACACCGATAACGAAGGCGCTACCGCTGTGGTCACTTATCAAGCCGATTACATTTTCTGGACGTCTAACTAAGCGCCCAAGCACTCACGAACATAGCATAAGTTAAGTAAGGCTAGGGGCTCGTATCAAGGCTCCCTAGCCGCTATGCTACTTGCAGTGCGACGGCCGCAATCGGCGCGTTATCAGGGAGTGAAGATGTGTCTGATGAAGGTGGGTCAACGATAGCCAGTGAATTTGATCATCTTAATGCGCTTACCCGCATTGCCCGTGGCGAACAGGCAGCGCTCCAGCAGCTCTATCAGCAGGAAGGCGCCAGGCTACTGGGCGTGGTGTACCGCATTGTGAAAGACCGTGGTATGGCCGAGGATATTGTCCATGATGCCTGCTTAAACATTTGGCAGCGCGCTGATAGTTTTGATCCGCAAAAAGGTGCCCCTCGCACTTGGATATTCAGCATCGCCCGCCATCTAGCGCTTAACGCTATTCGTGGGCGCGATCGCCACGTCTACACCGATCTTGACGACCCCCACGAGTTTGCCGAAGACGATACCTTTCAACACGCTTTCCAAGTCGAAGACGCATTTGATTGGCAAACCGGCCAGCGCATGGATGAGTGCTTACATCAATTAGAAGCCGAACGCCGCAACTGTGTGCTGCACGCTTATGTCGACGGCTTGAGCCACGCTGAAATTGCGGCGCATACCGGCACGCCCCTGGGCACGGTGAAGGCCTGGATCAAGCGCAGCCTGCTTCGCCTACGGGAGTGTATGGCATGAGCACTTCACATGAACCCGATGACCTTCATGCCCTGGCTGGGGAGTACGTGCTGGGTACGCAGTCTATGGCCGAGCGCGAAGCCTTTGAAACGCGTTTAGCCAACGACCCTGAGCTACAAAAGGCAGTGGCCGCCTGGGAAGAGCGTTTCTCTCCTTATACAGCGATAGTCGAACCTGTCACACCTTCGGATTACCTGTGGCCGCGCATCGAGCGCAGCTTACAAGCATCCGCTGTGCGTTCTCCAGCATTGGCTCCTCGCCGTCGCTGGGTGCAAAGTCTACCGTTGTGGCGTGGGCTGGCGGGAGCGGGCTTAGCCGCCGCGCTAGCGATGGGCGTAATGCTGACGAACGTCACGTCAGTGCCGGCAACGCCGGAATATATGGTGGTGCTGTTAGCGCCGCAAACTCAATCAGCAGGGTGGGTGGTGCAGGCCGCCAACCGTCAAGAGATTCAACTGATCCCGTTAGGCACTTTCGAAGTACCCGAAGGAAAAGCGCTGGAGTTCTGGACCAAGGCGGATGATTGGCAAGCGCCGGTTTCACTTGGCCTAGTAGAGCCAGGGCAACCGCTGCGTTTGCGTTTAGACCAGTTGCCGCCGCTTGAAGATAACCAACTCTTTGAACTCACGCTAGAAGATGACACCGGTTCGCCCACTGGTTTACCCACTGGCCCGATTGAGTTTATCGGCCGCGCGGTGGAGATTTAGCCCAAAAGGTGCTGACCTAAGGTTAGCGCCGAAGTCGAACAGCGCTTAACCCTTCCCCCCTCTGCATTCATCTTCGAAGGCGCGGCGATATCCGCCGTGACCACGGTAGCCAACATTGGCGTGAAAAAAGTGCGAACCATTGCCATGATGTGCATACCTTGTGTTGTGCCTTATTTGTTGTCGTGCACTGCGAAGACAGAGCGTGCCTTATGTCTTCGTCGTGAATACATTGCTGCACCACCGCCTTCTTGTGGAGGAGTAGAGTGGCGTATTCTTGGGGCGTAGAGCCAAAAATGGACAACACAGCGGTGAATGAAAGGCAGTTACGAGGATTTTTTGTAGTAAAATTACATTAAATGTTGCGCATAATGCCTCTAATCAGATAGATTTTAAGTAATCTAACTACATTGTAGCGCCTAATGATAAACAGGAGTCGAGATGAGCCAGTCACATGCACCGCTAGGCGACCCCCATCACGCGATCGATTTAGCGCTGTTCGGGGCGTTGGGCGACCTTGCCATGCGCAAGCTGTTCCCTGCGCTGTATCATCTTGACCGCGAGGGCTTAATGCCCGAAAGCACGCGGATTATGGGGCTGGCGCGCCAGGAGCACGACACTGCCGCGTTTCGCCAACTGGTCAGCGGTGCGTTGAATAAGCGTCTGAAAAAAGACGAGCAGGACAAAGAGAGTCTTGAGCGCTTCTTAAACCGCTTGGAGTACCTGAAGCTCGATTTCGCCACCGCAGAGGGCTACGACGCCATTCGCCAATGGCGAGAAGGCGCTACGCAGCCCATGGTGGTGTATCTATCGGTAGCGGCGCGCATCTACGGCGATATCTGCCGCAATCTACAGGCCAGTAACAGCCTGGATGACGACACCCGCGTCATTGTTGAAAAGCCGATTGGCTATGATCTGGCGTCGTCGGAAGAGATTAACGATGCTATAGGCGCCGTTTTCCCCGAATCGCGCATCTACCGTATTGACCACTATCTGGGTAAAGAGACGGTTCAGAATCTGATTGCCCTGCGCTTTGCCAATCCGCTGTTTGGCACGCAGTGGAACCAGAACCATATCTCCCACGTCGAGATTACCGTAGCCGAAAAAGTCGGTATCGAAGGACGCTGGGGCTACTTCGATGATGCGGGCCAGCTGCGCGATATGGTGCAAAACCATCTGCTGCAGCTGTTGTGCCTGATTGCCATGGACCCGCCCTCGAATCTGGATGCTGATGCTATCCGCGATGAGAAGGTAAAAGTACTCAAGGCGCTCAAACCGTTTACCGGTGAGGCACTTGGGCGCGACGTGGTACGTGGCCAGTACATTGCGGGCACCAGCGATGGTCAGCCTGTGCCGGGCTATTTGGAAGAAGAGGGCGCCAACACCCAGAGCCAAACCGAAACCTTCGTGGCTATGAAAACCGAAGTGTCCAACTGGCGCTGGGCGGGCGTGCCGTTCTACCTGCGCACCGGTAAACGTATGCCAGAGAAGCTGTCGCAAATCGTGATTCACTTCCGTCAGCAGCCTCACTACATCTTCGACCCCGATCAGCGCAATATTGCCGCTAACAAGCTGATTATTCGCCTGCAGCCGGAAGAGGGCATTGCTCTTCAGGTGCTCACCAAGGATAGCGGCCTGGATAAAGGCATGCGCCTGCGCCCAGGGCCGCTGCACCTGGATTTCAACAACGCTTTCCCCAAATCACGAATCCCCGATGCCTACGAGCGGCTACTGTTAGAAGTAATGAAAGGGCAGCAGTATCTGTTTGTGCGCCGAGACGAAGTAGAGCACGCGTGGCGCTGGTGCGACCAGCTAATCGACGGCTGGAAATCACGCGAAACCCCGCCGCGCCGCTATCCCGCAGGCTCCTGGGGGCCGGTGGCCTCTATTGCCATGATTACCCAGGATGGCCGCAGCTGGTACGAGGACTATTAAGATGAGCAGCACACGACAAGCGCTCGCTGAGCAGCTAGCAGAAGCCGTCTATCAAGCCCTGGCGGACGACCTTAGCCACCAAGCGCGTGCGCTGCTGGTAGTCTCCGGGGGTTCAACGCCGGTGCCGTTTTTCAAGGCGCTGGCGCAAAAGCCGCTCGAGTGGGCGCGGGTAGAGATTACCTTGGCTGACGAGCGCTGGGTGGATGAGCAGAGCAGCGACAGCAACGCCAAGCTAGTGCGCGACAACCTGCTGCAAGGCCCCGCCGCCGCGGCTACGTTTGTGCCGCTCACCTCTGATGCCGGTACGCCGGAAGAGGGTGTAGCGGCCGTGGCAGAGGCCACTGCAGGGCTTGCTTGGCCCGCAAGCGTTGTCATTTTAGGCATGGGCGGCGATGGACACACGGCTTCGCTGTTCCCAGACAGCCAAGAGCTGGGCCTGGCGCTTGCCACCGATGAGCCGCTGGTCGCCGTGCGCACCCCCAGCCAGCCGCAGCCGCGCATTACGTTTTCGGCGGACCGTCTTCATCAGGCAAAGCGCCATATTCTACATATTACCGGCGATGATAAGCGTGCCGTATTGGCGAACGCCATGAGTGGCGACGATGTTCGCACACTGCCGATCCGCGCCTTTTTATCGTGCCCGCTGGCGATTTACTGGGCGCCTTAACGCACACGTTCGCCAATAACAATTTGCTTGGAGACTCACTATGACGATCGATAAACAGCTACCCTCAACGCGCACCGCCGAGTTAGACAGTATTTGCTTAAAAGCAGAAGTGATTCCCGTGATTACCATCGAGCGTCTTGAAGACGCCGTACCGCTGGGTCGTGCCCTGGTGGAGGGCGGTCTGACCGTTCTGGAAATCACCCTGCGTACCGACTGCGCCCTGGAAGCCATCAAACGCATGAAAGAAGCGCTGCCCGGCGCCAGCATTGGCGTGGGTACTGTGCTGACGCCCGCGCAATATCGCCAAGCGGAGCAGATCGGCGCTGATTTCGTCGTCACTCCAGGGGCCACTGAAGCGCTTTACCGTTATGGTGTAGAGAGCCCGGTGCCGATGCTGCCAGGCGTTTCTACCATCTCTGAGCTGATGACCGGCTGGCAGTACGGCTACCGCCGCTTCAAATTCTTCCCCGCTGAATCCAGCGGCGGTGCCAAAGCGCTCAAAGCGTTTGGCGCACCGATTCCTGAAGCGCGTTTCTGCCCCACCGGTGGCATTACCGTCGAGAACGCTGAAACTTACCTGTCGTTACCCAACGTGATGTGTGTAGGTGGCTCTTGGCTGACGCCGAAAGCGATGATTGAAGCCGAAGATTGGGACGGCATCCGCGAGCTGGCCCGTCAGGCCGCCGAGCGTTTCCACCACTAATTTGAAACACCGTACCGAGCACTCTCGTTACTTGCCTCACTGATATCGGGTCGTGTGAGCAAGACGTTTGCCCGAGCATGTCACCATGCTCGGGCTTTTTTGTGTCTACGTCTAAAGGGGGCTTCCGTTCGCTAGCAGTCGTGATACGCTAACTTAAACGATTAAGTTAAGGTTTAAGCATGACGTTAGCGGATTTTGAGCCCAAACGCCCCGAGGTCCATTTTGTACCGCCCATGGGCTGGATGAACGACCCCAACGGGCTGGTGTTTTTTGAAGGCGAGTACCATCTGTTTTATCAATTTCACCCGTTCAGCACCGTGTGGGGGCCAATGCACTGGGGGCATGCTGTCAGCCGTGACCTGTGCCACTGGCAGCATTTGCCCATTGCGCTGGCACCCAACGAAGAGGGCGCCTGCTTTTCGGATAGTGCCGTGGTGGATGAGCACGATGTGACGGGGCTGTTTGACGGCCAGCCGGGACTGCTGGCGTTTTACACCGGCCACCGGGTGCTTTCTGATGACCCGGAAGATTACCAGCAGTCTCAGTGCTTGGCTTACAGCCGCGATAAGGGCCGCACTTGGCAGCGCTATGAGCGTAATCCTATTCTGCTGCCGCCAGGGTTTAAGGACTTCCGTGACCTTAAAGTGGTGTGGCACAGCACTAGCCAGCGCTGGGTGATGGCGCTGGCCTGTGGTCAGGAAATTCACTTTTACATCTCCCATAACCTGCTGGAGTGGCAGTTTGCCAGCGCCTTTGGCGAAGGCGAGGGCGCGCATACCCAGCACCCCTGGGAGTGCCCGGATCTGTTTGAGCTGCCGGTAGAGGGCGCTGGCCCGGATGAGCCCGAGACGCGTTGGGTGTTGGTGGTCGGCATTGGCGCAACGCCGGATAACCCGTTTGGCTCGTTTACTCAGTACTTTGTAGGTGAGTTTGACGGCCAGCGCTTCTCCAATGACAACGCCCCCGGCACGGTGCTGATGATGGATGAAGGACGGGATTTTTACGCGGTGCAAAGCTGGTCGAACACGCCTGGTTGGCAGCTGGCGCTGGCGTGGTTGAATAACTGGCAGTACGCCCCGCAATCCCCTGAAGCAGGCTGGCGGGGCACCATGAGCCTACCTCGCGAGCTTGCACTGTGCGCCACTCACTGCGGCGTGCGCCTACGCCAGCGATTCGCCCGTGAAACTTACCAAGATGGCCGTGTGATGGATACGGTTTCGCCACGTTCCGCGCTCGCCGTGGGGGAGCACTGTTTAGCGCTGCCAGGCCAGGCGGCGGTGCGAGGCCAACTAACGCTATCACTCGAAGCCAGGGCAAAGGTGGCGCTATCGCTACAGCAGGGCTACCAACAGCGTTTGATCTTGGCGGCGGGAAGCGCGGACATCGCGCTGTTTTACGAGCGTCAGGGCAGTAATAGTCAGCCTGCGTTTGATGAGCACTTTGCCTGCGACCACGCAGCGGGCAGCGTCGATGGGCGAACGGTCACGGTGGAGTGGTGGTGTGATCACGGAACGTTGGAGATGCTGGTAGAAGGGGCATCCGAGCAGCGGGCCATCACGCAGGTCAGTTTTGTGGACCATGTTCACCAGCCGGTGACGCTGGCAGTGATCAGCGGTCAGGTGGCGATAGAGGCAGGCGCTATCCAGCGCAGGCCGGAGTAACGTGGCGGCGCGCCTCGTTAACGAGGCGCGCTTGTTTACCGGGCAAGTGCGCTTGGCGTTACGGCGTGACCGCTGCGCTGCGAAGCGCTTCAATATCGGCGTGAGTGGGAAGCGCGGCATAAGCCCCAGGGCGTGTCACCGCATGGGCGCCGCAGCGGCAAGCAATATCCACGGCGCTGGCGAGAAATTCGCTATCTTGGTGCCAGTTTTCTGTTAGACCGTAGCGGGAAAGCTCCGCCAGCAGGCCGCCAATAAAGGCATCGCCACCGGCGGTGGTGTCTACCGCCGTTACGTTGGGCGGCGTCACGGTTTGGTCAATGCCGATGCCTTTGAGCGCAACGCGATTGGGGCCATCGGTAATCACTACCACCTTAACGCCTGCGGCGAGCCGCTGCGCAATCCACGCGTCTTGTGGGTGGTCGCCGCGCAGGTAGTCCAGCTCGTCAAGAGAGACTTTCACCAGCTCCGCGCTATCAATCAGCTCGGTCACCCGCCACACATCCGCTGAGCCATCCGCCCACAGGTTGTGGCGCAGGTTGGCATCCACGCTCACCAGGCAGCCCGTCCGTTTGCCCATGGCGGCAATCGCCAGGGTGGTGTCGGCGATCTCTGGGTCGGTCAGGCTGTTGCTGCACAGGTGCACAATGGCAGGCTGCTCAAACACGCCGTGGGGCAGATGCTCCAGGCGGTAAAGCAGGTCGGCGGCCGGTGGGCGGTAGAAATCAAAGGTGCGCTCGCCGCTGCTGTCGCGGGAGACAAACGCCAGCGCTGTGCGGGCCTCTTTGGTAAGCACGACCCCTTGAGTATCCACACCGTGGCTTTTCAGCTCGCGGATCAGGAAATGCCCAAAGGTATCGTCACCCACCATGCCCAAAAACTGGCTAGGCACGTTCAGCCGTGCGCAGGCCACCGCCACATTGGCCGGTGCGCCGCCCGCGTAGGGAGTAAAGGTCTTTGGCCCCGTGTCATCACCCAGGCGGCTAGAGAGCATATCAATCAACGCTTCACCGAACGCAATCACCGGCGTCATGGGTTACTCCTTTTGGTTAGGGCGGTATTTTCATTAAGAGGGTCAGAAAACTTCTTCATTATGTAGGGCTTCGGCGGCACCCAGCAGGCCGGTCCACGGGTGGGTCACAATCCACACCGGAATATCGGCGTTGTAAGCCCCCATGCGCCCTTTGTTAACAAAGCTTGCGCGCAGTTCGCACTTGGGCAGCCACTCTAACAGGCGGGGCAGAATGCCGCCGCACAGATACACGCCGCCGCGTGCGCCCATGGTCAGGGTCGCATCGCCGCATACGTCACCGAGAATTTTCAGAAAGCGCAGCAGGGTGGCGGTGGCAATGGCGTCGCCCTGGTTAGCCGCTTGGGTAACTTCAGCAGGCGCCTCGCAGCGCGGCGCTTGGCCTTCTAACGTGCAATGGGCTTGGTACAGCTCTAACAGCCCCTGGCCGCACAGAATGCGCTCCACACTCACCCGCTGGTGGCGCTGTAAAAACACATCCAACAGTGCGCGTTCGGTGGCACCGGTGGGGGCAAAGGTGACGTGGCCGCCTTCGGTGGGTAGCGGTATCCAGGCGTGCTGGCCAGGGAATACCCCGGCCACGCCTAGCCCGGTACCGGGGCCAATAACCAAACGGGTCGAGTGTGACTGGGCGGCCCCAGGCTGCACTTCCACGAGGTTGTCTTCGCCCACGTGGGGCACGCCCAGCGCTTGGGCGGTAAAGTCATTGATGACTTTAAACAGCGATAAATTCAGCGCCTGCTGAACATCGCTTTTCATAAAGTCCCAATGGTTGTTGGTCATTTTTACCCGCTCGGCGTGGACCGGGCAGGCAAATGCTAAGCAGGCTTCTTGCGGGGCGTTATTGCCCGTCGCGCCTACGCGCGCGAGGTAGTCTTGTATCGCTTCAATCACGCCGGGGTAGTCGGCGCAGGGAAGATTAAGAATATCGTGGGGCGTCACCTCGCCCGGCGTGACCAACGCCAGGCGAGCATTCGTGCCGCCAATATCGCCGATTAATGCCGGTCGCATCAGGCGTCCTCTTGAAAAATCTGGCCTTCTTGGCGGGCAAGGTCGTCGGCTTCAAAGCCGCCCAGTGAGCCTGCGCCCTCTTCGCCGCGCATCGCCAAGTGGCGGAAGCCCGAGAACAGCTCGCGGCCCAGGCCCACGTGGTAGTGGTCCAGGTTTGCCACCACACGCTCGCGGTCGGCCCAGGTAGCCGCATCCACTTTGGCTTCCAAGGTGCCGGTGTTGGCATCCAGGCGCACCACATCGCCATCGCGCAGCTTGGCCAGCGGGCCGCCGTCCAGCGCTTCCGGGCTCATATGGATAGAGGCGGGCACCTTACCCGACGCGCCGGACATGCGGCCATCGGTGACCAGCGCGACTTTAAAGCCGCGATCCTGCAGCACGCCCAGGAAGGGGGTGAGTTTGTGCAGCTCGGGCATGCCGTTGGCTTTGGGGCCTTGGAAGCGCACCACCACAATCACGTCGCGGTCCAGGTCGCCAGACTCAAACGCCGCTTTCATCTCGTTCTGGTCTTCGAAGATCTTCACCGGCGCTTCGACTACCCGATGCTCTTCGGCCACTGCCGAGACTTTGATCACGCCACGGCCCAGGTTGCCTTTCATGACGGTCAGCCCGCCCGTGGCAGCGAAGGGCGTGGCGACCGGGCGCAGCACGTCTTCGTCCAGGCTCTTCTCGGGGCCTTCGCGCCATACCACTTTGCCATCTTCCAGGAAGGGCTCTTGGGTGTAAGCGGTGAGGTCGGTGCCAAACACGGTGGGTATGTCGCCGTGGAGCAGGCCTGCGCCCAACAGTTCGCGGAACAGGTAGCTCATGCCGCCCGCTGCCTGGAAGTGGTTAATATCCGCTTGGCCGTTGGGGTAGACCTTCATGATGCTGGGCGTTACCGCTGAAAGGTCGGTGAAGTCGTCCCAGTTCAGCGTTATACCCGCCGCTGCCGCCATAGCAATCAGGTGCAGGGTGTGGTTAGTCGAACCGCCCGAGGCCAACAGGCCCACGACGGCGTTCACAATGGCGCGCTCGTCGATCTGCTTGTAGAACGGGCGGTACTCGCCGCCGGGCTCGGTGTTGCGAATGGCCTGTTCGGTGGCGTAGCGGGTCAGTGCTTCGCGCATCTCGGTGCCTGGGTTCACAAACGAGGTGCCCGGCAGGTGCAGGCCCATTACTTCCATCATCAGCTGGTTGGAGTTGGCGGTGCCGTAGAAGGTGCAGGTGCCGGGGCTATGGTAAGAGTCGGACTCTGCCTGCAGCAGCTCCTCACGGCCCACTTTACCTTCGGCATACAGCTGGCGAATGCGCGCTTTCTCTTTGTTGGGCAAGCCGCTGGGCATGGGGCCTGCGGGTACAAACATGGCCGGCAAGTGACCAAAGCGGGCGGCGCTGATAAACAGGCCCGGTACGATTTTGTCGCACACGCCGAGGTAAATGGCGGCATCGAACATGTTGTGTGAAAGCCCCACCGCAGCTGCCATGGCAATTACATCGCGGGAGAACAGCGAAAGCTCCATCCCCGGCTGGCCTTGGGTCACGCCGTCGCACATGGCAGGCACGCCACCGGCAAACTGAGCGGTTGAGCCCATGGCGTTGGCGGCTGCTTTAATCGTTTGCGGAAACGTTTCAAACGGCTGGTGCGCCGAGAGCATGTCGTTGTATGAAGAAATAATCCCTAAGTTGGCGCTGTTCATCAGCTTCAGGGAGTCTTTCTCCTGGGGGCTACAGGCAGCAAAGCCGTGGGCCAAGTTACCGCAAGAGAGCTCACCGCGGTGAACGCCGCGCTTGTGCTGGTCGGCCATGCGACGCTCGTACAGGGCGCGTCGCTCGGCAGAGCGCTCACGAATACGTTGGGTAACCTCGGCAACCGTAGGATTGAGTGTAGCGGGTGTTGAACCAGGCATAGAGACCTCTGCGTAAGTAGAGATGGTGACGATTATGTAGTTACTTTACATATTTCGGCGTCGATACAAGAGACTTTACGGCAATAAAAAGGCTATTTATAGCTTAATCTGTAGTTTTATTACCTTGAATGGTGGCCGCTACCGGCGTCGCGCCTGATGTTTTGAGAAGTGTTATAAAAAGCGGTGCGTAAGCGCTTGTTTCGCGGTTAAAGCACAAGTATAGCAGCCCTGCTTTTGCTACTATCCTTCGCCACCAGCCTGTGGAGAATTGTGATGGTTAACGAGCCGACCGCTGAACAGCGGCTTCAAGTGCTACTGGCACGGATCAGTGCAGTGGACACCGCCGCTGCTGAAAATACCCGCGCCTACCTGGATACGCTGACCAAGCCTCCCGGCAGCTTAGGCGAGCTAGAAGCCCTAGCCATTCAGCTTAGCGCCATCACCGGTATGGCGAAGCCTTGCGTCTCCCCCCCGCACATTATGGTGTTTGCCGCTGATCATGGGGTCGCCAGCGAGGGCGTCTCAGCCTTTCCCCAGGCAGTCACCGCCCAGATGGTGGCCAATTTCGTGCAGGGTGGCGCTGCCATTAATGTTTTTGCCCGGCAAATTGGCGCTGAGGTAGAAATCGTCGATGTGGGCGTTGCTTCTACGCTGACGCTGCCTGGCGTTACCCTGGCGAAAGTGCGGGCGAGCACGGCCAACATGGTCGTTGAAGATGCCATGCACGCCGATGAGGCCTTAGCGGCGATTGAACAAGGCGTGGCGGCGGTTGAGCGCGCAAAAAAAGCAGGGGCCAACTGCATTATTGTGGGCGAAATGGGCATTGCCAATACCACTGCCAGCAGTGCCATGCTAGCAGCCTTTACCGGTGTGCCGGTGGCCCAGGTAGTGGGGGCAGGTACTGGAATAAATACCGCTCAGCTAGCGAATAAGGTGGCGGTAATTGAGCGTGCGCTAAGCGCCCGCCAAGCCAACGCCGATGACCCCTTAGACGTACTTGCTAAGCTGGGCGGCCTTGAAATTGCCGCAATGACCGGCGCTTATTTAGCCTCGGCGGCGCATCGTACGCCTGCTATTGTGGATGGCTTTATCGCCACCGTGGCAGCACTCACGGCCTGCCGCCTTTGCCCGTTAGTCCGCGATTACCTGATTTTTGGTCACCGTTCACATGAGCCGGGACACGCCACGGCGCTAGAAGCGCTTGACGCTAAGCCGCTGCTCTCACTGGGTATGCGCCTTGGCGAAGGGAGCGGTGCAGCGCTGGCGTTTCCGCTACTGCAGGCGGCGGCCGCCATGCTCAGCGAAATGGCCTCTTTTGCCGATGCGGGCATTAGCAATAAAGCTGCACGGTGAGCGCGGTGGAAACGCTGCCGTTTAGCCAGTCTTTATCGCTTGCCCGCAGCGAGCAGTGCCTAGCGATCACCTCCGCGATGCCGCTGCGGGTGCTGAGCAGCGCGTTAGTGGGAGAGGGTTTTGGCAGGGTGCGTCATTTTGCGAATTTCCACGTTGATAAGCACTACGATGGCCACTCGCCAAACGAAGACTTAACCCAGTGGTTATTGGCCCAAGGCTTGCCGCTGGCATCGGTAGCCATGATGACCGCCGTGCATTTAAACAGTGCCTGCGTGGTTAGCAGGCCGCTGGGTAATCTACCCAATGGCGTGATGGCGCTGGTTACCGCCGGGGTGGGCAATGCCGTTGATATTAGCGTTTCAATCCAAGACGACCCGCGCTTGGCGCTGCGCGCCACGCCTAAGGTTGGCACCATTAATACGTTTGTCTTTTTAGATGCCCAGCTAACGGACGGCGCGTTAGTGAACGCCTGTTTATCGGTCACGGAGGCCAAAGTGCAGGCGCTTAGGCAGGTAGGCGTCAAAGATCCGTATAGCGGAACGCCTGCCACGGGTACTTCTACTGATAGCATCTCCATTGCGGCAACGCAGCGTGGCGACACCACGCCCTACGCCGGTTCTGGCACCCCTCTTGGGCGAGCACTAGGCCAGGCGGTTTACCAGGCAATGTTGGGTTCGCTGTCGCTTTCACAGAAGAGGGCGCCAACGTGCTAACGCCGCTGTTAACTTCAACCGTTGGGCTTGTCGCCATCGCGATTTGCATTGACTTAATAGTGGGCGACCCGCGCTCGTTGCCACACCCGGTGGTGCTCATCGGGAGTATGATTAGCCGTTATGAGCAGTTATGGAATCGCGGCACGGCGCAGCAGCGCAGGGTAAGCGGCGCTTTCTTAACCGTGATGGTGGTCGGCGGCGTGTGGTTGGTTAGCTGGCTGTTTCTCGTCGTGCTCGCCAGGCTTCACCCCGGGTTGGCGTTGATCGCTGAGCTTTGGCTGCTTTCCACGACGCTGGCGATTAAAGGCTTGGGCGATGCGGCCCGCGCGGTGGCAGCACCGCTTAGTAAAGGCGACTTGCCCACCGCACGCCAGGCGCTGGGAATGATTGTCGGGCGCGATACCCAAGCCTTAGATGAGGCAGACATCACCCGTGGCGCAGTGGAAACCGTGGCGGAAAATACCGTGGATGGCATTACCGCGCCGCTGTTTTTTGCGCTGATTGGCGGGGCGCCGCTGGCGCTAGCGTACAAGGCGGTGAATACCCTAGATTCAATGGTAGGCTACAAAAACCAACGCTATGCCGATTTTGGTTTTGCCTCTGCCAAGCTGGATGATGTGGCCAACTGGATTCCCGCGCGGTTAACCGCGCTGTGTCTATGGTTCGCTGGCCTGCTACTGAGTGTTTCGGGCGTTTTATCCCTACGCTGGCGCGGCGCGCTGCAAGGCACCTGCCGCGATGCGCCGCGCCACCCAAGCCCGAATGCTGGTTGGCCGGAAGCCATGGTGGCCCGTTTACTCGGCGTGCAATTAGGTGGCACCAATTTCTATCAAGGCGTGGCTTCCCATCGCGCTACGCTAGGTGAACCCCTTGAGCCGCTGCGCTTAGTTCATATCACGGCCACCGTGCGCTTAATGCACGGCGCTTGGCTGCTGTTTTTCCTGTTGATGAGCGTGTTGATGAGCGTGTTGATGAGTGTGCTGATGGAGGTATGGATATGGAGATGAGCGGGATGTCCAATAGGAATAACGCTGTTAATTGGCCAGCCCATGGTGGTCAAGTCACAGCGCTACTTCAACACTTTGGGCTGCCCGCCTACCATGCCTTTGAAGATGTTAGCGCTAACCTTAATCCGTTGGGGCCGCCCAAGTGGGTGGCCGCTTGGCTTGCTCAGCGGTTTGATGGTCTAAGCCGCTACCCCGCACCCGATTATCGCGCCGCAAGGCAAGCGATCGCTGCCGATAACGGCGTTCAGCCGGAGCAGGTGCTACTCACCAATGGTGGGGCGGAAGCCATTTTTATGGCCGCTGCGTTGCATGCCGGTGGGCGGGCCTTATTATTAGCTCCCAGTTTCGGGGAATACGTCAGGGCGTGTTCTGCTCACCGCTTGAACATGACCGAGCATGTGTTGCACGCGCCGCATTTTGTCTGCGAGGTTGACGACCTGCTGGAGAAAGCCACAAACGCCGACGTGGTGTTTCTCTGCCGCCCCAACAATCCAACCGGCACGCTGATGTCGTTAGATACGATTAAGGACCTGCTGGCGCATACGCAAACAACCGCTACCCAGGTGGTGGTGGATGAAGCCTTTATCGATTTAGCGCTGGGAGTGGATGCGTTAACACCGCTGATGGAGCGCTACCCTCAGCTTATTCTGCTGCGATCCATGACTAAGTTTTACACCTTGCCGGGGCTACGCTTAGGCTATGTGTTGGCCAGTGAGTCGTTAATCACAACGATGGCTGCCCATCAGCCGCCCTGGAGTGTTAATCACCTTGCTGCTGAGCTAGTCGCTCCGCTGCTGGCAGATAGAGCGTTTGCTCGCCAAACCCAGCAGTGGTTGGCTAGCGAACAGCCACGCATGACCGAAGCACTGAAAGCGCAAGGGCTTGACGTGGTGCCCAGTAACAGCTGCTTTTTTCTGGTGCGGCCTGAGGCTGCAAAGCGCATTCAGGGAATGACCAGCGCGCGACTGTTTGAACGTTTGCTGCGTCACGGAGTGCTGGCGCGTCACACCTATAGTTTTCCAGGCCTGGACGGTGACTGGCTGCGTTTAGCGCTGCGCGATGGGCCTGCTAATAATCGATTGCTAAAGGTGCTGCATGATTGTCTTTGTTAGCGGGGGCGCCCGTTCCGGTAAAAGTGACGTTGCCGAACGGCGTGTGCTCAGCGCGGCGGGCAGCGCCAGCGTCTACTACATTGCGACCGCCCAGGTGTATGACACCGAAATGGCTGACCGCGTCGCCCGGCATCAAATAAGCCGTCACGCTAAATGGGTAACCATTGAAGCACCGCTGGCCATTGATCAAGCGATGGCCAACGTGCCAAGCGGAGGCGCGGTACTGTTGGATTGCCTAACGCTATGGGCTAGCCAGGTCTTGTATGCCAGCGAGCTAAACGAAGATGAAGGTTTAGCACTGTTGGCTAATGCACTCGCGGATGCGCGAACGCGCAGCGTGTATGTGGTGATTGTCTCTAATGATATCAATGAAGCGCTGCCGCCCAGCGATGCTGAAACCTGGCGCTATTTGGCCTTTCTCCAGCGGGCTCACCGTTGGCTGGCAGCGGAAGCCGATTCGGTAGTCGAGGTGACCGCAGGCTGTGCACTGGAGTGGAAAGATCAGCCGTCTGAGCATGCGAAGGAGGGGAGAATTTGAAAAACGCCCTGTTTGGTACCTTGCTGGCGCTGCAGTTTCTCACCCGCATTCCGATACCCATAGCCGTTCCCTGGACACCCGACACCCGGCGCTGGGCCGTGCGCGCCTATCCATTAGTGGGGTTGATGATAGGCAGCGTGCTGACGCTAATAGCGTACGCTATGCAAAACGTGCCCGCCCCCATCACCGCATTGGCCATATTAAGCGTGTGGGTGGCGCTTTCGGGGGGGCTGCATTTAGACGGTGTGATGGATATCGCCGATGCCCTAGGCAGTAATCAGCCGTTGGCGCGCCGCTGGGAGATCATGAAAGACCCGCAAATCGGTAGCTTTGGAATGCTAGCGCTGGTGTTTCTACTCGCTTGGAAGGCGGTGCTGCTGTGGGCGTTGGTCGCTTATCAGGCGCCGTTGTGGTGGCTGTTGATAGTGCCGGGGCTAGGGCGCTGGGCGGGCGTTGCGCTACTGGTGCTAACACCCTGTGCTCAGCAAAAGGGATTGGCGTGGAGCTGGCAGCAGTCGCTTAGCGGCCAAGACGTCGCGTTGGCCCTATTGCCCCTGGCGTTCATCGCGTTATTAGCGCCTGCCGCACTATTCATGTGGCTAACGGTCATCGTGTTTGTGGTGCTGGTGCGCGGGCTCATGATGCGACTGTTTAACGGTATTAACGGCGATATGGTTGGCGCCACCATTGAAGGAGGAGAGCTTTGGTTACTGATCTTAGTGTGGAGCTGGTGGCAGTTCGCCACGGTATCACCGCCTGGAATTTAGAGCGCCGCTATCAAGGCCAGCAAGATATTCCGCTGCTGTTTCCTGACGCTGAAGCAGGGCTGCTGGCACTGCGCGAGTTGCTGGCCGATGAGCGTTTTGATGCGATCTATTCAAGCGATTTACAGCGTTGCCAACAAACTCTTGCGTGGTCCCGGGCGGCAACGCCGGGCACGGCAGTGAGCTTGGAGCCGCGCCTGCGCGAGCTGGATTTTGGCGA
The DNA here is from genome assembly GCF_025643255.1 of Halomonas sp. 7T. Classification (NCBI taxonomy): domain Bacteria; kingdom Pseudomonadati; phylum Pseudomonadota; class Gammaproteobacteria; order Oceanospirillales; family Halomonadaceae; genus Halomonas; species Halomonas sp. 7T. The sequence goes on along the minus strand of NZ_CP087112.1, from coordinate 1,736,734 downwards.
CTACGAAGGTAAAGTGTACGACGAATTAAAAGCGCTTCCGCACTACCGCGCCTGGATTGATAGCGTCGGCGAGCTGCAAATTCCTGGCGGTGAGTCCTCTGGCCAGCTACGTGCGCGCCTGGATGCTTGGCTCGACGACCTTGCCGCCAATGCCCACGCGGGTAATCACCAAAAAATTCTCGCTGTTACCCACGGCGGGGTGATTCGTGAGCTGCGCCGGCGTTTTGAAACCATTGGTTTTTGGGATGGCATTGTCCATCAAGCTCAAGGTCGGCGCTGGCAGCTTATTTATCAGCACAACGCACAGGGAAAAGGGGAATGGCAATGCAGCTCTTCATCGGCGGTGCCTGCGCAGGAAAGCGCGACACCGTAACCGCTCGCTTTCCTGCAGCGCGCTGGTGGCCGCTTAATGATGTTCACCCCTTGAGCGATTGCCATCAAGCGCTGGAGGCTGAACGGCCACTGGTTATCAACGGCGTGCTTGAGTGGCTAGCCTCTGCTCTCGATGCCACTGAACACGATGCCTTACGTTCGCAGTGGCAGCGCGAGTTAGCCACGCTAGGCCAGCGTGCCGACGAGTTAAACGCGCCGCTACTTGTCATTACCACGGAAGTAGGGCGGGGTATTGTGCCTATGCAGCCCAAACAGCGCCGCCTGCGCGATGCCAATGGTTGGTTTAACCAAGATGCAGCGGCCCAAGCCGAGCAGGTGTGGTATGTGAGGCACGGCCTAGTTCAGCTGCTGAAGGGCTAGGCAGTAAAATTGACCAACCCCCAGCAAGTTGCTAGTTTACGCGCACTCTCAGGTGCTGATGGTGGCTACCACTATCAGTTAAACGGGAAGTTGGTGAACTTTTTTTAAATCCAACGCTGCCCCCGCAACGGTGATCGAGATAAGAACGGCTATAAGACGCCACTGTGCTAACGCATGGGAAGGTGGTCGTTCAGAAAGGGTTTGTGCTTTTAAAAGCGGCCTTTCGCTCGTCAGCCCGGAGACCGGCCTAAGAGTGATGGTTCTAAAGAACCACTTCAAACCGAGACGCGGAGGGCGGCTCAGGGTGATGCCGGCGGTTTTCAAATTGCCCATATTCCCTTGGTTTCCCCCTGCTCGGTCAAAAAAACACGCTGTGCGGGTGAGCACAGTGAGCAAGGGACCCTTCCATGAACCACCGTTTTCACACCACCGCCAAACGGGCGGCATTTAGTATGGCTGCCCTACCGTTAGCCATCTCTTTTTCAGCCCAGGCCCAGTACGCCGAAGCGACGACGGAATTAGCCGCGCTTGATCCGGTTGTTGTCACCGCTGCGTTAGCACCCCGCACCGCCAACGAAAGCCTCTCTTCCGTAAGTGTGCTTGATGAAGCGACGTTTCGCCGCCAAGACCCCACCAGCCTGACCGATCTTCTGCGCGGCCAGCCGGGCGTTGATGTCACTAGCAACGGCAGTTTTGGTAAAAGCAGCAGCGTTTATCTGCGGGGTGCGCCCGGCGATGCCACCGTGCTAATGATTGATGGCATCCGCCTGCGCTCCGCCACGGCGGGAGGGGCTGCTTTTCAATATCTAGACCCCCGCATGTTTGACCGCGCGGAAATCGTGCGTGGCCCGCGGGGTAGCCTTTACGGCGCGGATGCCGTTGGCGGCGTGATACAGCTCTTTACCCCTGATGGTGACGAACAGGGCTCGCAACCCAATATTTCAGTAGGCGGTGGTTCATTCAATACCCAGCGGGTAAGCGCGGGTATCTCTGGACGCGAAGGCGGCACCCGCTACAGCTTTGCCGGTAGCCATTTCAACACCGACGGCCAGCCCATTCGCCGCGGTGGCGAAGATAAAGGCTACGACAACACCTCGGCGCTGGCCCGGGTTGCACATACCTTTGAGAGTGGCACGGAAATCGGCGTGCTGGCGCTGCGCGCTCGCGGTCACAACGAATATGACGGCGGTGAGAATGACTTCGTCCAGCAGGTGGCGGGTATTTATGCCGAGTTGCCGGTCACCGATACCTGGCGCAGCCGCCTAACCCTTAGCGAAGCCCGCGATGAGCTGGATACGGTGGATAACTTCGGTGGGTCGGTGATTGATACCCGCACCCAAACCGCCCGTTGGCAGAACAATATCCAGTTTGGCGCCCATGAGGTAATTGCTGGCGCTGAAATCAGCGAAGACCGCGTTTCAAGCACCAACGAGTTTGAGGTCACCAGCCGCGATAACACCGCGGTATTTACCCAAGCGCTGCTCGACTTTTCGCCGTTCGCTGTTCAAGCAAGCCTGCGTTACGACGACAACGAAGCCTACGGTGATGAAGTGACCGGCAGCTTGGCGCTGGGCTACGATCTGGATAACTACCACACGCTGCGCGCCAGTATAGGTACGGCGTTTAAAGCCCCGAGCTTTAATGATCTCTATTGGCCGAATTCTGGTAACCCTGATCTTAACCCGGAAACCTCTGAAACCGTGGAAGTGGGCGTTCGCGGCCAATACAGCCAGTGGTTTTGGGACGTGGCCGTCTTCCAAAACGACTATGACGACCTGATTGCCTGGGCACCCACGCCAAGTGGTTTATGGGCGCCGCAAAACGTTAATAATGCGCGTATTCGCGGTGCTGAGCTTTCAAGCGGCGTAGAAGTCAACGACTGGGTACTGCAAGCCGCCTTTACCTACCTGGACCCAGAAGACCAGGAGACGGGCAACCGCTTAGCCCGCCGTGCCAGCCAAAGTTTACGACTGGATGCCGACCGTGAGCTTGGCGATTGGTCACTAGGGGGCTCCTTAGTAGCACAAGGTCACCGCTATGATAATGCCTCTAATACGCAGCGATTGGGTGGCTATGGGTTGGTTAATCTACGTGCGGGATGGCAGTTTGCACCGCTCTGGACGGCCCGTGTAACGGTAGAAAATGCCTTTGATAAAGAGTATGAAACAACGCGTGATTACATTAACGCAGGCCGAGCAGGGTTCCTAAGTGTTCACTTTGGCCAGTAGCCAACGTGGGTTGATGCGCGGGGCCTTGGGCCTCGCGTTTTCGCTCATGACCATACAGGCGCAGGGCCACGACCATTCACGCTGCGTGGTGGATGATCGTGACCGTGAAATATGCCTGCACAACGCAGCACGGCGTATTGCCACGCTTTCCCCAGGGGCAACAGAGCTGACCTACGCCGCAGGCGCAGGCGACCAAGTCGTTGCCGTGGTGAGCTACAGTGATTACCCCCCAGAAGCCCAGGACGTCGCTTCGGTGGGGAGCCATACGCGCATTGATTTAGAAGCCCTTGTGGGGCTGGCGCCAGATTTAGTGATCGGCTGGGTGACTGGAAACCCCGCCGAACAGATGGAAACCTTAGAAGCGCTGGGTATGCCGGTGTTTTACATCGAGCCACGCACGGTTGAAAACGTTGCCGATACCATTGAGCGCTTAGCGCGGCTAGCGGGCACCGAAGCCGCCGGGCAGGTCGTTGCCGATGACTTCAGAGCAGGAATGGCCGAATTAACCGCTCGCTACGCTGGGCGCGAGCCAGTACGTACATTCTACCAAGTGTGGGATGAACCATTGATGAGCGTTAATGACGAGCACCTGATTGGCCAGGTAGTTCAGCTGTGCGGGGGTGACAACGTGTTTGGCGATCAGCGGCGATTAGTGCCACGGCTGGACGATGAGGCCGTGCTGGCTGCCAACCCGGAAGCCATCATTGCCGGGGGGATGGGCGAAGAGAACCGCCACTGGCTGACCCACTGGGAACAGTATTCCAACCTAACGGCCGTTGCGGAAGATAGCCTCTATTTTGTACCGCCTTCCCTTATTCAGCGGCCCACGCCGCGCTTGCTGGAAGGCGCGCAGATTCTGTGTGACAAACTCGAACAATCCCGACAAAAGCGCAGGGCCTCTTAATGGCTGCGCGCCTGTGGCAACCCCTTAGCCTGCTGGTGGTGATCGCCATGGCCGCTATGCTGTTCGCCTTAGCGGTGGGCAGTGCGCAGCTTTCCGTTGGTCAACTTTGGGCGGTGGTACAAGGGCAGGGCGATGCGCTGGCGCGCACCATGGTAATTGATTTACGCCTTCCCCGGGCGCTTTCCGCCTTTGCGGTGGGCGGCCTGCTGGCCGTGGCGGGGGCGTTGATGCAGGTATTGCTACGCAACCCGCTGGCGGACCCTTACGTGCTCGGGCTTTCTGGTGGGGCATCCATTGGTGCGCTGGCGGCCATGCTGGCTGGCGTGGGCGGTGTACTGATTTCAGGCTCGGCGTTTGCCGGCGCGCTGTTCTCCACGTTTTTAGTGTTTGGTTTAGCCCACGGCAGCGGCGGCTGGACGCCCTCGCGGCTGTTACTCACCGGCGTAGTGGTGGCAGCAGGTTGGGGCGCGGTGATTACCCTGATGCTCGCGCTAAGCCCCGCCGAGCGGCTGCCGGGCATGCTGTATTGGCTAATGGGCGATCTCTCCTACGCCCGCACCCCGTGGCCGCCGTTGCTACTTTTATTCGTGATTTGCATTGTGCTTATACCGCTTGGGCGAAGCTTGAACGTGTTAGCCCGTGGCCCTCAACAGGCGGCCGCGTTGGGAGTGGATGTGCGCCCGCTAGAGTGGGGTATCTATATCGTTGCCAGCCTGCTCACAGCGGCAGCGGTCACCACCGCCGGTAGCATTGGCTTTGTTGGGCTGGTGGTGCCGCATTTGCTGCGCCTATTGCTAGGCAACGACCAGCGCTTAATTTTACCGGCCTGCTCCCTGGCAGGCGGCACCTTGCTAGTGCTGGCGGATACCCTGGCACGCACGATGATTGCCCCAGAGCAGCTTCCGGTTGGGGTGATTACCGCGCTATTAGGCGTGCCCACTTTCTTGTTTTTGCTCTACCGGAGCCGCTGATGAGTGTACTTTCTACCAGCGACCTCATCATTGACGTGCCCGAACGCGAAAGTGGCACGGCGCTGAATATTACCCTTGAGCCGGGGCAGGTGTGGGGCGTGTTAGGCCCTAACGGCGCGGGTAAAACCACGCTGCTGCATACGCTCGCTGGGTTAAACACCCCCCGTTCCGGGCAGGTGCTGCTTAATAACAAACCGCTTAGCCAGCTTCGCAGGCGGCAGGTGGCGCAAAGCCTAGGGCTGGTGTTTCAAGAACGTTTGGATGGCTTTCCTGCCACGGTGCTGGAAACCGCGCTGATTGGTCGTCACCCGTATCTTTCCCTGTGGCAGATGGAGGGTGCCGACGACTACGCACAGGCTGAAGCGGCGCTGGAAAGGTTAGATGTAGCGCACCTCCGCGACCGTTTGGTGAGCACGCTTTCCGGCGGCGAGCGCCAGCGGGTGGCGATGGCCACGGTACTCACCCAAGCGCCGAAGATTTGGCTGGCAGACGAACCCACTAACCATCTCGATTTACACCACCAAAGCGCGGTGATGGCGCTAATGGCCGAGCTGGCCGCCCAAGGCAGCGCGGTAATGATGTGCCTGCACGACCTAAATTTAGCCGCCCGCTGGTGCGACCACATTCTGCTGCTGTATCCCAACGGTGAAGCCTGCTGGGGGCGGCGAGACTCCATGCTGGTGCCCAGCGCACTGGAAAGGCTCTACCAGCAGCGCTTGGCGACTGTCCAGGTTGAAGGTGCGCCGGTGTTTGTACCCATTCAGTAACACCTGACGTCACGATAAATTCAAAAAGCTTGTAGCAACAAGCGTGTGTAAAAGAGGAAAGGTCATGTTGCAAGGTGAAGCGCACGCGGCGTTAATCAGCGCCCCCGGCTCCGGCCAGGGAAAATCCATGGTAACGGCCGCTTTAGCAAGGCTACACCGTAATGCGGGCCGCACTGTGCGGGTGTTCAAACACGGCCCCGACTACCTAGACCCCATGGTGCAAGAAATCGCCTCCGGCCAGCCAGTTTATCAATTGCACCCCTGGATGACCGGCGAGCACGAGTGCCGCTGGCGCCTAGCCAAAGCCGCCCAAGAAGCCGACGTGATTTTGGTAGAAGGCTCCATGGGGCTGTTCGACGGCTCGCCCTCAAGCGCTGATTTAGCCATTCTGGCAGGCATTCCCGCGCTGCCAGTCATTGATGCTTGGGGCATGGCGCAAACCTTCGGCGCGGTGGCCCAAGGCCTTGCCAACTACCACCCGAACCTCACTATCCACGAAGTGATTGCCAATCGAATCGGCAGCCCTGGCCACGGCAAACTGCTGGATGAGAGCATGCCGGAAGGCATAGCGCTGCTGGGCGCGATTCCTCGCCACGATGCCATGAAAATCCCCGACCGACACTTAGGCTTGGTGCAAGCCAGCGAACTCAGCGGCCTGGATGCCCAGTTAGATGCCGCCGCCAAGGTGCTGGAAGAAGCTGGGCTAGGCCGTTTACCTAAACGGGTAACGCTGAGCGCCGACGCCCCCACGCCCGCACCGCAGTACCTAAGCGGCGTGCGCATCGCCATCGCCAAAGACGACGCCTTCGCGTTCATCTACCGCGCAAATCTCGATGTATTAGCAGAGATGGGCGCGACGCTGCGCTTCTTCTCACCGCTTAACGACGCAGCACTGCCAGAATGCGATGCCCTATGGCTGCCCGGCGGCTACCCGGAACTTCACGCTGCCCGCTTCAGCGCCAACCAGCCCATGCGCGACGCGATAAGCGCCCACCACCGCGCAGGCAAGCCAATACTCGCCGAGTGCGGCGGGCTAATGAGCTGTGTAGAGCAGTTGGTGGATGGCGAAGGCAGCGCCCACGCCATGCTAGGGCTGCTGCCCGGCACCGCCAAAATGGCCGGTAAGCTCACCGCGCTGGGGCTACAAAGCCTGCACACCCAAAGTGGCGAACTGCGCGGCCACACCTACCATCACTCGCTCCTGGAAACCCCCATGCAGCCGCTGGCGCGCACCCGCAAACTGGCCGGTAGCGAAGCCGAACCTATCTACCGTGAGGGCGCGCTGGTAGCCAGCTACTTCCATGGCTACTTCCCTTCGGCGCCTAAGCTGGTAGCGGATATTTTTACCGGGCAGGCGCCAAAAATGGTGGCCCAGTAATTTTTTTGGAATGTTTTTTCATAAAGCGTATGTGGGCTATGATAGGGCGGCTAAATACCCACATTTACTATTGAGGAGCCACCATGAGCTTTTACGTATACCTTTCCGGCGAGATTCACACCGACTGGCGTGAAGAGATCCAGCGTGGCGCAGACGCCGCTGGGCTGGATATCGTATTTACCGCCCCGGTCACTGACCACGACGCTTCTGATGCCGCAGGCGACCACCTGGGCAAACCCGAGAACGGCTTCTGGCGCGACCACCAATCCTCCAAAGTAAATGCCATCCGCACCCGCACCATGATCGAACAAGCGGATTTAGTAGTGGTGCGTTTTGGCGACAAGTACAAACAGTGGAACGCCGCGTTTGATGCAGGCTACTGCGCGGCACTGGCCAAGCCCTACATCACGCTGCACAGCGAAGAGATTGTTCACCCGCTGAAAGAAGTCGACGCTCAAGCGCAAGCCTGGTGCACCACCACCGATCAAGTCGTGGAAACCCTGCGCTACGTGCTGAAAGCGTAGCTCGTAAAACGTAGAACACCCCAAGGAAACCCCATGCGCGACAATGCCAAAACCCCGGAACGCCATGCCCAGCGCATGGCGGCCAAGCAAAAAATCATGAACGAGCGCATTGCCCGCGCCGATAAAGAGCAGGGCATCTTGCTGGTGCTCACCGGCCCCGGCAAAGGCAAAAGCAGCTCCGGTTTTGGCATGCTCGCCCGCGCCCTAGGCCACGGCATGAAGGTTGGCGTGGTGCAGTTTATTAAGGGCGCGTTCAGCACTGGCGAAGAAGCCTTCTTCCGCAACCTACCCAACGTGGACTACCACGTAATGGGCGAAGGCTACACCTGGGACACCCAAGACCGCGAACGCGACGTCGCCGCCGCCAACGCCGCCTGGGAACAAGCCAAGCGCATGCTCCAAGACGACAGCTACCACATGGTACTGCTCGACGAACTCAACATCGCCCTGCGCTACGAGTATCTCGACCTCGACCAAGTGCTCGACGACCTACAAGCTCGCCCCGAGATGCAGCACGCCATCGTCACCGGCCGCTACGCCCCCCAACAACTCATCGACCTCGCCGACACCGTCACTGAGATGAAAGTGGTCAAACACGCTTTTAAAGATCAAGGTATTAAGGCTCAGAAGGGGATTGAGCTTTAAGTGAGGGGATAAGTGTAAGTTGTGAATGGTGAAGGGAATATCATCGAATCCTCATTACCCTGCGCTATGGCTGGTGGCGGCCTGAAGCTGTGGGAGGGAGCTTTAGCTCGCGACGATAAAGCCACAAAGCCCAATCCTCCCACTGGATCAAGATACCCACCCTGTGGGGGGATATTCAGTGCGAGCCCTCCCCAATTTCCCCACCGCGGCCAAAAACTGCGCTAGCTCAATATTTTTTGCAGCATCACGTGACCTAAGCCAAATTTATCAATAAAGCATGATTAAATCGTAAAAACGAGCCGGCACGCGAATTTTGGGTATACTGCCAGAAGAGATTGGTAATGCTATTAAAAATAGTGGTTTACGTTTTTTAGAGCGGCTAGATAACACCAATAAACGCGCAGTCACATTCAATGGTGTTATGCGGCAGGCTATATAATCACTGTTAGAGATCATACGGAGGAAGCCGAGTGTCGCTTCGCAATTTTCATGTAAACGGGAATGTTACGGACGAGGAGTTACTCTCTCGATCTTCCGGATTTATCAACAACTTTATAGCCAGTTTTCGTCAGGCTGCCGCAAACGGAAATTTTTCATTCGGTCCCATTAAGCTCCAAGATGCTGATTTGAATCGAGTTCATTCCGTGGTTGTAGAGATGGACTCAAGAAGGTTGTTTTCTACCTGCGGAGATGACGAAATTCCAATGTATGCAATGAAAAGCCTTTATGAAGTGCGAAATGTGATTCGAGACCATTCCAAGGGAGTGTGGGCAAACCCTTCTTGCGAGGTTTTGGTTCAAGAGATTTCTCACACGCTCAATGAGGCTTGCACGGCCGCAGAGAAGCTGGGTGGTGAAAATGTGTCCATGGGAAGTGGACAGTTCGAGAGTTTTATCGATGTCATCGCCAACATGAGGCTCAAAGTATGGGCGTTAGTTGCCGCCCTCAAAGCTAAGCTAGGTTCGGTAATCAACCCAAGAAACATGCCGCAAGAAATCGTCGGCCTGGTCGCTGCACATGATCTCTAACAAAGCCATCAAATTCGCTCCCTTCGGTCGCCGGACGCTCGTTCCTTGCGCCGTTTATGGCGGGCGTTAAGAGTCACTTTATGGAAAAGTTCAATCGTTTAGTTGGGTTACTATTTGGGACACTGTATGAAGAGTTCCCGGTTCCGTTGCGGCTCGATGCGGGCGATTACCTGGAGAAAACTATTGATGAAGATGATTACGAGGGATCTTTCAACTTCTCCGAATACTTTGAACACACAGTCAAATGGCTAGAGACCGCTGGATATATTTGGATTAGCCAAGACTTCTCATCAATGGACGGATACGAAGTTGAAGTCGTCCTTAGCGAGAAGGGGCTGGAAGTTCTTCGTCGAGTTCCTAGCTCGTTGGAGGGTTCGGAATCCATCGGCGAGAGGCTCGCTAGGTTTGCAAAATCCAAAACATCCGAAGCAGTGGGAGTCCTTATATCAGCGGCCATTAGCAGCGCAATAAGTAACGGCGCCGGTGTCTCTTAACAAGGCCAAGCACAGCGACAGCATTTACGTTGCGGCTACGCCTCCACTACAAAGCTGTGCGTGTTGGCGGCGTTAAATGCCTAGAGGGAGTTATGTCAGAGATTGCCAACACACCTGAACCTCCATACTACGCGGTGATCTTCAGCAGCCATCGCACGGAGGGTGAAAATGGGTACGCTGAAATGGCTGAACGAATGGTGGAATTGGCATCAGAGCAACCCGGCTTTCTGGGCATTGAGTCTGCTAGAGAGAGCTTAGGTATTACGGTGTCGTATTGGGCAACCCTTGAAGCAATCACCAACTGGAAGAAAAATGCTGAGCATCGAGAGGCCCAGCGACTTGGCCATCAGCAATGGTATTCCAGTTTTCGGGTTCGGGTGGCTAAGGTTGAGCGTGAGTACGGTATTTAACCAGTTGGTCAACTGGACAGCTTTTATGCTGACGCTTCAAAGCGTCTGGTTACCTCGGCGTTAGCACCCAATTGAGTTCGGAGTCATGAGTTGAGAAAACCACGATTATTTATTGCGTCTTCAGCTGAAAGCCTTCCTATCGCTGAGGCAGTCAATGTCAATCTAGATCACGATTTTGAAGTGACCATTTGGAAAAATGGCACATTCAAGCTTTCATCTTCAACGATCGAAGATTTGGTTGAGAAATCATCAGCTGTTGATTTTGCATTGTTCATTTTTGCACCCGACGATATCAGCATAATTAGGAGCAGAAGTAAGCATGTTGTCAGGGACAATGTGATATTCGAAATGGGGCTTTTTGTTGGTGCAATTGGGAAGTCTCGATCCTTTGTCCTAAAGCCGCGTGATGTAGATATGCACTTGCCAACAGATTTGTTAGGTGTAACACCAGCGGACTACGACGCAAGCCGATCTGATGGCGATCTGGTTTCAGCAACTAATAGAGCATGCTCTTTGATTAAATCTGAGGTAGAAAGGCTTGGACTTATAAATCATGCAAGCCTTTCTGAATCCAAAACTATCATAGCCAACCCTGCCAGCTATGAGCTAAAAGAACAGGACTACAAAATTCTAGCCACTTGCCTACAAAGCCATGTTGCCGATCCGGTTGGTTTGCCGTTTCATAGAATATCTAATAGCTTTCGTGGGGTTAACGACGCTGTTCTGCAGATTTCGCTTATTAAACTCGAGCGTATGGGGTTGATAAGTAAAACCGTAGAGACTGATCATCTGGACGGTTATGATTTCTACGCCTACTCAATCACAGAGTTGGGTGTAGATGAGCTATTGAAGAATGAGGAATATCTGCAACCAAAAGCTACTAAGCCGACGGAAAGTTTTGGTGGTGATCTCCCATTCTAGTGCTAACAAAGCGCTGTTGTCGGACTGGTTTTTCGCTGCGCTCTAAACCAGCCGCAAAGCTCGGCGTTAAATTTTAGTAGAAGTAATAATGATGCACTCGACGTCACCTCCTGTCGTATCCAAGGACATGGTTAACCACACGGAAACCGACAAACACCCAAATTTAAAAGGCAATCCACTCTACCATGACCCGCAAAACCCTAAGCCTCAAAACCAAAAGACCACCAGAGCCCAAACCCACCACCGAAGCCGAAGAACCAACCTCCAACGACCCCATAACACGCTTCCTCAACGGCACCGCCATTCATCCTTCCCCACGCCTGTATCTAGCGCCTATTGATCAGCCGCGCACTCTGCGGGCGATGGATTTGATTACGCCCATCGGCATGGGGCAGCGGGGGTTAATTGTGGCACCGCCCGGCTCTGGCAAAACGACGCTGTTAAAGCATATCTGCCAAGCCGTGGCAGAGGCTTACCCGGATATAAAACTGTATGCCTTGCTGATTGATGAGCGCCCTGAAGAAGTCACCGATTTTAAGCGCAGTGTGTCGGCAGAGGTACATGCCTCGTCGTCAGACGAAAGCTACGCGCACCATGTACGGATGGCCGATCAGTTGCTGGATACGGCGCGTAAGCAGGCAGGCGAGGGGCATGATGTGATGATCGTGATCGATTCACTCACAAGGCTTTCGCGGGTTCATAATGCCGAGCAGCGGGGCAATGGGCGTACCATGTCGGGTGGGTTGGATTCCCGGGCGATGGAAATACCCCGCAAGCTGTTTGGCGCGGCGCGAAAGATCGAAAACGGCGGCTCGCTCACCATTCTGGCCACCGTGCTGGTGGATACGGGAAGCCGTATGGATCAGGTGATTTTTGAGGAGTTTAAAGGCACGGGCAATATGGAGCTGGTGCTATCACGGGACGTGGCCAATCAACGGATTTTCCCGGCAATTGATATTGCCAAAAGCAGTACCCGCCGAGAAGAGCTGTTAATTGATGCAAAAGATCTTGAAAAAGTACGCACGCTGCGCCGAGCGTTAACACCGCTTAAGCCTGTTGACGGCGCTCAGAAGCTGCTTACGCTGCTGGAGAAATACCTGACGAATGCGGAGCTGTTGAGCGCTTTTTCGCCCGCTGAGTAGAGGTGAAGCTCACCCTCTGTATTCTTAAAGGTGAGCTTCTTAGTTAGCGCTTAACGGCTACTTTTTTTAACGTGATTCAAGTTAGACGCGGGCACGGCTTTTTTGACCGGGAAGCCTTCCACTTCTTTGCGTTCAATCGTGTTTTTCAAACGCCTTTCAATCGCGCACAGGTTTTTGAAGTCGCTGATATCGACCAGCGAGATCGCTTCACCGGAGGCACCCGCACGGCCAGTGCGGCCAATGCGGTGGATGTACTCTTCTGGCTGGAAGGGTAAATCGTAATTCACCACGCGGCTAAGTTCGCCAATATCCAGGCCCCGCGCGGCGACGCCGGTGGCCACCAAGTACTTCAGTTCGCCCGATTTAAACTGCGCCAACACCGTCTCGCGCATGGCTTGGCTTCTGCCGCCGTGAATGGAATCCGCTTTAATACCGCGTTTTTCCAGCTGGGCGACCAGCTTGGCGGCACTGTGTTTTTTCTCGACAAAAATCAGCGCCTGATCCCACTCTTGCTCGTTGATCAAGTGGCTCAACAGGGCGGACTTGGTGTCTTTATCGACCGTGATCAGCCACTGTTTGATCGTGGCGGCGGCGCGGACATTGGGCGTAATGGAAATGTCGGCCGCCATGTCGGTCATCTTGGTGTCTGAAAATGCGTGGGCGATGGCGCGCACGTCGTTGGTCATGGTGGCGGTGAACAGCAGGTTCTGACGGTTTGCAGGCAGGCGCACGATGATTTTGTGGATGTCATCCACAAACCCCATATCCACCATTCTGTCTGCTTCGTCCAGCACCATGACTTGCAGTTCATCAAAGTGCAGCGCGCGCTGATGCGCTAAATCCAGCAGCCTGCCCGGTGTGGCGACCAGAATATCCACCCCTTCGATTAAGCGCTCTTTTTGCGGCGCAGTATCTACGCCGCCATACGCGGCCATCGAGGTGAGCTGGGTATGCTTCGCGTATTGGGCTACGCTGGCTTCCACCTGAACCGCTAGCTCGCGGGTTGGCACCAGGATCAGTGCGCGAATGCGTTTACCGCGCAGCGGTTCTGCTACTTTGCTGAATTTTTCCAGCAGCGGCAGCACAAAGGCAGCGGTTTTACCGGTGCCGGTTTGTGCGGTGGCGATTAAGTCTTTACCCGAAAGAACGACAGGAATCGCTTGTTCCTGGATGGGCGTGGGTGTTTTGTAACCAAGTTCAGCAATGGCTTGAACTAGCGGGCTGGATAAGCCTAGTTTTGAGAAGGGCATTAGTAGCTCTGACAAAGGTCGTAAGGGGTGTCGAAAATAAAAAGTGGTGCAGCATAGCGTAAAATTAGCAGTTCGTAGCTCGAATACTCGTTTATTTCCCTCCAACCTTCCCCCGTACCCCTATCCCCACAAGGTATAATGCCCTCATTCGCCCAGAAGCCTAGGCTTGTCGGGTTTGTGGTCAGTCTGTTTTTGAGTCATTCGTTTTTAAGCAATAGGGGTAGTGGTCGATGATTAACACCAAAATTTACAAGGCAGTGTATGAGCTCGCCGAAAAGCTGATGAAGGCCGCTGCCAAAGATGACCGCGCCACCTTTGAAGCACTGTACGCCGAGCTACAGGCGATCTGCTCTGAGCACGAGAACACCGAGAAAGACCACCCGGAGCAGTGGGAAACCCTCGCCGACTTTACCGAAGAGCTAGAAGACGCGCTGCCTATCTACCAAAAAGCGCTGGATAAGGCGGTGGCCAAGCAGTCGAACGACCATATTGCGTCGATTGGTTTTTCCATGGCAACGCTGCAAGTGGAACTGGGCGATACTCAAGCGGCCATTGAACGTTTGCAGCAGGCCCAAGCCAGTGCCCACACTATTGAAGATAACGAACTCAAAGCAGAAATTGATGAGCTGCTGGCAACATTAACTACCGGTTAGGAACCTGATTTTGACCAATAACGATATTTTTCGCCGTATCCGCTACACCTTTGATTTAAAAGATAACACCATCGTGGATATCTTCGCGCTGGCAGAAGTGCCCGTTACCCAGCCGCAGGTCACCGCGTGGCTGAAGAAAGACGATGACGACGCTTTCGTGACTATGAAAAACCGGGAGCTGGCCGCGTTTTTAAACGGTTTTATCAGCTTTAAGCGCGGCAAACGTGAAGGGCCAGTGCCTGCGCCAGAGTCGCAGCTCAACAACAACATGGTGTTCCAGAAGCTGCGGATTGCGCTCAACATGAAAGCGGAAGACGTGCTGGAAGTGTTTGATCAGGTGGGGCTGCCGCTTAGCGCACACGAGCTCAGCGCGTTTTTCCGCAAGCCGAGCCATAAGAATTACCGTGAGTGCAAAGATCAAATGCTACGCAATTTCCTGATGGGCATTCAGCTTCAGCTGCGCCCGAACGATAAAGGCTAAGCAAGGCTCTCGCGCTTTACGCACACGAAGATCGCATTGCCTGAGACGTTATCCCAGGGTGTGATGGTCTGGTAGTCGTGCTCAAATACGTGCACCTCGAAGGTGGGCTCCAGCAGGGCGATAAGTTCGCTAAAGCTGACCGCTACCATGGGGTGCTCGTCGTTCCATACCTGCGTTGCCCCTGCCTCTGTTTTCTCAATGCTCAGCCGTAACGACTGCCGCGCCCCTTGGCCGCTGTAGTGCCAACCCGAGCGGAAGCTGAACGTGGCGTTTGCCTGCGTGGCCGTGTGCTTCACGGAGAGCTCGTTATTAATGCGCTGCTTATCCACGCCGTTAAAGTAGAGCACGCCGCCTTCGTTTAACGCGCGGTGGGCGCTGGCAATGCAGGCGCTTAGCTTCTCTAGGCCATCGCTGTAGTGGATGGAGTACAGAAAGCAGGTGATGAGATCCAGCGGCTCGTCGACCTCAAAGCTACTCATGTCTTGCAGTGAGAAGTGCGCCTCTGGGCAGCGTTGGGCGGCGAGATCCAGCATCGGTTGGTTAATATCCAACCCGCTGCTGGTGTAGCCCGCATCCAGAAAATGGCGCACATGGGGGCCGGTACCGCAGGCTAAATCCAAGTGGCGTTTGCCTTCGTTGCCAAAAATTTGGTGCAGGCGACGAATGGCGTGGCTTTGGGCCTGGTAGTCGATGTCGACGCACATCAAATCGTAGTAGCCGGAAAGGTCGGTGTAGAGTGCGTTGACGGACATAGTGGCCTAATGGTGAGGGCTGAAATAAATGAGAAGGCGCATAGTAAACGAGCGGTTGGGGTTTGAGAAGCAAGATGCCACCGTGGCTAATGAATGCAACGGCTAAAGAATCGCGCTAACTTTCCGATAATGTAAAGAGTCATTAACTTCTCCTGCCGCGAAAAGAGCCCGCCATGCGCAAAGTACTTGCCCTTTGTTTTACCGTTGTTTTGCTTACTCTTCCGACCCTCGCCAAGGCGTCAGTTCAAGCCGCAGAACAAGCTGCGTTAGCCTGGTTGGCCATGATTGATAACGCGGAGTATCAGCAGGCGTGGGAGAACGCTTCGCCGCTGTTACAAGCACCGCTTTCATCGGCCATGCTTCAGCGCACTATTTCGCTGTCGCGGCGGGATCTTGGCGCAGCGCAAGCGCGACGTCGCGTGCGTGTGTCGCAGTACACATCGATGCCCGGCGCACCGCGAGGGGACTACAAGGAGTTTACGTTCCAAACGCGTTTTGAAAATAACCCCAGGGTGATGGAGGTGGTAACGCCCCATCTTGAAAACGGCACGTGGCGCGTGAGCGGCTATTATATTCAATAAGGACAGGTCAGACGTGGCGGAAGTTACAGCAGCGCCGCTGAACCAGCGGCGCCAACTTAACGAGTAGTGGAAACGACTGAGTATCATGATTGAAATAGAACTGCCTAGACAGCGCTATTGATAGAGTTACTGAGAGGGTTATTGAGAAGTTGTTGAGAAAGTTATTGAGAAAGTTATTGAGAAAGTTATTGAGAAAGTTATTGAGAGAGCTGATCAGCAAAATCATGGTTGGTGTCACGATGGCCTGCTTCATCAGCCCTTACCGCAACCACCACCTCACGCAGCCGAGCATCCTGCGGCAAGTTCCAGTAGTCGATAGCGATTTGCGGAGCGGGGATGTTTTCGTATTCGCCGCGATCAATTCCCTCTAGGTACTCGGTGTAGCTATAAACGGCTTCCTCTTCTAAGTAACCCACTACCCGGTGGGCGGTTTTGCTGGAGCAGAGGTAAAGCAAGAAAAACAGGTTAAAGAAAATACCTTGCGCCAACATAATAATGAAACGCTCAAAGCGGTTAGGTTTGGCCACTTCGATAAACGTCATTAAGTGCATGCGCTCATTTTCAGCTTCGTCCAGCAGCGTACGAATCCAGCCGTCGTCATCTTTAATTCGCCGCAAGGCATGTAAATGCTGAATGGCGCCTCCGACCATGCCGGGCACCGCGGCCACCGTTTCTAAAATGACCGCCCGATGGCCATAGCGGCCTGCAAAAAAAGCATCTGCAAAAAAGCGCATGAAACGTACTAACCGATAAGCAATGCGATCAGAAAGTCCGCGTGGTTGATAGTGGGTCTGCTTTGTGTCGCTTTCGGCTGTACGGTCGTTGGTGGTGCGCATCATTATCTTCCTTATCTTAAATGTCCTAGTGGTACGACTTCTGTATAAGAGTCTGGTTCACGCAAGAAATGTAAAGAATGTAAGCATTAGTGCTTACTTTTACTTAATTTATGGCGAGCCCAACCAGGGGTTGCTACGTTAAAGAGGGGTTTTGATATTTACGGCTCTTTTCTGGTCGTCATGGGCTGTATAGGTTTTGTGAAACCAAGTGGTGTTGTAGCGGTCACTGCTGTAGGACTTTGATAATGGCGCAAAGCGCGGGAGTGAATATGCACGCTTTTCCTCTCAAATCGCATTGGCTGTGGGTACTGCTGGTGGGCGTAATGATGGCGGCATTGTCATTCACTTGGCAGGCAGTGGCGCAAAGCAGCGGTGCCAGCGCGCTAGTGCTTAATGTTGAGGGCGCCATTGGCCCAGCCACAAAAGACTATTTTGAGCGGGGCCTTCGTCGCGCTAAAGAGCACGATAGTCAGCTGGTGATTGTTGAGCTTAATACGCCCGGCGGGCTGGTTGAAACGACCCGCGACATGATTCAAACCATGCTTAATTCCGAGATCCCCGTGGCTATGTATGTTTCCCCCAGCGGCGCACGTGCGGCAAGCGCTGGCACTTATCTACTGTATGGTAGCCACGTGGCGGCTATGGCGCCTTCGACCCATTTAGGCTCCGCCACGCCGGTACAGATGGGTGGCTCGGGCTTGCCGGGCAGCGAGGATGATGCGGAAGAAAACGACGACGCTTCAACTAATGCAGAGCGTGAAGGCACTGCGATGGAGCGAAAGGTACTGGAGGACGCTGTTAGCTTTATTCGTGGCTTGGCAGAGCGCCATGGGCGCAATGCTGAGTGGGCAGAGGAGGCGGTGCGTGATGCAGTCAATCTCACGGCTAACCAAGCACTGGAGCAGAATGTCATTGATGTCGTCGCACGAGACATCGATGACCTCTTAGCGCAGCTGGACGGCATGACGGTGGTGATGGAGCAAGGAGAGATCACGTTAGCGACAGAGAATATGATCGTCGAGCGTTTTGATCCAGATTGGCGTACCCAGCTGTTGTCGCTGATCACGAACCCCAATATTGCCTACTTTCTGATGATTATTGGCTTTTACGGACTCATTTTTGAGCTATCAAGCCCTGGTAGCCTATTCCCAGGCACCATCGGTGTTATTTCGCTTTTATTAGCACTTTTTGCCTTTCAGGTACTGCCCATCAACTACGCGGGACTAGCGTTGGTGGTGGTGGGGCTAGCGCTCATGGTGGGGGAAACGCTACTCCCCAGTTTTGGTGTACTAGGCGTGGGGGGCATTGTGGCCTTTGTGCTTGGCTCGGTAATGCTGATGGACGCGGAATACCTGGCTATTTCGTTACCTCTGATTGGTGGGGTAGCGCTCATTTCAGCCAGTTTGATGTTATGGACACTCACTCGATTTGCCACGCTACGTAGACGCCCCGCACACACGGGGGTAGAACAGCTTATTGGTGCTGAAGCTATTGCATTAGAGGACTTTCAAGAGCAAGGCCATGTGCGACTTCATGGTGAACGGTGGAACGCAGCGTGTGAGGTGCCCGTTAAGCAAGGCGATACCTTAAAGGTCGTGAGGCTTAATGGTCTCACTGTCCATGTGGAGCCTTATTAATCAAAACCAACGGCTAGACGAGGTGTGCAATGATCCTTTCTTATTTTGTTCCCGTTGTGTTGGTAGTAATGCTATTTGCTGCCTCTCTGCGTATCTTGCCCGAGTATAAGCGAGGGGTAGTGTTCTTTCTTGGGCGCTACCAAAAGGTGAAAGGGCCAGGGCTGGTGATTGTGATTCCTGGCGTTCAAAAGATGGAAGTCGTGGATTTGCGCGTCATCACGATGGATGTGCCCGAGCAAGACGTGATTTCCCAAGATAACGTGACGGTAAAAGTGAATGCCGTGCTGTACTTTCGCGTGGTTGACCCTGAGAGGGCGATTATTCAGGTGGAGAACTTTACCCAGGCCACTAGCCAATTGGCGCAAACAACCCTTCGCTCTGTACTAGGTAAGCATGACCTTGATGAGATGCTCTCTGAACGAGATAAGCTGAACGATGATATTCAAGAGATCATCGATACCCAGACGGAAGCATGGGGCATAAAAGTTGCGAACGTTGAGATCAAACATGTCGATCTGGATGAGAGCATGATTCGCGCCATTGCTCGCCAAGCAGAGGCAGAACGTGAACGTCGCGCCAAGGTCATTCACGCAGAGGGTGAACTACAGGCATCGAAAAAGCTTGTGGAAGCCGCTAATGTCATGCAAGAAAACTCCGCCGCACTCCAGCTGCGTTATCTGCAAACCATGAGTGATATGAGCAATAAAAATGCTTCAACCATTGTGTTCCCGCTACCTATGGACATTATGGAAGCGTTTAAAGATATGAAAGCGAAGCATCAGGCGTCTGCGCCGGATAATCAGCAAGACGGTGCATAACGTTTGCTGCCAGCTGGCTGCTTAGTATGTGCATGCTTAGTACGTGAATGCTTAGTATGTGCACATATAGCGCGTTGGCTAATCAGGCCCGCTGGCAGCGGTTATTCTCTCAAGGCTGACTTTCAACAGCGCCCGTTAAGATGCTAACCGCACGGCAAAGCCGATAATGAGTGTTCCAAAGACCCAGCGTTGTAAGGTTTGTCTTTTTTGATGGTTGGCAAACCAGCGCTGCATTTGTGCGCCTAAACAGGCATATAGCGAGTCATACAAAAGCCCCACGCCCACCAGAACAATCCCCAATAAAGTAAATTGAAGCGCAACGCCCCCCTGTTGTGTGTGAACAAACTGGGGTAATAACACCGAACAAAAAAGCAGCGATTTTGGGTTCAGCAGATTCGTTAAAAAGCCTCGTCTCCAAGCCAGGTAATAGCTTCCGGTGAGCGATGCGTGCGGGTGGTGAGTATCTGCGCCTTGATGGGTACGAATTAACTGTACGCCCACCCAAACCAAGTAGGCAGCACCAAGGTAACGAACGGTATCAAACAGCCATGGGGCAGCGACAAATAGGGCCGCTAAGCCTAGGCCTGCTAACGCCACATGCAGCCCTCGGGCGATGGCTAGCCCTAACGCTGTCGCGAATCCATGCTTGCGGCTCAGCGTGCTACTGGTATGCAGCACTAACAGCATATCCGGCCCTGGAATCAGGTAAACAATGGCTAAAGCGCTAATAAAAAGACCGATTTCCATGGCCGCTTCCTCAACATGCACGTGGTGGCTTCATAAAAGGCATGATACCGTTAAGTTCATGAGTGATTTCTTGCCATTTGCGCCCATAAATCAGTTGTTATTGGTGTTTTATGCTAATCAGTAGTAGGAAAATACTTGCTTATGCCAAGTGATCAGTTAGATGCGACCGACCGCCTCATTCTTGCGTTACTACAGGGGGATGCTCGCTTAACCAATGTGGAGCTTGCGGAGAAAGTGAATTTGTCGCCGTCTCCCTGTTTACGCCGAGTGCGGCGCTTGGAAGCTAGCGGCATTATCCGTGGTTACCATGCAGAGCTTGATCGCCGAAGCGTTGGGCTGGAGTTAACGGTGTTTGTGGGCATAAAAGTGGAGCGCCACCATGAAGAGCAAGCCAATGCCTTTCGAGAGGCTGTGGTTAAACTGCCGGAAGTAGTGACTGCGCACTTGGTATCTGGTGAGTCTGATTTTCTGCTACAGGTGGTCGTGCCCAGCTTGGCAGCATACGAGGCGTTTTTAACGGGGACGTTGCTGCGCTTACCAGGCGTGAGCGATATTCGCAGCAACTTTGCGATTCAACCGGTGAAAGAGTACGGAACCTTACCGCTGGATAATAGCAATAAGGCCTAGCTCCTCAGTCGATAGGTGGGTAGCCAGAAGGTGGGTCGATTTTCGGTTTGGCGATCAATGCGACATCATCACCCCCGCTAGCGTCTGAAAACCGACGGCCGCTACCAGTACCACTATGCCCAGCGCCAGGCTGGTTTTAAGCGCATGGCGCTTCCACATCGTTTCTACTCGGTGGCCAAAGCGGTGTACTAGCCAGGCAATGCCGTAATAGCGCAACCCGCGTGCGATGAACGCCGCTAGGGCGAAAAGCACAATGGGATAGCCAGAAAGGCCCGCGGTAATCATCGCAACCTGAAACGGAATGGGCAAAATACCAATCGCCAAAATGGCGGCAAAGCCGTACTGGTTAAAGACGTCCTGAAACGCCTGATAGCTCTGCTCCATTCCCATAAATTCGATAAACCATGTCCCTATGGATTGATACAGCACCATGCCAACGGCATAGCCCACAATGGACGCTATCAGGCAGCCGAGGGTCGTCGCGGTGGCTATTGCCCAAATGCGCTGCTTGTTCATCGCCATGAGCGGGATTAACACCAGTTCAATGGGAATTGGCAAAATAATGGTTTCTAAAAAAGAGAGCGTGCCGAGTAACCACAGCATGTTTTTCGAGCCATTAATACGCTCGAACCACTGTTTCGTGTGGGTTGTTGAAAGCATCAGATGGTTCTCTACATTTCAGTATTAATGCGGCGATAGACAGCTGCTAAAAGGCTGTAGAGACCAAACGCAAAGAGCCCCAGGGCGACAAAGGCAAGCAACCATTGGCCGAAGGGTTGGCTGCGCAATGTGCTGAAGACTTCGCCCATACCACCTGCTTGATCGGGATTAATTTGGTAGGCCGCGATGATAAAAAAGCTCCCTACTATTAAAAAGACCAGACCGCGAACCACTAAGCCGAATCGGCAGATGGGGTAAGCCCATTGTTGAGTTTGTGGTGGCATCGCAAAATGTTTGTCGAATTTGGCCTTATAGCCTTTAACAGCGTGAGCCACGCCAACGCCAATCACAATTAACCCGGTCCCGCCTACCAACCAGCGGCCAAAGGGCTGTTGCATGAGCCAATCCGCTGCCCCTTGGGAGCCGCTGCCGGAACCACCCGAAGAACCCGCAAACTGAAAGATGAGCGTGGCGGCAAAAAAAGCTAGCAGCGTATGGGTGACGGCGCTGGCTAACAAGCCCGAACGAATGGCTAAGCCTTTGGCACCGTTGCCGTGATGGTCGGCGTCTTTGACGGCTTGGATCGTCCGCCACATAGCGTAGCCGACCAAACCCACAGCAATGAGACCTAGCATGATTTTTCCAAACGGGGCGGTGAGCACCCGTTCTAAAGCGCCCCGGCTGCCCTCGGTTTGGCCGCCTTGCCCAAAGGCTGCCAGGGCGGCGAGGCCACCCACTAATACATAAACGATGCCGCGTGACGCGTAGCCCATGCGAGCAAACAGGGTAATCGCATCACGATGGTCTGGGTTATTCATACGATTGGCCAAAGTGTCCTCCTGACGTTAATGGCATTGCGAATTCCTATGCAATCTGGCTTATCTAGAGCCTGTCTGGCGGCCCATACTGTGCGCGCGCTGTGCTATTGTCCAGCTTAGACTATGCTGCAATTTGAAGGGTATGTTCACCCGGTGTAGGGCCAAATGCGATGACATTCGCCTTCAGTATATTAGGGAGTCCGATAAGCGGATGAATCATGTATTGCCTATTTTCTGGCGTGATGAGCATATGCCACATGTCGAGCTGCGCAAGATAATGGATGCGCGGCAGGTGTGTTATGCACCACATAGTCATGCGCACTGGTCGCTGGGGGCGGTGACCGCCGGTGTCAGCACCTTTCTATATCGGGATGCATCGCATCAGATTAGCGCCGGTGACTTGGTCATGATGAACCCACACTGGGTACATGCCTGCAACCCAGTCGCTGATCAACCTTGGGCGTATTTAATGCTCTATGTCGACAGCTGTTGGTTGAGTGAACTACGTTATCAACTTGGTCTGCTGCCCTCCTTAGAGTGGCAAGACATCGCCACGGCGGTCATCCGCCAGCCTATTCTCTATACCCAGTTTTGCGAAATGGCCGATTGCTTATTGGATGAGCAAGGCACGATTGACCTCAAACAGCAGACATTAACAACTTATCTAACGACACTGATGATTGAACTGGCAGAAGAGCCGCCGCTGGCGCAACCGCCAACGCCAAAACTGCTGGCGCAGGTGGCGCATTATCTGCGCGAACACTGCGCACGCGATATTTCGCTGGATGATTTATCCCAACAAACGGGATACAGCGCGGGGCATCTGATTCGTTCGTTCAAGCAGCACTATGGCTTAACGCCTCATGCCTATCTGATCAACCAACGCATTCAGCTAGGACAAGCGGCGTTAAGGCAAGGCCAACCGATTGTTGAGGCGGCACTAACGGCGGGGTTTAACGATCAGCCCCATTTTCAACGTACGTTCAAGCGGCTGGTAGCTGCTACGCCAAATCAATACCGCGCACCCTTATTCAAAAAGTAGAAATAACGCGCTGCCTGCCAAGCCTGCTGCCAGGCAGCGATTGATCGTTAGTAGCACCACGGAGCGGTGCATATAGCGTTTTAGAAATACCCCCGCGTAAACCCAGCTTGCCAGGGAAAGCCAACAGATTGGTAGATATAGAAGGGCAAACAGGCCAATCAGATAAGGGTCGTTACCATTGGTGTACGCGCCAATGCCCGCTGCCGAGGCCAGCCACGCTTTGGGGTTTAGCCACTGCATGGCAGCCCCAGTGAAAAAGCCAGGAGCTTTATGTGGGGTGTGTTCCCCTACATGGCCATTGTGCTGGAGCAAACGAACGCTTAGATAGAGTAAGAACACGATACCTGCCCATTTTAGCGCCTCCTCCAGCCAGGGCATCACATTCAGCAGCGAGTAGAGGCCTGCGCCAATACCAAGAAACAGCACGAGAAAGCCCAGCGTCGCCCCCGTCACGAAGATGAAACCTTTATGAATGGGGTAGTGGGTGCCGCTGCTTAAACAAACGATATTAACTGGCCCTGGTGAAATAGACGCCGCCAGAGCAAACGCCGACATGGGTAACAGTAGCGATGTGTTCATAATGTTCCTCCTGAAGGGAGGTGGCAGTTTGCGAGAGAGCGCTGTCGGCGTATTGCACAAAATTGATGCATGACTTGCGCAAGATTCGGGTGGGGTTTGGCGCCTTTGCTGGGTAAGCTGGAGCGTACATAAGCTCTACTCCGCAATGTGGCCCGTGAGAATGAAGCGATGAACGACTACGCCCGGATTGAAAAAGCCATGGCCTTTATGGTGGCGAATGCCGCCCAGCAGCCCAGTTTGGAAACGGTGGCGGCAACGGTGCATTTGAGCGCGTTCCATTTCCAACGGCTGTTTTGCCGCTACGCAGGCATCAGCCCGAAGCGCTTTCTACAGGCGCTGACGCTGGCGCGGGGTAAGCAGCTGATTGCTTCTGCCCAGAGTCTAACCGATACCGCCCAGGCGCTGGGGCTAAGCGGTGGTTCGCGGCTTTACGATCATTTTGTGACGCTGGAAGCGGTGACGCCGGGGGAATTCAAGCGCCAAGGGGAGGGCGTGGAGATTGCCTATGGCGTGCATCCCACGCCGTTTGGCGAGGTGTTGGTGGCGGCTACCCCCAGGGGAATTTGCCGCATGGGTTTTATTGCCGCCACACCAGAGGCGGATATTCTTACTCAGCTGGCCGCTGATTGGCCGCGCTGCACGTTGCGCCACCAGCCAGACGCCACCCGTTATGCGGTCGAGGCGCTGTTTGAGCCACAACACGACGCCGCGACGGGGGCGCTGTCGCTGCACGTTAGCGGTACCAACTTCCAGATTAACGTTTGGCGAGCGCTGCTGATGATTCCTGATGGGCAGCTTGCCAGCTACTCCCATATTGCGCAGGCGCTGGGGTCGCCAAAATCGTCTCGTGCAGTGGGTAATGCCGTCGGTGCTAACCCGATAGCCCTATGGATTCCCTGCCACCGGGTGATTCAACAAAGCGGCGCGCTGGGCGGCTACCGCTGGGGCATTGAAACCAAGCAGCAGGTGCAAGCATGGGAAGCCGCCCAACATTCTCCCTTGCTTGAAAGTGAGCAGTGAACTAGTGCCCAAACACCGACCAGCCGGTATCTTGCACAAACATTTCCAGTGCACGTGTACCCAACAGGCTGTTGCCGTATTTATCCAAACCGGGTGACCACACGGCCAACGCACCACGTCCAGGTGCAACTGCTAAAATGCCGCCACCTACACCACTTTTGCCCGGCAGGCCGACACGGAAAGCGAACTCTCCCGACGCATCGTAGTGGCCGCACATCATCATCAGCGAGTTAATCCGTCGCGCCCGCTGGGGTGATACCACGCGCAGGTTGCTAGGGCGGTTAACGCCGTCTGAGGCTAGGAACAGACCCGCATGGGCAAGCTGCTCGCAGCTCATGGCGATGGCGCACTGGTGGAAGTAGGTGCCCAGCACTTTGTCGACATCGTGGCGCAGATGGCCAAAGGCTTTCATAAAATGGGCAAGCGATGCATTGCGGTCTTTGTGCTGCATTTCTGAGGCGGCGACTTGATGGTCAAAGCAGATACTGCTGTCGTCAGCAATGTAACGCACAAAGCTCAATATTTCCGCCAGGGTCTCTTTGGGTTCGTGGCCCATCATAATGGCATCCACTACCGCAATGGCCCCGGCGTTGATAAATGGGTTACGCGGTTTACCTCCCTCATGCTCTAACTGAACAATTGAGTTAAACGGGTCGCCGGAAGGCTCGCGGCCGACCTTAGACCACAGCCCGTCGCCCCATTTGCCCAGTGCGATGGTCAGTGTGAATACTTTGGAAATACTCTGGATTGAGAACGGCGTGGTGGCGCAGCCCGCAGAGAAGCGCTGGCCATCTATGGTGGCCAAGCTAATCGCAAACTGGTTTGGATCGACATGGGCTAATTGTGGGATGTAGTCCGCTACTTTGCCCCGCTCAGTTTCCAGGGCAAGTTGGGTGGCAATGTCGTTAAGCAACTCTTGCATGAAATCCATCGTCGTATGGCAGCGTGGGGGGGGGGGCCGCTACCCTAGCGGAAAATGCTGAGGCTGTCTGCTGATGTATGCCCCTTCAGCACGACATTACGCCCGTTTAGAGTGACATTGATGTTAAAAAGCGCCAAAGGGCCTCCTCATGCATGGCGCCTAATTTAATTGAGCGATAAGCGGTGTTTCTGGTGGCTTTCTTATTGATTTAAGAAGTGGCACGTCACTTTAAGACGCGTAATCTTTAAAATAACCGGTAGCTTAATTAGGTGTTTTATCTATAAATATAATATCAATCAGCTTTATTTAATTCTATTAAGCGTTCTATTTGATGATTTTTTTCATGCTTTTATTAACTTGATTCGTTATTTTTATCAGTATTTAATGCTCCGGCGTCTCATCCCCTGCATTGAAACGAGTAACGAATCCCATGTTTACTTTAATTAAATACCTAGGTGGCCCTCATGTTTGAGCGCCGCCCTCTCTTCCTAGCGGTAGGGGTCGCGTTCGGCACGCTGTCATTATCAGGATGTGGTTCAAGTGGCGGTGGCGGTGGCGGTGGCGGTGGCGGTGGCGGTGGCGACAGCAGCCAAGGCACACATACGCCTAGTTTGAGTGTCAGCCAAGCTCCGGCAACGCTTGAGCCTGGTTTGGTAAGAGTGGCGGTGGCTGATAGTGCGTTCGATGTCGCCTCCATCATTAACAGCGAGCGAGTGATCGACAGTTTAGATGTTTATAGCGGAACATCAGATGTTAGTGGTTTTGATGAGTGGCACGGCAATGCCGTTTCCTCCGCGATTACTAGCGGCAATTTGGGTAATGCCCGCTTAGACCTGCTGAAAGTAGAAGATAGCCTAGGTAATACCTACAGTAACGCACTCGATTACGCTATTGGTGAAGCGGCCAGTCGCGGTGCCAGGGTAATTAACGCGAGCTTTTCCCGCCGCTTAGAGGCCAGTGACCCCAGGCTTTCTTTTAATGGGGTGACTTCGGCTACCTCTTACCAGCGTGTTGTTGATGCTAACGGCGGTAAAGGCGCGATTTACGTGGTGAGCGCCGGTAATACCGGTCGCGCTATCGACACCCAGGGTAACCCTATTTACACAAGCCAGCCTGGGCTTTACGAGATGATGCTAATCGCTGTGGGTACCACGGCGAATGGCAATATTCATCCGGCGAGTAGTTACCCAGGGGACGATGCTCAGTTGCAGGCGCGCTCTATTGGAACGGATTTCGTCAACCGAAGGGTGGGCGCTCAGGGCACGTCGATTTCAGCGGCACAAATTTCTGAGTATGCCGCGGGGATTGCGGGGCAATGGCCACATTTAACGGCTCAGCAGGCTAGCCAGCGCCTGTTGGATACGGCAAGCCAGGAGAGCGCCCTTTTTCAGCAGAATAACTGCGGCGCTAGCGGCACGCTTAACTGCGGTGCCTTCTATTTAGGCCAAGGCATTGCTGATATTGACGCTGCCCTTGCGCCTGAAGGCGATCTGCTCGTCAGCCAAAGTCAGCGTGTGGCAGAGGGCGGAGCGCTGGCCGGTGCCTCTTATCTGCAGCTTTCCGATGCCTATGGCGATGCGATTTCCACTTCGCGCGTACTAGAGAATGTGGTGGCATTTGACGCACTGGGGCGAGATTATGCCATTGATTTAGGGCACAATACGCAGCCCCGCACCGCACGGGCCGTCCAGCTTCGCGATCAGATGCAGCAGATGGCTAGCGCCTCCTCATCGCAAGCGACCACCCAGACGGCTATTGAGGGCAATTATCGCTTTACCACCAGCAGCACCGCCTACGGTGAGCTACTGTCCAGCCGTTTTGACGGCACCTTCGGCAACGCACAGCTCAGTGCCTTTCGTTTTTCAGGCGATCAGTCCAGCCCCATGGGCAACTACGCAGAGCTAGGCATGATGCCCATGATCTCGTTTCAGGCGGGCTCGGCGCTCACCCAGGCTTTTGAGCAGGTTGATGGCATCGAAACCCGCTATGCGGTCGGCGAACGGCTCAGTATGACGGCCTCCCATTGGGCGGGGAATGTTGCAGACGATGTGGCCAGTGACTACCAGGCACAGCGCTCCGACGTAGGACTTGCATGGCAAATCGCTCCAGGGCTGAGTATCGACAGCTATGTCGGCCAGCTGACCGAGCAGCAGGGCTTATTGGGCGCTAACGGCAGCGGCGCACTGGGCTTGGGTGACGATAATCAGATGCGCTTTGTGGGCATTAGCTTGCAGGCCCAGGTGGATGGCTTCCGTGGTTTTGCGGAATTCGAACAGGGGCAGGGCAGCGCGACTGGCAGCGGCCTTCTGACCCGTGTGGACAGCATGCGCGCGCAGCAAATGGCGTTAGGTCTACAGTGGCAAGGTGAGAGTGAGCGCGCCGATCGCTGGGCACTCACCTTGCGCCAGCCGCTGCGCATTGACAGCGCCACGGCGAACTTCGATGTGCCCGTAGGGCGCCGCTTGGATGGCAGCGTAGTGCGTGAGACGCGAAGCGCCTCACTTGAGCCGTCTGGTCGCCAGCTCGACATCGAGCTGGGCTATGGGTTTGCGGCCAGTGCGCGCAGCCAGTGGCAGTTCAACCTGCTGCATACCCGAGAGCCGGGCCACGATGCTGACGCTTCGAGTGATTCAGCGGCCATGGTGAACTACACCTACGCTTGGTAATAGGCGCGCTATGACCACACTGATGATTCAAGGCACCACCTCAGATGCAGGAAAAAGCACCGTGGTAGCGGGGCTTTGCCGTGTGCTCAAACGCCGTGGCATCTCTGTAACCCCGTTTAAGCCGCAAAATATGGCGCTGAACAGTGCGGTGACCAGCGATGACGGTGAAATTGGTCGTTCCACCGCGCTACAGGCCCAGGCAGCGGGTGTCGCTCCTCACAGTGATATGAACCCGGTACTGCTAAAACCGGAAACTGACCGGGGCGCTCAGGTGATTCTGCGCGGCAAGGTGTATGGGCATATGGACGCGTTGGACTATCACGCCTTCAAACGCACTGCCCAAGAGAGCGTGATGGCGGCGTGGCAAGCGCTGGAAAGCCGCTTCGATGTGATCATTGCCGAAGGTGCAGGTAGCCCAGCGGAAATTAATCTGCGCAAAGGCGATATTGCCAATATGGGCTTTGCGGAGGCCGCCGACTGCCCGGTACTGCTGGTGGGCGATATTGACCGTGGCGGCGTGTTTGCCCAGCTGGTCGGCACGCTGGCGCTCTTGAGTGACAGTGAACAGGCACGTACCAAAGGCTTTATTATCAACCGTTTTCGGGGCGATATTGCGCTGCTGGAGCCAGGGCTTGAGTGGTTAGAAGCGCGTACCCAAAAGCCCGTGCTGGGTACGCTGCCGTATCTTCAAGGCTTGCTGCTAGATGCCGAAGACAGCATCGGCACCGTCCAGGCTGAAAAAGAGCGCCAAACGCTCAACGTCATCGTGCCTGCGCTGCCGCGCATCAGCAACCACACGGATTTCGATCCGCTGCGTCTGCATCCACAGGTATCGCTCAGCTTTATCGGGCCGGACCAACCCATTCCCCCCGCCGATGTGATCGTGCTTCCCGGCAGTAAAAGCACCGCCAGCGATTTAGCCTGGCTAAAGCGCCAAGGCTGGGACGCGGCAATGACGCGCCACCTGCGCTACGGCGGCAAAGTGCTGGGCATTTGCGGCGGCTTTCAAATGCTAGGAGAGTGGGTGGATGACCCCGATGGGCTGGAAGGCAAGCCTGGAAGAGTCACCGGGTTGGGGCTTTTACCGCTGACCACGCGTATGGTGCCCGGCAAGCAGCTTCGCAACGTGGGCGGCGTGCTGGTGGGGGGAACAGCAAAGGTGGAAGGGTACGAGATTCACAACGGCGTTAGTGAAGGCCCGGCACTGAGCAGGCCGCTATTTGATTTAGGCACCCATCTAGATGGTGCCGTCAGTGAGGATGGCCAAGTAATCGGCACTTACCTGCACGGCCTGTTTGACCACCCAGAAGTCTGCCAAGCGCTGCTTACCAAGCTTGGGTTAGCCGAAGCAGGGCGCGTCGATTACAACACTCACCGCGAACAGGCCCTGGAGCGCTTGGCCGATACGCTAGAAGAGCATCTGGATATTGACGCGGTGTTGGGGTTATTAAAGTGATAACAAGGATTATTCCGCTGCGGTGTCTTTCTTAGGGCGCTGCGCCATCAGCGTGATTTCCACCGAGCTACCGCCGCAAAGGTGGGGTGATTCCGTGCAGGTGCGGGCCGGATAACGGCCTGGTTCGAAAAACTCCGCATAGACACTGTCCAGCGCGCTGATCTGTTTTAAATCTGCTAAATGTATATCGACTCTCACCACATCCGCTAAGCTGCCACCCTCTTGCTCTAGCATGCGCTCAAGCTTGTGCATTACTAGCTGTGTTTCCTCTTTAACGTTGCCAAGTGTCGCTTGACCATTAGAAATGTCGGCAACGGTAAGGCCTGAAATAAACACATAGTGGTCATCAATGACCATATGGCTGCCCGGAAAGCTGGGCTTGGGAAGCGTGGGATCGTTATTAAACTGTGGCATTCGTTCTCCTTAACGACAAAATAGCCGTTTCGCCTCCCATGCGACTATGGTTGTTGAATGTGGTTCCCTTTTATTAATAGGGTGGTGATTGCGATGGCTTTGCTCTAGGCTGGCGAGCTTTTAAAACGCGCCAGAGTCGTTTTGGCGTCACGTTCAAGCGCAAAGAGAGAGCGTAATGAAGGTAGTCCATGTAAGTCAGAGTAAGCCGCGCGATGCGTGTTTGGCTAAGTTGTGTGCAGAAGTGTATGGCCAACAGGCAGGCCTAACACCGCTAGTGGTCTTTACCGGTACTAAAAACGTACTGTTTGCCCAAGAAGGCGCACGCCTTTTGGCGGGGGTGGACGGTTCGGGCAAGCCCCTGGCGTTGGCGCTGCTGGTGCTGGACGAGACAGGCCAGGGTATGACCGTTACCCACGCATGTGAATTTAAACAGGGCGCTAAAGCGCGCTTAATCAGTGAGCTTAGCTTAAAAGCGCCGCTGCGTGTCGAGGTGGATAATGCTCAAGAGGAAGCGTTTTACCAGCAGTGCGGTATTAAGCGCTGGTTTGATGGAGAAGGTAAACGGATCGGTTTAGGCGCACGCCACCCTGCTAAACGCATCGATGAGTTAGCGCCCACGTTGGTGTTGGACGAGACGCTCATTTTGCGCCGATTTAAGCATGATCCCAGCGCGTTTTCTGAGGCTAAGGAAGCATTTTTGCTGGGTTTGAATAACGTCCCTAGTACGCTTTGAGCCTAAGGCCGCCGCGATAAGCCAGGCGGCTTTTTCTCTATAAGACTAAAAGATAACGTTTACGTTAACGTCGTTTTGCTGTGAGCTGTTGTTTGCCAATAAGCGTTATCTTAACAAGTTTTAGCCGATTTTAGGGGTATTTGCTGCTTATTAAGCGGTTATGCTTTTGTGATTGCTTCACGGTTAGACGTTGTTTGGCAAAGCCATGCACGAAAGGTCGAATGTTATCTTGATTAATAGCTGAGTAAAAAGCACTTCACTAACAACAACAATACTCAAGGATATTAATAATGAATAACCAGACACCGTGAGGAAACGCTGTGCTGCTCAAACGTAAATATGGGGAAGAACATCCCTACTGGCCCGTAGGCCCCTTCAAAGTTCGCTTGCCTTTTATCCATTTCCGTTGGGAAATACCCGAGACCATTCAAGCGCTGGTCATGTTTGTTATCGGGCTGGGGATGATTCCGCTGTTAGAGCAGTACTTAGGGCTTCCCTATGAAGTAGCGCTCGCGTATGTCGTGGTGTGTGGTATCGGTTTTATTCTGCCTCCCTTGCTTGGGGTGCCTTTTGTCGCCGGGTGGATTACCCCGGCTATTCCCGTGGTGCTACTTTTTATAGGCCAGTTTGAGCCGGGGCCAGACGCCATCCGTGCGATGGTGGCGCTGCAGCTGATGGTCACGGCGATTTTCTTGTTCATGGCCGTGACGCGCTTAGGTACGAAACTGGTTAACAGCGTGCCGGACTCCATTAAAGCGGGCATTTTGCTCGGCGCAGGTATCGCGGCAATTAGTGGCGAAATCAGCGTGGGCGGCCGGCTATATGAAACGCCCATCTCGCTAGGCATTGGCGGCTTGTTAACGCTCTATGTCCTCTTTTCGCTCTCGTTTCGTGACCTGACGGAAAAATTCCGCTGGGCGCGTAATATCGCTGCCTATGGCATGGTGCCGGGTATGTTAATCACCATGGCCATTGGCTGGGGGGTAGCGGAGTACCCCATGCCTAAGGTGGAGTGGGGCATTGCCATTCCTGACTTTGGCGGTATTTGGGCCTACTTGCCGTTTACCATTGGTGCGCCGGGTATTGACCTGTTAGTTGCGGCCATTCCCACCGCGATTATCGCTTACATTATTGCCTTTGGTGACATCATTGTCGGGCAGAGTCTGATTAAGCGTGTGGATCATTTGCGCCCCGATGAAAAAATCGAGGTCAACGTTGATCGTGTTCACCTGATTACCGGCTTGCGCAACCTAATGCACTCTCTATTTGCGCCTTACCCGGGCTTAGCAGGGCCGCTTTTTACCGGTGCGATGGCCACCATTGCTGAACGCTACCGGTATGGTCGCGGTGCTATGGATACTATTTACTCCGGCGCATCGGTGTTCTGGATAGTCGGCTTTTTGGCGCTGTTCTTACTGCCGCTGGTAACGCTATTTCGTCCGGTATTGCCTATTGCGCTGTCGATTACCCTACTGATTACCGGCTACCTGTGTATCGCGGTGGCGGTAGAGCAGATCAAAAACGCAACGGCCATGGGGGTCGCTGGCATTATGGGGGTGGTGTTGGCCACGCACGGCGCTGCATGGGGCTTAGGTATTGGGGTCATTCTTTATTTTATGATTGAGCATCGTTCGCGCAGCCATGCGGAAGATGAAGCCGATGAGCCTATCCACGTAGAAGAGGATATGCCCGTAGAAGCAGAGGAAAAGCCGGTGAGCTAGTGAAGCAAAACACTGGTTTAGAAGAAACCGGTCTAAAAGATGCTGTTTCAACGCCGGCTGGTTGCAAAACTAGCCGGTTTTCTTTGCAACTTTTCGCTGCAACGAGGTGTTCCATTTTAAGCAACAAAAATGCGCATTGTTGTCACGATGTTGTTTGTTTAGCCCGGTAAAATGCATGCGTATTAACGGTTGCTGAAGAGGATGAAGCGCATGGCGCTAGCGATTAGGGATACCGACTCCCGCTATGGTGTGGTGAGCAGGGCGTTACACTGGGCGATGGCGCTGCTGTTTGTATGGCAATTTAGCAGTGCAGCGGCGCGCGTTTTCTTTGAAGACACCGCGCTTGAGTCTTTTTTATGGGGTACTCACAGCCAACTGGGCGTTGTGCTCCTGGTGCTGGTTGTTCTTCGAGCTGTTTGGGCGCTGGCAAACGTATCGCGGCGTCCGCCGTCGGTGAGCGTGATGGCTAAACTGGGTCATTTGGCACTGTATAGTTTGATGATAGCGGTACCCACCATTGCACTCATCCGCCAATACGGTTCAGGCCGTTCGCTGGATGTGTTGGGGGTTAACCTAATGCCGGGCTTTGAGGGTGAAAAAATTGCCTGGATGACAGACCTTGGCAGCTTGCTACACGGCGAGCTAGGCTGGGCGATGTTGGCGCTGATCGTCGGCCATATCGTGATAGCAGTGTTGCACCGCAGACTAACCAATCACGATGTGCTAAAGCGAATGGTGTAACTGGCTAGCGTGGCCATTCAGCGTATGTAAAGCGCGCCCCGCTATGAAGCGGGGCGCATTTTTTTTGCCTTCTCTATCTACTTGGCCAACTGGCGCATGGCGGTTTCTAGGCCTTCCATCGTCATTGGGTACATGCGGTCTTCGATGATTTCGCGGATCAGCTGGGTAGAGTACGTATACTCCCAGGCGCGCGGTGGCATAGGGTTAAGCCACGCTA
Source organism: Halomonas sp. 7T (assembly GCF_025643255.1). NCBI lineage: Bacteria > Pseudomonadati > Pseudomonadota > Gammaproteobacteria > Oceanospirillales > Halomonadaceae > Halomonas > Halomonas sp. 7T. Next base: position 1,703,198 of record NZ_CP087112.1, on the reverse strand, counting down.
GTCGCGGAAACGTATCGGTCAGGCGCTTAAGCCATACGCCACCCGCTTCGTCGTTAAAGTGCTCCACACTACCGCCACGGTGCGTTATTTCGTAGGGTGACATGGCGGCATCGCCCACAATCACGACTTGGTAATCCGCGCCGTAGGTGTGCAGCACATCCATAGTGGGAATACGCTCGTTGCCCCGGCGCTGGTTATTGCGCCAAACGCCTTCGTATAAGCAGTTATGAAAGTAGTAGTGCTCCAGGTGTTTGAACTCTGAGCGGGCCGCCGAGAAAAGCTCTTCACACACGCGAATATGGTCATCCATGGAGCCGCCCACATCTAAAAACAGCAGCACTTTAACGGCGTTATGGCGCTCCGGGCGCATCTGCACGTTGAGTAGCCCACCATCTTTGGCGGTTTCGCGGATGGTGCTGTCCACGTCAAACTCTTCTAACGCCCCTTGGCGAGCGAATTTGCGCAGCCGCCGCAGGGCCATTTTGATATTGCGGGTGCCGAGTTCCAGCGAGTCGTCGTAATCCCGAAAGCGCCGTTCGTCCCACACCTTGGTGGCACGGCGGTGGCGCGAGCCATCCTGACCAATGCGAATGCCCTCAGGGTTGTAGCCATACGCCCCAAAGGGGCTGGTGCCGCCGGTGCCAATCCATTTGTTGCCGCCCGCGTGGCGCTCTTTTTGCTCTTCCAGGCGTTTTTTAAACGTCTCGATGAGTTCTTCTAAGCCACCCAGGGACTCGATCTTGGCTTTCTCTTCGTCGGTCAGCTGTTTTTCAAACTCCCGGCGCAGCCACTCATCAGGTATCAACGCTTCAATGGCTGAATTCATGTCTTCCAGGCCTTTAAACCAGGCGGCAAAGGCACGGTCAAAGCGGTCAAAGTAGCGTTCATCTTTGACCATGACCGTGCGAGCCACCTGATAAAACGCCTCCATATCGGCAAACACCACGCCGCGCTCGACCACGGCGTGAAGATCCAATAGCTCGCGCAGTGAGACGGGCACACCCGCGCGTTTGAGGGCATCAAACAGACCAATAAACATGGCTTAGCGCCCGCTGTTTTTCTGGCGGCGCATCATAAACGCCAGGCGCTCTAGCAGGTGGGTGTCCTGCTCGTTTTTAACCAGCGCGCCCGCCATGGGAGGTAGGGCTTTTGACGGGTCGCGGTTATACAGCTCTTCCTGGGCTAGCTCGTCGGCCATTAACAGCTTGAGCCAATCCACCAGCTCTGAGGTAGAGGGTTTTTTCTTGAGCCCTGGAACATTACGCAGATCGAAAAATACGTTTAACGCTTCGCTGACCATTCGTGGTGCTATATCGGGGAAGTGGACATCCACAATGGCCTGCATGGTGTCGCGGTCGGGAAATTCGATGTAGTGGAAAAAGCAGCGGCGTAGGAAGGCATCCGGCAGCTCTTTTTCGTTATTGGAGGTGATCACGATAATCGGGCGCTGTTCCGCACGAATGGTTTCGCCGGTTTCGTAAACGTGGAACTCCATACGGTCCAGCTCTTGGAGCAGGTCGTTAGGGAATTCGATATCGGCTTTGTCGATCTCATCGATCAGCAGTACGACACGCTCGCCTGCGGTAAACGCTTCCCACAGCTTGCCGGGCTTGATGTAGTTACCGACATTTTCCACCCCTTCAACGCCCAGCTGAGAGTCGCGCAGGCGGCTCACCGCATCGTACTCATACAGCCCCTGGGCGGCTTTGGTGCTGGACTTGATGTGCCAGGTAATCAGCTGAGTGCCTAACGACTCCGCAAGCTCCTCAGCCAGCAGGGTTTTACCGGTACCGGGCTCACCCTTGATAAGTAGTGGACGCTGCAGCACAACGGCGGCATTGACCGCCTGTTTGAGTGCATCCGTTGCGATGTAAGAAGAGGTTGAATCAAACGCCATGGGGAAGTGCCTCGGCTTGTCGAAACGCGTTGTTTAAAAATAGATTCAAACAAGTGTACGTGAGGGTAAACCTCAAGGCCAACGAGTGGATAGGGCCACTGCCTCTTAAAGGCACAGAAACTAGCCCTGCCAGTTGGGGGGCACAATCCTCTGGCGCTGCATTTGCCGATATACCGTGGGGCGCGAAACACCTAGCTCGCGGGTACTATTGCCGATGGTGTCTAAAGACAAACTGGGTGATTGGTTTGAAAAGCGGTCGTTGCTGCTCACATTAATCACGCCACTTGACGCATTGTGAGGCAGAGGCACCTCAAAATGTGTCGTGCTGGTGCATTTTTTTTGTTGCAGTGCGTTAAAAATCATTGAAACACGAATGGTGTTTTTTTAAGTTATTGTTTATTAATGTTTATTAAAAAAATGGCACGCAGCTCGCAATATGTTAGGTGAGAGGCAAATGAATAGAGGGATCGTTAAAAGTACTTGAGACAACCCTCTCCCTTCTTTGCCAAGTCGCTACGGCAATTGTCCGTTTTGCGATACATCGAGTGAGCTGGCGTGCTCCACCTAGTCCCCTTCGGGGGACTTTTTTTTTGCCTGTTATCTCTGAGTTACCGCTTAGAGCGCAGTGTTGCGAAAAAAAAAACTTATATTAAAGTTGCACAAGGATTTTTAAGCGCTGAAATCTAGTATATATTGTATAACTAGCTAGTATCAGTAATAGATAAGCAGAAGCCGGCCTCCCGGCATCCCCCTGAGTTGAATGCAAGAGGATTGACCTAATGCGCAACATGACACTCATTTCTGCTGCCGTTATTTCAGCGGGTGCCTTAATGGCGGGACAAACAGCGTTTGCCTATGAAGCTGGCCATGCTTTCGCTCGCATTGGTGTGGCCCAAACGGATACCGGCTCGGGTAACGGTAACGTAGGTGATGCATCACTGAATGTGCAAAGCGCTCGTGGCTTAACCTTTGGTGCTGGCTATCTATTTTCTGACAAGGTGGGAATGGAGCTAAACAGCTCAGAAAAATTCGAGCATGATTTAAACGTTACACCTGGGGGCGATGTTGGCAGCGTCGACCGTTTGCCTGTTAACTTGCTCATTAACTACTACCCGATGGGTGGCCTGAACGCTAACGTTCAGCCCTACGTGGGGGCCGGTGTAAATTACACTCGCTTCTCGGGGGAGCCCGCTGGCCTGAGCATTGATGAAAGCTACGGACTGGTAGGACAGGCAGGCATTGACCTGGCTGTCACACGCAACATGATGCTCAATGGCTTTATCAACTATGCAGACGTGAGTGCGGATATTGATGCCAATGGCGATACCATTGGTAAAGCAAAGATTGATCCGGTCACCGTGGGTGGCGGCGTGACTTATCGTTTCTAATCAGTAGGCCAAGTGTTTATACATCTAGTGTTTATACAGCCAATAACCAAAAGCTGTTTAGGCACCTATGGTGACAGCAACTTGCTAAAAGCGCCCGGTACCAGCCGGGCGCTTTTTTTGGAAAATTACTGCGCTGGCGTCAGGTTATCGTAGCCGCTTTCGGTCACCAGCACGTTGTCTTCAATGCGAATACCGCCGCAAGGCGTTAAGGCATCCACCAGTTCCCAATTAACCGGTAGTGATGTGTTACGCAGCGGTGCTAGCAGCATCGGGATAAAGTAGAGCCCGGGTTCAATGGTCACTACCATTCCTGTGCGCAGCGTTCGGGTGAGCCGAAGTGCCGGATGAAGCTCAGGGGCGGGAGCGGGTGTTCCGTCGGAGTGGCGCAGACCTGCTACATCGTGTACTTGAAGCCCTAACGAGTGCCCCAGCCCGTGGGGGCAAAAAGCACGCGTGACCCCTTCATTCACCGCTTCTTCTACGCTGCCTTTGAAGAGGTCGTGGGCGATTAATATCTCGCCTAGACGCTGGTGCATTTGCTCATGTAGAGCCACAAACTCAACGCCAGGTGCAATATGCTCAATAAGCACATCTTTAAGGCCGTGCATGGCGGTAATTAACTCGCCAAAAATGCTGGGTGCATCAGGGCCGGCGTGGGTTCTGGTGATATCTGCACAGTAGCCACGAAAGCGGCGACCTGCGTCTACCAACAGGCTATGACGCTGCTTGGGGGTATGCAGGTCATAGTGCTGGTAGTGCAGCACACCCGCGTGGCTATTGAGGCCAATAATATTTTGATACGGCACGTCGGATTCACGTTGACGACTGGCGCCGAGATAAGCCAGCTGAATATCCAGCTCCCCAGAAGCGCCGACAAACGCCGCTTGAGCGGCTTGGTGTCCGGCGATCGTTAAACGGTTTGCCTCACGCAGGCAAGCAACCTCATAGGGCGTTTTGAACAGCCGTAGCTCGTCCAGCGCGTGAATGAGTTCGCTGGGCTGATACTCTGCATGGATGCTTTGTTGTGTGTTGGTTTCTAGGTGTTTGACATCGCCGATCACCGCAGCACGGCCGATGAGTGGCGGCGTGATTTTGTCGTTGCATAGATGGATATCAAGCTCGGCTACCCAGGGCTCTTCAGGGAGGCTGGTGGGTAAATGCCAAAAGTCAGCCGGGGAATATAGATAAAGCTGCGGACGCTGTCCGGGTTGTATGACCAGCCAGCTATGCTGCACATTGGCAAGCCCTACCCAGTGCAGAAAGTGGCCATAGGCTTGAAAGGTGGGCGTTTGGTCATCGGCGAAATGGGCGTTGGCATGGCCGCTGTAAATAGCCAGACTGTCGATCCCTTGTGCTATCAAAATATCGCTATAGGCGCGCTGCAAATGTGCTAAGTGGTCTTGCTGTAACTTAAAAAGAGTGGTTGACATTACATGGTGTCCTTTCAATGTCGTGGTGAAGTGAGTTCACTCCATAGCCTGTCCAGTTCGGCATGATGCTGGCCTTGGTAGCGATATAAACGCAGCTCCATGGGCACATCCCAGCGGCTATCCCCAGCTCTTACCAAGGTGCCTTGTGCTAGCTCGGCGGCAATATTACGTTCTGGTAGCCAGCTCATGCCGTATCCAAGCAGGACGAGCTCTTTAATGCCTGCGGCATAGAGGTTTTCACTCTGTGCCGTTAAATAGGTGCTTTGCGGCATGCGGGCAAGATGGGCTTTCACAGCGGAGCCCAGCAGGCCGCGTTTTGGGTAGGCAAGCCACGGCGTTGGCTGTTGTCGCGTGCCGGGTAGAAGGGCGCAGGGCTCCCCTTGGCCAGTTAACCCAGTAACGGGAATCAAACGCTCGTGACCTATGACCTGATAGGTACATGCGCTGGTGTCCAGGTCTAAATCGCAGCGCTCTACAGGCCAGTAACACATGGCCAAGTCGCACTCTGCTCTAGCAAGTGCTTGAAAGTAGTCACTAGCGACCCATCCGGTGGCACGTAGATAGGGTTGTATCCGCTCTTGCCAGCCTGTTTTGGCTAACCATTCAGGTAAGAAGTGTGACAGTAGGCTTTGAGGCGCGGCCACCATAATTCGCCGCTGCTGCCCCGCGCTGATCTCTCGCACACGGTCGCGTGTTAGGCGAACACGGTCAGTCACCTGTTCGCATAGCGTTAGAAACTCTTCTCCCGCAGGGGTGAGTGACAGCGGCAGCGTTTGCCGATTAATCAGCGTGACGCCCATCTCCTCTTCCAGCAGCTTAATGCGCCGAGAGAACGTGGGCTGTGTCACGTGTTGCTCGTCGGCGGCGCGGGAGAAGTGTCGCGTTCTGGCCAGGGCAATAAAGTCTTCTAGCCAGCGAAGTTCCATGCCTTACCTCGTAGTGCTTTCAGGCGAGTTGCGTTATTGGAGGCCACCTTCATAGGCGGCCTTCCTCCACAGCGTGGCACGCGACGCGAGTGCCGTCATCCTGCGTCTGCAACATGGGAATCTCCTGCTTGCAGCGGGCGTTAGCGTAGGGGCAGCGGCCATGGAACACGCAGCCACTGGGTAAGTTGACAGGGGTAGGCACCTCGCCGGTTAAGCGGATGTGCTGCGGCCGGTCATCTTCCAAGCGCGGAATGGCGGAAAGCAGTGCCTGGGTATAGGGGTGGCGAGGTTTGGCAAAAAGCGTCGCCGTTGTCGCTACTTCGCACACCGTTCCTAGGTACATTACCGCTACCCGGGTGCCAAAATGTTCCACCACGGCTAAATCATGGGTAATGAATAGGTAGGTTAGATTGCGGTCGCGCTGGGCATCCATTAACAGGTTGAGCACCTGAGCCTGAATGGAGACATCTAATGCGGATATAGGCTCATCCGCGACGATAAATTCAGGGTCAACGGCCAAGGCCCGCGCGATGGCAATACGCTGGCGCTGACCACCTGAAAACTCGTGTCCAAAACGCTTGCCCCAGTCAGGATCAATGCCGACTGAGCTCATAACGTCTTGAACCTTACTGAGGATTTTTTCACGGCTCCAGTCTGGGTGGTGAAGGCGTAGAGGTTCTTCCAGGGTTTGCTGTATCGTCATGCGGGGGTTCAGCGATGCATAAGGATTTTGGAAAATCATTTGCATGCGTTTGCGATAGGGCAATAGCTGGCGCGAGCCCAGGTTATCGATACGCTGGCCATCGTAGCGTATCTCGCCTTCTGAAGGTGTAATCAGCCCCATCACCGTGCGCGCGACCGTTGATTTACCACAGCCGGACTCACCCACTACGCAAAGTGCTTCACCGCGTTTGATGTCTAAATTAACGCCGTTAATGGCATGCACGTATTCTTGGTGGCGAACCAGTTTGCCGCCTTTAAAACGCAGCTGGTCTAAAAAATCGCCCGATAGCGAAAAGCGCTTCTTTAGCCCTCGAATTTGCAGCAATGACTCGCTGCTTTCTTCGTTTTGCGTGGGCGTTGCGCCAAGGGTTTCTACCTGCGCACTCATTGGCTGTCCTCCTTTAAGCGGCGATCTTCGAGCATTTCAGCCACCATGTGGCAGGCCACGCGACAATTGCCAGATTCGACAAATTCAGGCACTTGCTGAGTGCAGGCGGGGCGAGGCTGCCCATCGGCGCGATTGATGAAATCGCAGCGCGGATGAAATGCGCAGCCGCTGGGCAGGTTAGAGAGTGACGGCATGCTGCCACGAATTTGATTGAGCTTTTCACCCGGGGTCGCCATTTGCGGCAGGGCGTTGATTAAGCCCTGGGTATAAGGGTGCTGGGGGTCATTAATAATCTCTCGGGTGGGCCCTTGTTCAATCACCCGGCCCGCATACATCACCAGCATGCGTTGCGTTACTTGGCTAACGACGCCCAGATCGTGGGTGATCAAAATAAGCCCTACATTGTGCTGCTCGCAGAGTTCCAGCAGCAGCGCCATGATTTCCGCTTGAATAGTCACATCGAGCGCCGTAGTGGGCTCGTCGGCAATGATAATGTCTGGGTCGAGCAACAGCGCGATGGCGATAATAATGCGCTGGCGCATCCCGCCGGAAAGCTCATGAGGGTACTGATCCAGACGCGTATCGGGGGAGGGGATTTGCACCTGACGCAGTTTGTCCAAGGCGATGGCGCGAGCCTCTTTGGAAGAAATGCGCCGGTGTGCCTTTAAGCACTCAACCATTTGTTCACCAATGGAGAGCACCGGGTTCAGGGTCATCATTGGGTCTTGGAAAATCATCGAAATGCGATTGCCGCGTACTTTACGCAGACCGCGTTCGGACATGTGGTTAAGCACCTGACCGTCAAACGTCACCGTGCCACCAGCGATAAAGCCCGGCTTGGCAATTAAGTTGAGCAGCGAAAACGCGGCAACCGACTTGCCCGCGCCGGACTCGCCGACAATACCCAGGCGCTCACCGCGCTCAAGGCTGAAACAGATATCGCGTAGGGCGTGTACGTCACCCTGACGTAGTGCAAAGCGTACATCGAGATTGTTGACTTCAAGTAGTGCCATGGTGTCCTCAGCCTTTGTAGAGTCGTGGGTTCATGACATCACGCAGCCAATCGCCGAGCAGATTGATTGACAGCACCAGCACCACGAGAACGGCACCCGGGATCAGAGTGATCCACCAAGAGCCTGACTGAATGTAGTCAAAGCCTGACTTAATCAGAGAGCCAAGCGAGGGGTGAGTTTCTGGCATTCCCAGCCCGAGAAACGATAGCGCCGCTTCAGAGATAATCGCGTTGGCGATCTGTACCGTAGAGATAACGAATATCGGTGACATCGTATTGGGCAGCACGTGGCGGAACATGATCCGTTTACTACGCAGCCCCATGACGCGGGCGGCATCAACGTACTCTTTGTTCTTTTCTGCCAGCACCGAGGCGCGCACGGTGCGTGCATATTGGGGCCATTCGGCCAAGCCAATAATCAGGATCAGCATCATTACCGCGTACTGACTATAAAAGGCACTGCCCATGGTCGCTTTGACCAACGCGCCCACCACGATAGCGACCATCAGCGTCGAAAAAGAGAGCTGAATGTCTGCCAGGCGCATCAAAATCGTATCGACGCGACCGCCCAGATAGCCCGCCATCAGGCCAAACGTGACGCCTAATAGGGCTTGCAGAATAACGGCCCCGAAACCAATCAGCAGTGAAACGCGGGTGCCATACAGCACAATCGACCACAAATCACGGCCTTGGGCATCAGTACCTAACGCGTAACGCTCATCGGCGCCGTCAACCCAAAAAGGCGGCAGCTCCGATGACATGATATCGATTTGCGCGAGATCGTAAGGGTCGGTCGGTGCTAGTAGTGGTGAGGCAAACGCGGCGATGACCATACAAACAAACACGGCCAAACACAGCTGAGCGGTGTAGTCGCGCTTGAAGCTATACCACATATAAGAGTCGCGCGCGCGCTTCCAGCGGCTAGGAGGAGCGCTCGCGGGGGAGGCGTTAGTTGTTGTGCTCATGCGGGCTTCCCAGTCAGTTTAACGGTGGGGTTTACCATGCCGTAGATGAGGTCCACGATGGTGTTGGTGACGACAAAAATCACGCCGACGATCATCAGGTACGTCACAATCAGCGGTATGTCAGCGCGGTTGATTGCATCCAAAAACATCAACCCCATACCCGGCCATTGGAAAACGGTTTCGGTCAAAATGGTGTACGCCACCATGGTGCCTATCTGCACGCCACCGACGGTAATGACTGGCAGCATGGTGTTTTTAAGGGCGTGGACAAAATAGACGCGGCGCATTGAAACCCCTTTAGCGCGGGCGTACTTAACGTACTCCGACTGAAGGACTTCCATCATCTCGGCGCGGATCAAGCGGATAAACAGCGGTAGCATAATAGAGGCCAGTGAGACTGCCGGTAATACTAAGTGCTGTAACCCGTTCCAGGTGGCTAAATTGGTATCCCAGTGGCCCACGACGTTAACGAGGTCATAACCACGGCCGAAGGACGGCATGTTGCCTTCGGTGGAGAAAAAGGCGTTTAGCCATGCGCCCCAGCCGGTACTTTCGGGGAACAGCGTAACGGTGACGCCGATGGCGAAAATTTGAATGAGTACGATCGCGGTTAAGAACACCGGAATCGAAATACCGATAATCGATATGCCCATAAATAGACGTGATATCGGTGAGCGCGGCTTGATAGCGCTATACACCCCAATGGGGACTGAAAACAATACAATAATCAGCGTGGCGGCAAATACCAGCTCTAAGGTGGCTGGTAAGTGACGGGCGATCACTTCTAACGCCGGTTCGCGGTAGAAGTACGAGTAGCCAAAATCACCTTGCACGGCGTTTTTAGCGAAACGAGCGTACTGCACCAGAAAGGGGTCATTGAGACCTAAGCGCTCGCGGATTTCTGCACGCTCGCTTTCGGGCACTGACTGGCCAACCATCTGTTGTACGGGATCACCCAGGTTATCCTGGATGGCGAAGGCCAATACGCTGATGACAAACATCACCAAAATCGCGTGCATCAGCCGCTTGATTAAAAAGGCAATCATGGCGTACGCCACCTATGTGAAGGGTTCATCAAAGGGAGTAGGGGCATGTTAAGCAGCGTTCTCTCAGCCTTAAACCGCGAACTAAAAGGCTTCGCCCCCAACGTGTTTAGGGAGCGAAGCATCCTTGCGGTTTATGTATTAGCTGTTAACGCTTAAGAGAAGCGTCGCGCTTAATCGTCGCTGCGATTAATGACCAAGTCACCCAGATAAGGGAAGTCGGTTGCGTTAACGACCGGCTCAATGTCGACACCGTCTGCTGCGGCATAGGCTAGGTTTTGCCAATGCAGCATGATGTAGCCAACATCTTCATACAGCATGGCTTCCGCTTCACGCAGCATTTCGTTGCGTTTTTCGAGATCGGTTTCGCTATCGGCTTCAGTGACGAGCGCATCGATCTCTTCGTTGCAGTAGCCACCGTAGTTGTACTGGCCAGCCCCGGTTTCCTCATCGAAACAGAAAGAGAGGTATTGGAAGAAGTTGGCGGTATCTTCGGTATCCGCGTGCCAGCCAATCATTGCCATGTCTGATTGACGAGTGTCGTATTCCGGCCAATATTGGGCTAATGGCATGGTGCGTAGGTCAACATCAATATTGATACGCGCTAACATGTTAGCCACGGCCTGGGCGATTTGCGCGTCATTAACGTAGCGGTTATTAGGCGCGATCATCTCAATGCTGAAGCCGTCTTCGTAGCCTGCTTCCGCCATAAGCTCCTGGGCACGCTCCAGATCGTAACGCGGAACCAGGTCAGGATTGTGGCCCGAGTAGCCTTCAGGAGAGAACTGGCCTGCAGGCGTTGCGAAACCGCGCATTAAGCGGTCGGCAATACCTTCTTGATTGATCGCTAAATCAACCGCTTGGCGCACGCGGGCGTCTTGGAAGGCTTCAACTCGCTCTTCATTGAGCTGGAAGCCGATGATGCGCGTACCGGGAATTTCATAAAGGTTTGCACCTTGGGCGTCGCGAACTCGGTCTAAATCGTTAGGCGGTACGGCATCAATAAAATCAACGCCGCCAGAGAGAAGCGCCGCAACGCGGGAGGCATTTTCAGCGATAGGCGTTAGCGTGATGCGTGAAACATTGCCTTCGGTTTCGGTATCCCAGTAATCTTCGAAACGCTCAAAGTCTACGCGTACGCCCTGGCGGCGGTCGGTGACGATGAATGGGCCGGTGCCGGAAACATTGCGCGAGGCAAAGGAGTTGCCCGCTTTGACGATTTCTGACTTGTCGTTTCCGTCGTCGGTTTGGCCGGTATAGAACTCGCTATCTTTTGGGAAGATATAGGTAGCCAAGTTGAGTAGCAGCGGGTAGGGCGCAGTGGTGGTGATTTCTACGGTGAAGTCATCAACCGCTTCAACGCTGGCTACCGGCTCAAAAATAGCGCGATAGTCAGGGCTCTCTTTCAGTCGCTCAATGGTCCATACCACGTCTTTGGCAGTAAATTCATTACCTGAGTGGAAGGTAACGCCTTCACGCAGCGTCATGCGCATGGTGGTTTCGTCCACTTGCTCCCACGCGGTGGCTAAGCGTGGCTCAAACTCAAAATCCTTGGTCCAGCGAACCAGTGGATCAAATGCCAGATGAGAGAAGCGCAGTACGCCGCCAGAAAGCTGCTCATGTAAATCGAGTGTTTCCGGGTCAGCGGAGTAGCCAATACGCAGTGTTTCAGCACTGGCTGCCATGGGTAACATTGCAGTGCCTGCAACCGCGGCGCCAATAACGGAAGCGAGTAGCGTTTTTTTGAACGTCATAATTGTTCCTATGAATGATTGTTTATTGTTCGTTTTACGCATTGGTCACGACGTTATTATTCATAGGTGACCAGTAAAACAGACACGGTCAGCTCGTAAGCTCTTTAGTTAACATAGAGAGTGCCCGTTGCGTCATACAATCGAAATAATGAGACGTATCATTCATATGCCGCATGAGATGGCTAAACGCGGCAGGGCGGCGCAGGGTGATTAGACGAAAGTTGGTGTTGCGGGCGGTGCGTAAGCAGGCCGGCTGGCCTGCTTAAAGTGGCTCTTAACCAAAACGCTGATGTAATAAGCGATTAATAGCATCTGACTCGTAAAGCCATTCATGCCGACCGTCTTCATGGGTGATTTTCAGGCAGGGAACCTTCACTTTGCCGCCGCCTTCTTGCAGGTCTTTTTTATGCTCAGGATCTAACTGTGCATCTCTTGTCTCAATATTTAGCCCCAGTCGAGCAATTTCTTTACGCACTTTGATACAAAACGGGCAGGTGCGAAATTGATACAGCGCTAAGCTTTTGCATGCTTGATCCACCTTCTCCTGCTCTTCTGGGGAGCGTTCTACCGACTTTGGCGTAGACAGCTTTTCTGAGATCAGCATGACCGGTGCGAGTAAAAGACGTACGCCGCGAAAAAAGTAACGAATCAAAATGCGCATGGATAGTTCCTCTGACCAACACCGTGGCTAGGCGATGTGGTTAAGTGGTTTATTAAATGGATGGGCGCATCCTGCAACAATACGCCGAATTTGTCACTTTCTAGCCCCGTGACGTGAAGCCGCAATGATGATGGGATGAGCAGCTTGGCTTAGCGTGCTAATCTCAGCAGCTATTTTCTACATGTTGTATCGGCTTTATACGGCAAAGATAAGGAACTACCCCATGCATCTCCATATTATCGGTATTTGTGGCACCTTTATGGGTAGCTTGGCGCTGCTCGCGCGAGAGCTGGGGCACCAGGTCAGCGGTTCTGATGCCAATGTTTACCCGCCCATGAGCACCCAGCTTGAACAAGCAGGGATTACGCTAATGGAAGGGTACCGGGCTGAAAATTTATCAGCGACCATGGATATGGTAGTGGTGGGTAATGCCCTCTCCCGGGGGAATCCTGAGGTAGAGGCGCTGCTGGATAGTCAGCTGCGCTACACATCCGGGGCGCAATGGCTAGCCGACTATGTGCTGCCAAATCGGCAAGTGATTGCGGTGGCCGGTACCCACGGTAAAACAACCACGGCAAGCCTATTGGCATGGCTTTTAGAGAGTGCAGGCCAAACCCCGGGGTTTTTAATTGGCGGTGTGCCGCGTAATTTTGGTGTGTCCGCTCGGCTAGGCAGCCCCGAAGCGCCATTTGTGGTTGAGGCGGATGAGTACGACACGGCTTTTTTTGATAAGCGCTCAAAATTTGTGCATTACCGCCCCACCATTGCGGTGCTGAATAACCTTGAATTTGATCATGCGGATATTTTTCCTGATCTAGCGGCTATTGAACGCCAGTTTCACCACCTGGTGCGCACGGTACCCGGTAAAGGCCAACTGCTTGTGGCCGACCAGCAACCGGCGTTAGAGCGTGTGCTAGCGATGGGGGCTTGGTCACCCGTAGAGCGCTTTGGCTGTTTAGCCACCAGCGAGTGGCAGCTAAGCTTGGAACGGCCGGATGGTAGTCGCTTTCAGGTGCTTTACCGTGGCGCTAACGGAGAAGAGGACGGTGTTGTCGAGTGGTCGTTAACCGGTGAGCACAACGCCCGTAATGCGCTAGCAGCGCTAGCGGCGGCGCATCGTTGCGGGGTTGATTTACCCCGAGCCTGTGCGGCGCTATCACGTTTTCAGACGCCACGACGCCGCCAAGAGGTGCGCGGTGAGGTAGGCGGGGTGCAGGTTATCGATGATTTCGCCCATCACCCAACCGCTATCGCCGCCACGTTACAAGGCCTACGTGCGGCCACCACCAGGGGCCGCTTGCTTGCCGTCATTGAGCCTCGCTCCAACACGATGCGCTTAGGCGCCCTGCGTGAGCGTTTAAAGGAGAGCGTTGCCGATGCGGATGCCGTGTTCTGGTTTCAACCTGAGGGCCTGGATTGGTCTATGGATGCGTTGGTAGCGGATCAGGGGGAGCGCGCTCATCTGTTTAGCGATATCAAGGCGCTGGTCGAGGCCGTTGTCACCCAAGCGTCACCGCAAGACCGTATTGTGGTCATGTCGAACGGTGGCTTTGAGGGTATCCACGAACGTCTATTAACTGCATTGGCCGCTAAGGAGTAAGTTGCGTGGCAACTATTAGTTCCAATATTCCAAGTTCTACGTTTAAGCCACCGGTGACCGTGGCTTTAACCGGTGCTTCCGGCGCACAATATGGCTTACGGTTAATCGATGTGCTGGTAGAGGCGGGTCACGAAGTCTGGGTAATGATCTCTAAAGCGGCGCACATGGTGATCGCCACGGAAACAGAGATTTCGTTACCTGCGCAACCGGCGCGTTTAGTTGAGGCGCTAAGCCAGCGCAGCGGTGCCGAGCCCGGCCAAATCCGCTGTTTCGGTCGTGAAGACTGGATGGCGCCTGTGGCATCAGGTTCAGGAGCGCCTTCAGCAATGGTGGTGTGCCCTTGTTCTACGGGGACGCTCTCTGCTGTGGCCACCGGTGCAAGTAATAACTTAATTGAGCGTGCGGCCGATGTCGCTATTAAAGAGCGCCGAACCTTAGTGATGGTGCCACGCGAAAGCCCTTTTTCTCCGATCCACTTAGAGCATATGCTGGCGCTTAGCCGCCTGGGAGTGGTGATCCTGCCTGCCGCGCCTGGCTTTTATCATCAACCAAACACCATTGAAGATCTTATCGACTTTATTGTTGCCCGAATACTTAACCAGCTGGGTATTACTCACCGTCTGATGCCGCGATGGGGAGAAGCGCACCAGACATCCAGCGATACACAACATAAGGATTTGTAACGGTGATGTCCTGGGCCATGTTGTCTGTGTTTGTGCCAACCTTTTTATTTGTTTCGCTTACGCCAGGCATGTGTATGACCCTTGCCATGGTGCTGGGCATGACCCAGGGCGTTAAGCGTACGCTTTGGATGATGGTGGGGGAGTTAATCGGCGTTGGCTTTGTGGCAGCCGCTGCTGGGGCTGGTGTGGCAGCGTTGATGCTTCGCCAGCCCGAGCTGTTTACTGCCTTTAAATGGGCGGGCGGTGCCTATCTTGCCTATTTGGGGATTATGATGTGGCGCTCTCGGGGGCGCATGGCGATTCCTAGTGAACTGGATGCGGGCCCCGCTGCAGGGCGCTGGCAGCTGGCCATGCAAGGGCTTGTCACCGCGGTTGCAAACCCTAAAGGTTGGGCGTTTTTTATGGTGTTGCTGCCACCGTTTTTAGATAGCAGCCGCCCCCTAGCGCCCCAGTTGAGTGTGCTAATCGCAGTGATTCTTAGTATTGAGTTTGCCAGCATGCTGGTTTACGCAACAGGCGGGAAAACGCTGCGAAAAGTGTTGGGTAAAAGCGGCAATGTGCGGTTACTTAACCGCATTGCGGGGACGCTGATGTTGGGGGTAGGCGCTTGGTTAGCACTGGGTTAATAAGCTGGCAAGTAGATGATGCGCAAAGTGACTAACATGAGCGATGCGCTGCCGAGCAATAACCATGGACAGGGCGGCAAGGGCGCTCGGTAACGCCGCTGCCAGCTCAGCCGAACCAGAGCGCATACGACTAGGCCAAGCAGCGCGCCCCCAATCAAATCACTTAACCAGTGTACGTCTATTATTAAGCGAGATAGTGCCATCGCGGTTGCCAGAATAATGGCTAACCAATACACCCAAACGTGCTGTCTACGTGGTAATCCCGCCACTAAGAAAGCGGCAGCAAGGCCGATTACCACTACCGATGTAGAAGTATGAGCGCTGGGGTATGCGAAAGAGCCGGTAAGGTGATCAGGGGTAAAGGGCCGTTCACGTCCAAAAATAGCCTTACCTAGGGTGTTGAGCAGGGCAATGCCACTGACGGCGGCGCCCCAGTGATAAAAGGCATCCCAGCGCTTGTGCACTAAAAGCCATAGCCCCCAGGGCGTAAGGATGGCGGCAATGCCGAGCGTATCGCCAATGTCCGCTAGCACGCTACTTGAGGTAACCAAAAAATCATTACTAAGCCAGTTAAAAAGCCGCTGGGCCTGGAGGTCCATGAGCAAGGGGCCGTCATGCTGCATAACCAGTAAGGTCCAGGCTGAAACGCTGGCTAGCGCCACTACAAGCAGCAGGAGCGATGCGAGGGGTACCTCACCGGATCGGCTCATCGAAAGCCATGGCCTGCGCATGAAAGGAATGCGGCGAATAATTTTTGCAATGGCCAAGTACGCCCAGCCGTGGCGGCCCACCTGTGCTCTTCCCCATGAAAATATGACTGCCAGTACCACCACGCTGGCGGCCATCATTATTGCGGCAGCTTCCACATTAGGCGGTAAGTCAAGCCGCTGCTGCCAGGTACGGCCTAATAAATAGCCCGGCAACACATAAGCTGGCGCCCATAGCGTTGCGGATGCAATATTGGCCCACAAAAACGTGCGAGCAGGCATGCGCATCATACCTGCAATTAACGGAATGATAGGACGAACCGGCCCTACAAAGCGGCCAATAAATACCGAGTAGATCCCGTAGCGTTCAAAGAAGCGTGCACCACGACCTAACCATTCAGGATGATGTACCAGCGGCCAGCGCTGAGTCACCTGCTCACGGTGATGGTAGCCCAGCTTATAGCTAATACCATCGCCTAGTACGGCACCAATGAACGCAGCGCCGACAAGCCAGGGCAAGCCAATGGACTGGTGCCCGGCGACCGAAGCGGCAGCAGTGATCAATACCACCCCAGGTACCAACAAACCTACCAGCGCCAAAGATTCGACCAGTGCGATGAGAAAGACCAGTGCCAGCAACATGGTGGGCGACATTGAAATCGCAAAGAGTGAATCAGCCAGAGACACAGAGAGCTCCATACATAAAAGGTTAGGCGTCAACTAATGCCTGTGCTCGCACTTCCAAGCGCTGTATATAACGTTCAAAGCTCTCGCCCTGGCACGGTAAACACGCGCTAATACGCGTATCTAAATGTCCTGTTTCCACAAGCACGCAGCGTGATAATGCTCGCTGAAGCCGCTCACGGACTAATAAGGCACCGCTTTCGCTCGTGTCTGGAAGCACCAGCCAAAAGGTAGCGTTGCCTGCTCGCCCTAGCAAATCATGGTCGCGACAGCGGCTATTCACCTCGCTGCAGAGCGTGCCTAGGAGTGCCAGCTGGGCGCGCTGCCCGAATTGCTCTTCTGCCATATCCAGCTGTGGTAAATGGAGTACCAGGACGGCCAGACGTTTGTTAAGCATCGCTGCGCGCTGATATTCGTTGTGTAGGCGCTCTTTTAGGGTGTCGATATGGTAAGCGTTGCAGTCGCTGTCGTTAGGATCTGTTGCTCTGAGCAGTGCCCGCCTGCGGGCATGCTCCCAAGGGGGGAGTGCTGAGAGTAAGATAAGAGCGGAATAGCCCAGCACAACGGAGGGGGTGATGTCATTTGCGCTTGGTAGAAGCCACCAAATCGGCGAACAAACCACGTTTAAAAAAAGTGCGCCCCATAGTGGCAACAGTAAAAAAGAGGCGGCAATCGGCAAGCCCAGCCAAATAAGCGGTGTGCTGGGTTGATAGTACATGGCGGCTAAAACCACAACGTAAGTGCTCGCGAGTAAAATGATGCGCGGTATGACGGGGGCTAGATCCTGGCTGTAATGCATCAGCAGTGCGGTGAGAAGCAGCAGGGTAACAAACATGGGAATTAACAGGTCACGATAGTCGCCCATGGCATATAGCCACAAGGTATAAGCCGCCATCATGCAAACGCTACCACTATAGGCCAGTGTCATTAACCGCCCTGATAACTGCTGCTCTGTCATGGCGTGCTCCCAAGCGTCTGTGCAGGCAACGTATGCAGCGTTTCTAGGGTCAGCGTTGAAAGCTCCACATCCATCAGCGGTGAGTGATGGTAGAGCAGCTTCTCA
Organism: Halomonas sp. 7T; assembly: GCF_025643255.1. Taxonomy (NCBI): domain Bacteria; kingdom Pseudomonadati; phylum Pseudomonadota; class Gammaproteobacteria; order Oceanospirillales; family Halomonadaceae; genus Halomonas; species Halomonas sp. 7T. Next base: position 1,685,648 of record NZ_CP087112.1, on the reverse strand, counting down.
GGTAAAGCGCTGCAAATCAGCTCTCGACGTTGCGCTCCCTCCTTTGGCGAGCGAGACAGCAGTAATAAAACTAATGTCGTGCCATTTAGCCGATATACGTTTTCAAAGTCATAAGTGAGTTCGCAGAGTTTTTGTGCTGAGGCCCAGAGCTGGTGACGCTTAACGTGTATAACGATTATTTCAGCGTAAATTGCCTCACGTTCAGAGCGTATTTGCTCTCGGGCGAGGTCGCGCAGTAGTTGCTCGCCCGCCCACAAGTTAAGCCCCGGTATGAGTCGCAAGCGTTGCTGAATTGCACCGTTTATATCAATCAGTTGGCGTGTTCGCGAGACGGCTAATAGCCCCAAAATCGTGAGTGACGATAGAAGCAATAACCATTCTGGCCTGCTGAGAAAGGGAGCGATCATGATCCAGCTGAACAGGGCAGCGCTGGCATTGAACGCAATAGCTATAGGCTTCTGTGGAAGCATGCAAACCGCTGCAAAAACCCATATCAACATACTGTGGCGTTCAGGCGCAGCGGCAACTAAGCAAAGTAGCAAGCCGCCAGCCAGCATTTGCCAGGGCAACCCCCTGGCTCGTCGGTGGCTAAAATCCAGCAGCAGTGCGGTAATGAAAAGCCATCCGACCGAGAGCCAAAGTACCAGCGCGGCAAGCGGTGGAGCAGCAGGTGTCCAGAGTGCCAGCACCACAGCGGCAGCGAATAAGTTAGCTCTCAGTAGGCGTATTTTGTACTTGCTTTGCATGGTGGCTTACTATTCACCCTTAATAACGGAGGCTTATTCACAGTGTTGAAGTGCTGTTTGATAACGCTGCCGTGTCAAAATTAAGATCTCATACCCCAGTATAACGTCCAAATGGCGTAAGATACCGTTAAGCATTTAGTGCCACGGGCACCATAGCTTTTATACAACCATGACACATAGTATTTGCTGACAACCATCCTACTTGTTATGTCACTACTCAGGGAGACAATATGAGCGGTTCTACCACGTTCCAGGATCAAGCCCAACGCCACTTGGCTGCTGGGGATGTGCCCGCTTATATGCAGGCGCTTGGGCAGGGTGCTCGGGCAGCTGCGGTCGAACTGCGCCGCGCGGACACTGGCTTGAAAAACCGCGCTCTTGAGGCAATGGCAACACGCCTAGCAGCCTCTAGAGCAGTGCTCTTAGAAGCTAATGCGCTCGATATGCAGCGTGGTCAGCAGAATGGTTTAGACCTTGCACTGCTGGATCGCCTAGCGCTCACCGATAGCCGAATAGAGGCAATGATTGAAGGGCTGCGCCAGGTGGCCGGGCTACCTGATCCTGTAGGTGAAATCGACGAGATGAATTATCGTCCCAGTGGCATTCAAGTAGGCAAGATGCGCGTGCCGCTTGGTGTAGTGGGTATCATTTATGAATCGCGTCCTAACGTCACCCTTGAAGCGGCGAGCCTTTGCTTAAAATCCGGCAATGCCTGCTTACTCCGTGGTGGTTCAGAAGCCAGTGCCTCCAACGCTGCTATTAGCCACTGTATTCAGCAAGGCTTAGCGGATGTGGGTCTGTCTGCGGGGGCTGTTCAGGTGGTGGCGACCACCGACCGCGCTGCGGTAGGCGCGATGATCAGTATGCCTGAATATGTCGATGTGATTATTCCTCGCGGTGGTAAGTCGTTGATTGAGCGTATTTCCCGCGAGGCGAAGGTGCCTGTTATCAAACACCTAGACGGTGTTTGTCATGTATATATCGACACAACGGCTGACCCAGCCAAAGCATTGGCTATTGCCGTTAACGCCAAGACCCATCGCTATGGAACGTGCAACACCATGGAAACCTTGTTGGTGGATGCACCGATTGCCGATATCGTGTTGCCAGAGCTAGCGCGCGCCTACGCTCAGTATGAGGTAGAGCTTCGGGGCTGTGAGCGCACTCGGTCGCTGCTTCCGCAAGCGCTTGAGGCGACAGAGGAGGACTGGTATGCAGAGTACTTAGCGCCAGTGCTAGCCATCAAGGTGGTGGAGGGTATGGATGAGGCGATTAGGCATATTGAAAAGTACGGGTCTCACCATACCGATGCCATTGTTACCCAGGATTACTCCCTTGCTCGCCGTTTTATGGCAGAAGTGGACTCCAGCTCGGTGATTGTTAATGCCTCTACGCGTTTTGCAGACGGCTTTGAGTACGGGTTAGGAGCAGAAATTGGCATATCCACCGACAAGCTACACGCGAGAGGGCCCGTCGGGCTGCAAGGGCTGACGACGCAAAAGTACATCGTGTTCGGGGATGGTCAGGTTCGGCAATGAGTCGCGCATCGTTGAAGGTCGGGATGCTGGGTGGAACCTTTGACCCCGTCCATCTGGGGCATTTACGCAGTGCGGTCGAGGTTCGTGAGGCGTTGGGGCTGGATTGGCTGCATATGATCCCCGCGCCACAGCCTCCTCTGCGGGATACGCCGCAGGTGTCGCCCGAACAGCGCTTAGCGTTACTTAAGAAAGGTATAGCCGATACGCCAGGCATTATTGCTGATGGCCGCGAGCTGCGTCGGGAGGGGCCTTCCTACAGCGTTGATACACTCGCTGAGTTGCGCACGGAGTATGGCGAAGCAGTGCCGCTAGTCATGATTATCGGCTTTGATGCATTTTTAAGGCTGACACAATGGCGCAGGGTAGACGATATATTCTCCTTAGCGCACCTTGTGGTGATCGCCCGTCCAGGCTATCAAGCCCCTTGGCCTTCAGCGCTAAAGGAACTGGTGGGTAATCGTGTAGTCGATAAGGTGTCAACGCTTATGCAACGCCCTTGCGGCGCTTTGTTATCTTTGTCGCTTCCCTCGATGATGGCAATTTCTGCGACATATATAAGAGAGCGCCTAAGAGCAGGGGAAAGCGTGCGTTATCTGCTTCCGGAAGCAGTAGAGCAGAGTATTTTGCAACAGGGGTTTTATCAAACGCACGAATAGCGCTGGCAGTCATCAAAGAAGCCGTTACAATGGCCCGCTTAACGGCGGCAGAGTGATACTGGCTTTAAAGCACAGCTTACAGCCGTTTTTATTTCTAACCTTACTACTTAACCTTATTCTCACAAGGGGTTGCCTTCAGGAGCCATGCACATCGATACACTGAAAACCCTAGCGATTGACGCGCTAGAAGAGCTAAAAGCACGCGATATTACCCAGCTGGATGTTTCTAAGCTGACCGAAGTCACCGATCTGATGGTGATTGCCAGCGGAACCTCAACACGTCACGTCTCCGCGCTTGCCCAAAATGTTGTTGAAAAAGCCAAAGCGTCCGGCCTTAAGCCCCGCGGTGTAGAAGGTGGCGATAACTCGGATTGGGTGCTGGTTGATTTGGGCGACATCGTGGTTCATATCATGCTGCCCGAAGCGCGCGCACTGTATGACCTTGAGCGCCTGTGGGCAGACTTGCCGAACGACACTGGTGCGATTGGCGAGTCACTCAAACGCTTAGAAGAGCGGGTCACTATGCCATGAGAATACGGCTGTTAGCGGTGGGAACGAAAATGCCTGGATGGGTAGAAGAAGGCGTTGAAACCTACCGCAAACGGTTGCCTCGTGACTTCAGTTTAGAAATTGAAGAGATCCCCCTGGGGCAACGGGGCAAAAATGCCGATATCGCCAAAGCGCGTGCCCAAGAAGCTCAGCGTATCCGTGAAAAGCTACGTGGTGATGAGTATGTCGTGGCGTTAGAGGTTAAAGGCAAAACGTGGAGTACCGAGCAGCTGGCCCAAGAGGCCGATGCCTGGCGCATGACGGGGCGCGATGTTGTACTTCTTGTGGGGGGGCCTGATGGTTTAGAGCCTTCGCTTTCTGCGTTGGCGGATAAGTCTTGGTCGCTTTCTGCGCTTACGCTACCGCATCCGCTGGTACGTATCATGCTCGCCGAGCAGTTGTACCGTGCGTGGACACTATTAATTGGTCATCCCTATCATCGCTAGGCGTGCGAAAACCGGGCCACTACTATGGCTGCCGTTGCGTCGTTTGTTAGATTTGAGAGTCATCTGTTGCCATGCCACAGCGCCTTGATACGCTAAAAAACTCCGAGCAAGAGCTGCGTATTTTCCGTGTGAGGGCGCTGCTTGCCGTACTGGTTGTCATTGTGTTGACCAGTCTGCTTACGGGGCGCCTTGCCTATTTGCAGATTACTCAGCATGACCTTTATAGCACTCGCTCAGAAAAAAACCGCGTGCGTGTTGAGCCGTTGCCGCCCACCCGAGGGCTTATCTATGACCGTAACGGAACCCTACTTGCTGAAAATCGCCCCACCTACAACCTGACACTTGTGCGTGAGCGTGTCGACGATTTAGACGACACGCTAGCGCTGCTAGTGGAACTTCTAGAGTTACCCGAAGAGGAAATCGACGCGTTTAATGTTCGCTCGCGCCAGCGCCAGCGACCGTTCCAGCCAGCGCTCTTAATGAGTGATTTAAGTGAGCAGCAAATTGCTCGCTTAGCGGTAAACCGTCACCGGTTACCCGGTGTTGAAGTAGAAGCTCAGCTACTGCGTTACTACCCCGATGCAGAGGTGATGGCGCATGCGTTAGGGTATGTGGGGCGCATTAACGCTGATGAAATGCAGTCCTTGGATACCGGTCGGTATGCCGGTACACACTTTATTGGTAAAACCGGTGTAGAGCGGTTCTATGAAGATCAGCTCCACGGCCAGGCGGGGTTACGCAAAGTAGAAACCAATGCCCGCGGTCGAGTGTTAAGGGAGCTTGGGCGCACCGATCCTGTTCCCGGTGAAAACCTGACTCTCACATTGGACAAGTCGCTGCAGATGTTGGCCTACGAACTAATGGATGGGCGACGTGGCTCGATTGTGGCGGTGGTGCCGGATACCGGGGAAATTCTGGCGATGGTATCAACGCCTGGTTTTGATAGTAATCAGTTCGTGACCGGTATTGATGTTCCCTCGTATCGGGCGCTGCAAGAAGATCTTGATTTGCCATTATTTAATCGCGCTATTCGCGGGCACTATCCGCCTGGCTCCACCATCAAGCCATTCCTTGCTCTCGCGGGCTTAGTGGAGGGAGCGATTACTCCTGACAGCACGATCAGTGATCCGGGATTTTATCAATTACCCAATGATACTCGGCGCTACCGCAACTGGCTGCGCTGGGGGCATGGGCGGGTTGATATGGAACGCTCGATCGCTGTTTCCAACAACACGTATTACTACTCGCTGGCACATGACTTGGGTATCGACAAGCTACATGAGCAGATGAGCAACTTCGGCTTTGGGCAGCGGGTTGCCCATGACGTGCAAGGCGAAAGCACGGGGTTGATGCCGTCGCGCGACTGGAAACGTGCCCGTTTTAACCAGCCTTGGTATCCGGGGGAAACACTGTCGGTGGGTATTGGTCAGGGATACTGGCAGGTGACCCCCCTGCAATTAGCTAGCGCAACGGCTGTCTTGGCGAATCGGGGGCAGTGGGTAAAGCCCCGCCTAGCTCTGGAAGTGGGGGAGCAGCCGTTACCTCGTGACCTTCCGGATGCGCTGCCAAATATTGAACTTGATAACGACACCTGGTGGAACCGAGTCTTTAGCGGTATGGAAAAAGTGCTGACCGGTAGTGAAGGCACTGCTCGGCGCACTGGGGTGGGTCTTGATTACCGGATGGGAGGTAAGTCGGGAACTGCGCAGGTGTTTTCGCTGGGCCAAGATCAGCGTTACAACGCAGAGGAGCTGGAAGAGCGTCTACGTGACCACGCGCTTTTTATGGCCTTTGCGCCGCTTGAAGACCCACAAATTGCGGTATCAGTGATTGTAGAAAATGCTGGCGGGGGCAGTACCCACGCGGCCCACCTAGCACGCGCAATGACCGATGCCTGGCTACTACAAGAGAGCGCTCCGGAAGTGGATGAAGTGCGTGAAGTACTAGAAGAGGATACGGCCAGGGTGGAGGGCAACTAATGGCAGTCTGGGAAATGCTCTCTCGTTCTTTTCGCCGCTATCCTGTTCGGCCTCCTAGTAGCGGAATTGCGCGACGCAAAAGTATCTGGGAGCGCATTCATCTCGACCCTTGGTTGATAGGTATGCTGCTGGTGCTCATGGTGGCGGGGTTGTTTGTTCTCTACAGTGCGTCGGGTCAGCGTATTGAAGCTGTCATCGCTCAAGCGGTCCGATTCGGCATTGCTCTGGCCGGTATGGTGATTATTGCGCAGTTCTCACCCTCAACGTTTTTACGCTGGGCGCCGTTTGTTTACGGGGTGGGGCTAATCATGCTGGTCGCAGTGGAGGTGGTTGGCGATGTGGGGATGGGGGCTAAGCGGTGGTTGGTCATTCCTGGGGTTATCCGCTTTCAACCGTCCGAAATGATGAAGCTCGCTGTGCCGTTGATGGTGGCCGCGTACCTGAATCGCTGCCAGCTACCGCCCCGCCTACGTGATATTGCGGTGTGCGCTATCATTATTGGGGTGCCTGTCGTGCTAACGGCTATTCAGCCTGATTTGGGCACCTCGTTACTCGTCGCCAGTGCGGCGATTATTGTAGTGCTGTTGGCAGGTCTTTCTTGGCGGTTGATTGGCGTTATTGGGGCGCTTATGGCGGCTGGGCTGCCGCTGTTATGGATGAATATGCATAACTATCAGCGCCAACGGGTGCTGACGTTTCTCGACCCAGAAAGTGATCCGTTAGGTTCAGGCTGGAATATTATTCAGTCCACCACGGCGATTGGCAGCGGTGGACTATGGGGGAAAGGCTGGCTGGATGGCACTCAGTCTCAGCTAGAGTTTCTACCTGAGCGGCATACGGACTTTATTATTGCGGTGTTGGGCGAAGAGTTTGGTCTTGTGGGGATGTTATTGCTGTTAGCGCTCTATGTCATGATAGTGGGGCGAGGTTTGTGGCTAGCCACTGCTTCTCAGGATACCTTTGGTCGGCTGGTGGCGGGCAGCATTATCCTGACGTTTTTCATTTATGTTTTCGTTAATGTCGGTATGGTCAGCGGGATTCTGCCAGTGGTTGGTGTGCCGCTCCCCTTAGTGAGTTTCGGCGGCACCTCAAGCGTGACCTTATTGGCTGGGTTCGGTATTCTCATGTCGATTCATGCGCATCGTCGCTTATTGCCGCGCTGAGGGTTGCAGCATGATGGTTTTCACAGGAGTGGTGAGTTAATGAACAGGGCCCGAAACAACGCAGGTAGTTACTTGATGGCTGTCGTAATGGCATGCTCGATCCCTGCCGTATGGGCTGAGGAGCAGGCGCATTTTAACCCGCAAAATCATGAGCGTACTCAGCAATTGGTTGATGAATTGATGGCTGAAGGGTTACCAGAGGCCTGGCTAACCGATACCTTCAATCAGGCGCATTATAGCCAGGGCGTGCTAGATGCTATGGAGGGGGCAGCTGAGCGTCGCTTAAGTTGGCATGAGTACCGCGCCATATTCATGACCGAGCAGCGCATTGAAGAGGGCGCAGCTTTTGTACAAGAGCATGCGGATACGCTCGCCCGTGCTGAAGAGGTTTATGGCGTCCCTCGAGAGGTCATTGCTGCCATTATTGGTGTGGAAACCTATTATGGACGCCATAAAGGCCGCCATCGGGTGCTCGATTCGCTGGCTACACTGGCATTTCATCATCCGGTGCGTGGCGATTTCTTCCGCGGTGAGCTGGCTGCCTTTTTACAGATTGCTCACGAGCAGCGTGTTGAACCGACATCGCTTTACGGCTCCTATGCCGGGGCGATGGGCTATCCGCAATTTATTCCTACCAGTTATCAAGCTTATGCCGTTGATTTTGACGGTGACGGTATTCGCGATTTATGGGAAAACCCTGTCGATGCGATAGGCAGCGTGGCCAATTATTTTGCTGAGCATGGTTGGCAACGTGATAGTGCTATTTATCACCCTGCGAGCGGGCCAACGGCACCACCAGAGGGGCTGACATTTAATCAAACACGTTCACCGACAGTAACCGTGGCAGAGGTAACAAGCGCGGGTATTGAGCCTGGGGTCGATCTTGAACCAACGCTTCCGGTCGTTCCGTTGGTGTTAGAACTTGCCGACGGCAGCAACCTCTACCGGTTGGGGGAGTATAATTTCTACGTTATTACTCGATACAATCATAGCCATCTCTACGCGATGGCCGTGGCAGAGTTATCCGACGCTATCGAGCAGCAGGTTGAGGATCAAGGATGAATAAAGTGTTGGCAGATGCCCGAGGCGTGGCTGGTGCTGTCGCTATTGTAGCCCTAATAAGTGGCTGTGCTAGCCAAGAAGCCCAACGTGCCAGTGTCGATACCCCTCTTAGCGCAAATGCGTCAGCGTCGGGCAGTGCGAGTAGTTCAAGTAATGCGGGCAGCAGTGGTGGGCGTTACGCAATGACCGGCGATGCTTACCCTCTTGAGCCACCGGATGTCAGTAAAGTGCCGGATGCGCAACCGCGTATTGAGCCTTTGTCGCGGGCAGGTAATCGGCCAACCTATGAAGTGTGGGGGGAAACCTACAGTGTGTTGCCTGATTCAAAAGGCTACACTCGGCAGGGAACCGCTTCTTGGTATGGCGAGAAATTCCATGGTTATGCAACGTCCAACGGCGAGATTTATGACATGTATAAAATGTCGGCGGCTCACCGTTCCTTGCCTTTGCCAACCTTTGCCCGAGTCACCAGTTTGAATAATGGTGAGTCGGTGATTGTCCGGGTTAATGATCGCGGGCCATTCCATAGCGATCGTGAAATCGACCTTTCCTATGCCGCGGCGGCACGTTTAGGGTTCCTGGATGATGGCACAGGTCCGGTTCGCGTCGAAGCCATTGACCCTGCCCAGTGGCTTGCAGAGCGAGGAAGTGGCGCGCCCGCAGCCAGCTCGGCAACGGTGCAAGCAGCCACAGTCGCAGCTACATCAGATGACTCCCAGCGGCTCTCTTCTGCTCAGCCCCAAGCATCTGGAGAATCTGTGCCGGGCAATGCGGTCTATCTTCAGATTGCTGCGCTAGGAAGTGCTGAGGGAGCCGAGCAGCTACAGCGTCGATTGCAGGGGGAGCTTTCGCACTCGGTACGCGTAATGAGTGATGCGGATGTTCATCGCGTGCAAGTAGGGCCGGTGATCCCTGCCCAAGAGGCGCAAGCGCGTGAAGCATTACGCCATGCGGGGTTTCCGCAAGTGTTTGTTGTTAAATAAGTCGCCTTTTTATTGAACCTAAATAACGTGCTCAGTCGCGTTACTTTCTATGTAGTGAGAAGTTAGTCATGAATATAGTAATGTCGTTTCGTCGTTCAGCGCAGCTCTGCTTATTTGCGGCAATGACGGTAGTAGCGCTACCTGCTTTGGCCCAACCGGTTCCTCAGCCGCAGACGATTATTCCTGCTGCGCCCCAGCTAGCGGCGAGTTCCTGGATATTGATGGATGCCCACAGCGGCCGGGTGCTTGCCGAGCATAATGCAGACGAACGGTTGCCGCCGGCGAGTCTTACTAAACTAATGACGGCTTACCTGGTCGAGCGTGAACTGGATCGAGGCACTATTAGCCTGACCGACATGGTGAATATTAGCGAGAGGGCATGGCGCACCGGTGGCTCTAAAATGTTTATTGAGGTAGGTGATCGCGTATCAGTCGATGATCTACTGCATGGCATCATTATTGTCTCTGGTAACGATGCCAGTGTGGCTATGGCCGAACACTTGGCCGGTGGCGAGGCGCCCTTTGCAGATTTGATGAACCAGCATGCCACGCGGTTAGGCATGCATAATACGAACTTTCAAAATGCCACTGGGCTGCCGGGTGATAATCACTACTCAAGTGCACGCGATATGGCACTGCTTTCACAATATATTATTAACGATTATCCCGAGCACTATGAGATCTATTCCCAGCGGACATTCTCCTTTAGTGGCATCGACCAGCCAAACCGTAACCGATTGCTATGGCGCGATCCGACAGTGGATGGCTTGAAAACCGGTTGGACAACAGAGGCTGGTTACGGCTTGGTAGCCTCAGCCAAGCGTGATGACATGCGTCTGGTATCCGTTGTGATGGGCACTAATTCAGAAGAGGCGCGTGCCCAAGAGACGCAGAAACTGCTCAGCTACGGCTTTCGCTTTTATGAAACCATGAAGCTTTATGAGCGTGGCGCTGTTCTTGCAACGCCGCGGGTATGGGGAGGCGACGTCAACGAACTACGCGTAGGGGTTAATGAAGAAGTTTTCATGACACTGCCGCGTAACCGCAATGAAGAGCTGCGTGCGCGCCTTAACCTTAAGCAGGATCTTCAAGCGCCTGTTTCCGTGGGCGATGAGGTAGGTACCTTAGAAGTGTATCTTGGCGAAGAAGTGGTGGGTGAGCGTCAACTAATTGCCCTGGAAAATGTTGAAGAGGGTGGGCTGTTTAAGCGGTTGTTTGATCAAGTTAGACGCTTTTTCAGTGGGTTGGTTAGTAATTTCACCAGCTAATACTGTTTGATTTCAACTGGTAAACGGCACAAACGTTAGAGAGCTGGAGAGCGGGTGTGATGAACTCCGTGTAGGTGCCCGCTCTGTTATTTGGTAATTGAAGGTAAATTATGAAACAGGACGCGAAAAAAGGGCTTCGTGATTTGCGGCAGCCAGCCGCTAGCTCGCCCCCGAAAATTACCTTTCCTTGTGATTACTCGTTAAAAGTGGTCGGCGATGCTGCTGAAGACTTTGCCGCATGTGTCTGCCAAGTCGTACATAGGCATGCCCCCGGTTTTGATGAAAGTATCATCCAGGTAGTAGATAGCCGCAACGGGCGTTTTCAGTCGGTGCGCATAGTGATCGAAGCAACTGGCGAACAGCAGCTTAGCCAGTTATTTGATGATTTAAAAGCCACTGGCCGTGTGCATATGGTGGTATAGCAATGAAAGCGCCCATCCAGCTGCACCGCCTTGGCCGCAGTGCTTACTTGCCCGTATGGGAATCGATGCGTGCGCTCACCGACACGCGCAGCGAAGCAACGGCCGATCAGTTTTGGCTTGTTGAACACGACTCCGTTTTTACCCAGGGCCAGGCAGGGAAGCCTGAGCACTTGTTAATGACGGGCGACATACCGGTGGTGCAGACGGACCGAGGTGGCCAAGTGACTTACCACGGCCCTGGTCAGGTAGTGCTCTATCCACTGTTAGATATTCGACGGGACAAGATTGGTGTCCGTGATTTGGTTACCGCTCTTGAAAGCGCAGTGATTGCCGTACTGAGCGAGTATGGGGTGAGTGCGCGTGCCCGGCCAGATGCTCCCGGTGTGTATGTAGAGACTGCGGCAGGGGAGGCAAAGATCGCGTCGCTAGGATTGCGCATTAGGCGCGGGGCGAGTTACCACGGCGTCGCGCTTAACGTAGACGCAGATTTATCTCCTTTTGCACGTATCAACCCCTGCGGCTATGCCGGCATGCCGGTAACCCGCCTAGCAGATCTGGTTGCTATCAAGCCTGACAATCAAAAGGTGGGGGAGCAGTTAGCGTTTGCGTTGGCGGCAGAGCTAAAGCGTGATCTTGTTAATATCGAATGATGGTAGCCCCGTTACATGCCGATTTCAGCAGAGGGGGTGCCGCTGTAAATAGAGGATATAACCTCTTTTCTACAGCGGCATTGGCTTGATTAGCCTACGTTTAATGCGGGGATGCGACTGGTGTTAGTTTCTTGGCCTGGCACAGCGGCAGGTGAGGCTAGGCCAAGGTTGTTTTTCTCAAATACGCGGTCAGCGCGATAGCTAGAACGCACCAAAGGCCCAGAAGGAACTTCCATGAAGCCCTTTTCTAGGCCAAGTTCACGGTAGCGATCAAACTCTTCTGGGGTTACCCAGCGCTCTACGGCCAAGTGGTTTTTGGTAGGGCGCAAATATTGGCCGAGTGTTACGATATCGACGCCAATCTCACGCAAGTCATCGAAGGTTTGTAATATCTCTTCGTCAGTCTCGCCTAAGCCAAGCATCAAGCTGGTTTTGGTAATGATATCGGGACGATGCTGCTTGGCATGAGCCAGAACATCCAACGTTTTGCGATAGCCCGCGCGAGGGTCACGTACTTTTTGGGTTAGGCGCTCAACCGTTTCAACATTCTGCGCAAATACCTCAAGTCCAGAATCGACTACCCGTTCAATGGCATCTTTTTGCCCATCAAAGTCGGGCGTTAGTGCTTCTACTACTACCTCGGGCGTGCGTGCCTTAATAGCCCGAATGCAGTTGGCATAATGCGTCGCGCCACCGTCGTCTAAATCATCGCGATCGACGGAAGTGAGGACGATATAGCGAAGCCCCATCAACTCAACGGACTTAGCGGTATTTTCCGGTTCTTCTGTGTCCAGCCAGCCTTTCGGGTTGCCCGTGTCAACCGCACAAAAGCGGCACGCGCGGGTACATACTGAACCCATCAACATAATGGTAGCGGTGCCGTTGCTCCAGCACTCACCCATATTGGGGCAATGGGATTCGGCACATACGGTGCTGAGACGATGCGTAGCAACATTTTTCTTAACGGCTTCAAAACGCTCGCCACCAGGGATCTGAGCGCGTAACCACTTAGGCTTACGCTCAAGAGACGGGGCATCCACCTGCGCTTTGCGCTGCTTCATGCCATCCTTGATGACCGACATGCCGTGCTCATTGCGGAATTTTTCACCGCTTGGCACGCGCTGTGAGGGGTTATTGCTCATAGAAAAGAGCCTCTCTACTGTGCGGCAGGGCAGCATCACGCTTGCGTTAGCACTAACCCAGCCCTGGGTACGCTAAATCATACGTAGGTAGTAGGGTAATGTAACATATCTCGTAGAGAACAAGACACTCTTGGCACGTGCTAGACGCTGCCTATACAGGCAGCATAGGCAAGCATGAAACACCGTGACTAGGCAGCGGGCTTGAAGGCGTTTGAAAGTAGCGCCGATACTCATCGAGATGTTCTCGAGTAAAACGTAAAAAGAGCTCGGCAACGGGCGTCGGGAAGTGGTCGCGGCGGTGAACGGCGCACCAAGAGCGACGGATAGGAAAGCTGGGCAGTGCCAACGATGCGAGTAAGCCCTGCTCCAGCTCAAGCTGAACGGCTAAGCGAGGGAGTACGGCAATGCCCAAGTGGGCCATGACGCCTTGTTTAATCGCTTCATTGCTTCCTAGCTCTATCCGATGGGGTAGCCCTACTTCTTGATCAGCTGCCAGCTGTTCAAATGCATTGCGTACGCCCGATCCCGGCTCGCGCATTAAAACGTAGTGGCGGGCAAAGTCCGCGAGAGAGGGTGCCGAGGAGTGAAGTAGCGGGTGATCGGGCCATACCACAGCGATCAGTTCATTATCTAAAAGAGGCATAACTACTAAATCGTCGTCATCAGGCACCATCGCCATAATCACCACGTCATCTTTCTGCTGCGCAAGCCTCTCAAGTGCTTGGCTGCGATTACATACCTTCAACCGGATTCGCACATCAGGGTAGCGTGCTCGAAAGCGAGCAAGCAAAAACGGGACAACATATTGGGCTGACGAAACCGCCGTGATGTTAAGTTCGCCGCTAATTTTGCCGTTGATGTCTGAGAGGTTCATCTGCAGTCGTGACAGCTGACCAATGATTTCCCGCGTGGAAAGTGCCAACGTGTCTGCTGCGGGCAGTACGTGTAATGTTTTACCCGCGTATTTAAACAGCGGCTGACCGACTGCCTGCTCAAGCTGACGAATCTGGGCGCTAACGGCGGGTTGGGTAAGGCCGAGCTGCTCAGCCGCACGGGAATAAGAGCGCTGGCGATGCACTTCCTGAAATACTTGGAGTTGACGAAAGGTCAGGCGGTTTAGCAGCGTAGGGGACGACATAAAACAACCTCTCGGTAACACCCTCCAGCGGTCATGGACGCTGTGACAATAAGTTGCTCAGTAACTCTATTATTGTGCAGTCGCTACCGTGTGCTTAGCTATGCGTGGCAGCTATAAAGAGTGCAGTAGAAAGCGCTTATGAAAGCATTTTTTAATGAAACTGGGCTTTCTAAACACTGTGCTAATTAGGTGATGCTACCACTGAAGCAGTCAGCCGTCTTTAGCGCTTTGTTGAGTGACTAGATTGTCGTGTGAATAGATGAAGGGAGGCATCGACGTCAAGCGAAGAGTAGCCTAAACTATATTGCATTGCAGCATCATTGCTTCGGGATTGATGCCCCGCATCAATCCAATGGGAGGATCCATGAACTTTCTCGCTAATCCTTTATTACCTGGTCAGCAGCTCAGTAACGCTTGGCTAGGAGCAACGAATGATTTAACAGCGCTACCCGGCGGGGAAGCCCTTGCTAGCGTCATTGATCCTTTTGGGTTTGGGCGTGCCGCCATGTCGTACTGGCGCGACAGTGTTGAGCGCAACATTCTCTATTGGGATACGATGCGCGAACGCGGCAATCAATACCTGGAACATATGGAACAGACCAAGCCCAATGTGCTTGGTTTTGATACCGAGGTATTGCTCGATGGGCGTACGCTGCCCCAGCCAACGAACTACGAACTTTTGCGTGTTCTTCCCCCTGCCAATACACAAATTGACCCCCAGAAGCGGCCTTTTGTTGTGGTTGACCCACGCGCTGGGCATGGCCCTGGCATCGGTGGCTTCAAGCCGGATAGTGAGCTTGGGGTCGCCTTAAAGGCTGGCCATCCCTGTTATTTTATTGGGTTTTTACCTTTCCCTGAGCCTGGGCAAACCGTTGAAGACGTGGTCGAAGCAGAAGTTGCCTTCCTGCGTCACGTTATTGCGTTGCACCCTGATACGGTTGAAAAGCCGATGGTGGTAGGCAATTGTCAGGCGGGATGGCAGATTATGATGGCCGCTGCGTTAGAGCCCGACGTCTTTGGCCCCATTTTAATAGCCGGCGCGCCGCTTTCGTACTGGGCGGGCGAGCATGGTAAGGCGCCTATGCGTTATACCGGCGGCATGACAGGGGGAAGCTGGATTACGGCGTTAACCAGTGATTTAGGTAACGGCCTCTTTGATGGCGCTTGGTTGGTGCAAAATTTTGAGCGGCTCAACCCGGCCAATACGTATTGGAAAAAACAGTTCCACCTCTATTCCAATATCGATACCGAAAAAGAGCGGTATCTGGAGTTTGAACGCTGGTGGGGCGGCCACGTGGTTTTGGGTGGCGAAGAAATTCAGTACATCGTGGATAACCTCTTCGTTGGAAATCGCCTATCCACAGCGCAACTCGTCACTCGTGATGGGCGTCGTATTGATTTGCGCAACGTACGCTCTCCGGTCGTCGTGTTTTGTTCACGCGGCGATGACATTACGCCGCCTCCTCAAGCGCTTGGCTGGATTCGTGATCTATACGAAGGTGAAGACGATATCATCGCTAACGAACAGACCATTGTGTACTGCCTTCATGATACAACTGGGCACCTTGGAATCTTCGTTTCTGGCAGTGTCTCTCGTAAGGAGCACTCAGAGTTTACGGCGAACATGGATTACATCGATGTAATGCCGCCAGGGCTTTACGAAACGACGGTGTCTCATGCCAGTGAGCGCGATGACGCTGAGCTGATCGAGCGGGATTATCTACTAGAGTTCACTTCGCGTAACTTTGAAGAGCTAGATCGTGACGTGATGCATAAGCCAGAGGATGATCGGCGTTTCGCAACCGTTGCCCGCATTTCCGAGATAAATCTAGGTTTTTACCGTCTCTTTGTGCAGCCTTGGTTACGTGCGGTAATGACACCGGAAGCGGCGCGCTGGACTCGTCGCATGCATCCGATTCGTCTAGGTTACAAACTGCTTTCTGATCGCAATCCATTAACCGTGCCGTTGCCGGTTATGGCAGAAACCGTACGCCGCCATCGTCAAGAGATCGGTCAGGATAACCTCTTTAAAGCCCTGGAGACGATGGCCTCTGACCAAATTACAGCGGGGCTCAATGCCTGGCGCGATCTGCGTGACAGCTCGACTGAACGCCTATTCATGGACATTTATGGTCAGCCTTTGCTGCAAGCGGCGGTTGGCTTGCATGGCGATGCGCATGTGCATCGCCGTCGTCCCGGCGCAGAGCCTGAACATCGCCGCTTTCTTGAGAACCGCAAAAACGAGCTGCGTGAAAAGTTCTCTCATGGCGGTGCCCATGAGGCTTCAATGCGCTCAATTATTTATGTGCTAGGCGGCGCGCCAGCCACGGATGAGCGTAACTTTAAACGGCTACGCGCTTCTCGCGCCGAGCTTGAGCCGACCACTTCTCTTTGCGATTTCAAACGCTTGGTGCGTGAGCAGTTCTTTATCCTCAAAATGGATCGGGAGCAGGCGCTTAATACGTTGCCTGACCTTCTTAAGGGTCAGAATAATGAGGAAATCGATAGTCAAATTGAGCACTTAGAGCACGTGTTTGCAGCTAGTGGCGAATTGTCAGAGCATGCCGCTGAGCGCTTCGATCAGGTAAAAGCCCTGTTTGATAAAGCGCGTCCAGCAAAGCCCAAACCTGCTGCGACTAAACAGTCGGCTACTCCAACGCCTGTTAAAAAAGCATCAGCAGCGCAGGTGCCTGAGAAGCCTGCTCAAAAAGAAGAGCTGAAAGTGGCTAGCAATAGCGATGAAGATGTCTCTGAATCCGCTGTTAAAACCAGCGAGGAGCACGCCACTGTAACGCCGGCAGCCGACGATGCGCCTTCTTTAGCTGACAATAAGCAGGAGGCAACGCCGCCAGAAAAGACCAGCGAGGGAGAAAAGCCAAAGCTCGCCTCAGTCTCGCGACGTAAAACACCCCGTAAGCGTTAAAAAAAGGGCCTGATCACGCCTTGCGCCCCTGCTCATAAGCAGGGGCGTTTTGTTTGTTTGTATCTATTTGGGTTGCCGTCTACGTAGTGGCAGTCTAGTGTCTAGCTACTTTGTGGTAAAAAATTTATGGGCAACAGCATCGCCCTCGTCACGTTCAGTGTGGTGTCCTACGCCTGGGTTGCCACTAGCGCTTAGAGAAGTGCTGGGGTAGGGTAGGCGCATTTTTCACGCAGTCGCTAATGTTAATTGATGCGGCGCCGTATTCAGAGCATGGGCTGGATAGCCTAAGCAATAGGAAAATGGAGCACTATGGGCAAGTCACTGGTCATCGTCGAATCGCCAGCGAAAGCGAAGACGATAAATAAGTACCTCGGCAACGATTTCATCGTCAAGTCGAGCGTGGGTCACATACGTGATCTACCGACCAGCGGCTCAGGTAAGGCAGCCTCCGACCCGAAGGAGCGCGCTCGCCAGGCCGCGGCAACACGTAAGATGTCCGTGGAGGAGAAGGCTGAGTATAAGAAGCGCAAGGCCCACGACCAGTTGATCCGGCGCATGGGCATTGACCCTGATAACGGTTGGGAGGCTCACTATGAAGTGCTTCCCGGCAAAGAAAAGGTAGTTGCTGAGCTTAAAAAGCTCGCTGAGAAAGCCGATGCCGTGTATCTCGCAACGGATTTGGATCGCGAAGGGGAGGCGATTGCGTGGCACCTTCGTGAGACGATTGGCGGCGATGACAGCCGCTACAAGCGCGTGGTGTTTAACGAAATTACCAAGAACGCTATCCAAGATGCCTTTAAGGCGCCTGGGATGCTCAATATTCCACGTGTCGAAGCCCAGCAGGCGCGCCGCTTTCTCGACCGTGTGGTAGGTTTTATGCTCTCGCCGCTGCTGTGGGCCAAAATTGCCCGTGGTCTTTCAGCCGGTCGTGTACAGTCGGTGGCGGTGCGTCTCATTGTCGAGCGCGAGCGAGAGATTCGTGCATTTATTCCCGAAGAGTTTTGGGATGTCCACGCGGATCTCGTTTCCCCTGAGGGTGAGTTGGTTCGTTTTGCGCTGGCTCGTCAGGATGGCAAACCGTTCCGGCCCACCTCCGAAAAAGAGACAATGGATCGCATTGCCCAGCTGCGCAAAGCCAAGCTGTCCATTACCTCTCGGGAAGATAAGCCGACCAGCTCGAAGCCCACGGCACCGTTCATTACCTCAACGCTTCAGCAAGCAGCCAGCGGCCGGTTAGGGTTTTCGGTTAAAAAGACCATGACCATGGCCCAACGTCTCTATGAGGCAGGCTACATAACCTATATGCGTACTGACTCTACGAATCTGTCGAAAGATGCAGTGGAGAGCGTGCGTTCGTTTATTGGTGAGGAGTACGGAGCGCGTTATTTGCCCGAGGCGCCTAACCGCTACAGCAGCAAAGAGAGTGCCCAGGAAGCCCACGAGG
This sequence comes from Halomonas sp. 7T, assembly GCF_025643255.1. Classification (NCBI taxonomy): domain Bacteria; kingdom Pseudomonadati; phylum Pseudomonadota; class Gammaproteobacteria; order Oceanospirillales; family Halomonadaceae; genus Halomonas; species Halomonas sp. 7T. The sequence continues at coordinate 1,667,539 of NZ_CP087112.1, read as the reverse complement.
CGATCCGTCCCTCTAGCGTTGAGCGCAAGGCAACGGATCTCTCCGGTATGGAGCGAGACGCAGAACGCCTTTACGAGCTTATTTGGCGGCAATTCGTGGCGTGTCAAATGACACCTGCCGAATACCTTTCCAGTACGTTGAGTGTGGAAGTCGACGGTTACGACCTGCGCGCCAAAGGGCGAGTCCTTAAGTTTGACGGCTATACCCGGGTCATGAGGCCAAGCGGTAAAAATGAAGATCAAAGCCTGCCAGACTTACCCAAAGGGACGCCGATGGGTCTTGAATCGCTTGATCCCCAGCAGCATTTTACTAAGCCTGCTCCGCGTTATACGGAAGCAAGTTTGGTAAAAGAGTTGGAGAAACAGGGGATTGGCCGACCATCTACCTATGCGTCTATTATTTCGACGATTCAGGATCGTGGTTATGTAAAGCTGGAAAGCCGTCGTTTTTATGCTGAAAAGCTGGGCGATATCGTGACCGAGCGCTTAAAAGAGTCTTTCCCTGACCTTATGGACTACTCCTTCACGGCGCGCATGGAAGATAGCCTAGATGAAGTGGCTGAAGGGGAGCGTAACTGGCAAGCGCTGCTAGATGCCTTTTATGAAGAGTTCCGCGGAGAGTTGAGCAAGGCTGAAAGTGAAGACGGTATGCGTCCCAACCAGCCGGTACCGACCGATATCGACTGCCCGAGCTGTGGCCGTAAAATGCAGATTCGTACTGCATCAACAGGCGTGTTCCTCGGTTGCAGTGGCTATAACTTGCCACCTAAAGAGCGCTGTAAAACGACGATTGACCTGATTCCAGGTGAAGAAGCCGTGGCTGAAGATGCCGGTGAGGAAGCAGAAACGAATGCTTTGCGTGCCAAACATCGCTGCGCGAAGTGCGGTACGGCCATGGACAGCTACCTGATTGATGAAACGCGTAAGCTGCATATTTGTGGTAACAGCCCCGATTGTGATGGGTATGACATCGAAGCGGGTAAGTTCAAAATCAAAGGTTACGATGGGCCCGTCATTGAATGTGATAAGTGCGGCTCTGAAATGCAGCTTAAGTCTGGTCGTTTTGGTAAATATTTTGGCTGTACCAATAGTGAGTGTAAAAATACCCGTAAGCTGTTGAAAAGTGGTGAGGTGGCGCCGCCTAAGATGGACCCTATTCCTATGCCGGAACTGGCGTGTCAAAAGGTGGATGATCATTACGTACTGCGCGATGGTGCTAGCGGCTTGTTCTTGGCTGCCAGTAAGTTCCCAAAAAACCGCGAGACGCGGCCCCCTCTGGTCAAAGAGCTGAAGGCCCATGCCGACGAACTGCCAGAGAAGTATCACTTTATTTTGAAAGCGCCGAGTGAAGATCCGGACGGACGCCCAGCACAAATTCGTTTCTCGCGTAAGAATAAAGAGCAGTTTGTCATGACCGACGAAGAGGGTAAGGCGACCGGTTGGAAAGCAACCTATGAAGCCGGCAAATGGCATGTGGAGGATAAGCGTAAGTGAGCCCCCGTTCCCGTACCAATCAACTGCTGTATCAAGCCGAGCTGCTGGTGGGCTTGCCAGTAGGCGATGACGAGCACAGCCCAGCCCGCCAAATGGCCATCGAAGAGAGCGCGCTAGCGCTGTTCGAGCTGGCGCTGGGGTCACTGCTCAAAGAGGTGACCGAGCACGCACGGCTAACGAACCACGAGTGGCGCGCGCTGCTTGCCAGCGATGGCCTCGATGTGGCCGAGCTTCAGCGCCTGCGTGACGCCATGCATCAGCCCGAACACTGGCTTCATTGGCTGGTTGGGCAGCTTGATAGGCTGCACAGCGACGAAGGGGCTGCGCGCCGTACCGTGCACAACCCTGCCATGATTGCCGTTGGCAGCCAGCGTTCGCTGGCGGAGCAGCTGTTGGAGAACCTAACAGCCGCCAAACAAGAGATCGCTTCGCTGCGTGAGACGAGCGAGGAGTGGTAGGCGATCCGCTCGTCGCTGGCATGGGGTCGACTGAATCGGCGCTATTCACTAGCAGTTGAAATGCGCCGATTTGCCCCCAGGTTGTTTAAACAACAAAAGAGGAGATATGGATGCGCTATAACCAAGTCAAGGATCTCATCGAGTGGGCGGCAGGCTACCATGCGCGAATGGCGCGCCAGTACACAGAGGCTGCTGAACAGACGGAGAATCAACGTCTCGCGATGGCGCTATCCTACCTCGCTTCTAGCGAGTTAAAAATGAAGACCGGGTTGGAAGCGCTTTTCCACGATGGTAATGATCAGCGTGAAGTGTTAGAGCTATGGTTTGATGAATCCGGCGACTTTCCCCAACCTCCTTTATTAGAAGCACTGGCTGAACGCTCGATAGCAGGTTCGGTGGATGAAATAATGGTAACTGCAGTCGAGTCCCATCGTAATTTGCAAGCTCTTTATGAACATCGCGCTTCACGCTCTAAAATAGAGCCTGAAGAAGAGTTCTTTGAGGCATTAGCAGCAGGGCATAATGCTGAAGCACGCAAGTTAGTGACCAGCATGCAGGAGTTTGAAGATCTTTAACCAGCGTTTAAAATGAGTTGATGATGCTCGCCATGATGGAAAAATGGTTTTTGTGCAGTGAAATCGCTGACAGTGGCAGCGTTTATAAGGTATAAAAGCCCTCATAAATGCCTTATTTGGCCTGTAATGCTGGCCTAAAGTGAGAGCCATAACGATGCCTTTAAACCGCCGCCGATTTTTGGCGTTAGCACTGAGCTGGCCGGTAGCTGCCAACGCAACCACGATCAGTTCCGTGAGTGATTATCAGCCAACGGATCTTATCGAAACGCTGCTTTCACGGGCCCACGTCCCACGTCATAGCAATGAACTTTGGCTGCTTATTGACGATAAAGAGGCCTCGTTAAGCGTTTTCCGTGGAAATGCGTTAGTTGAGCGTATCGCGCCAATTTCATTGGGCCGTGCGGGTGCAAAGACCCAGCGCGTGCGTGGCGATAACGTTACGCCGCTGGGTGAGTTTCGTGTCAATCGATTTAATTATGAAAGTCAGTGGCATATTTTCATAGGGATCGATTATCCTACGCCACCGCATGCTCGGATGGCGCTTGAGAAAGGTATTTATTCTCAAGAAGATTATGAAGCCTACTTCGATTACTATCGGCGCCATGGCTATCCTCCGCAAACCACTGCTTTAGGGGGTGCAATAGGTATTCATGGCATTGGTGGGGGAGACCCAGATATTCATGGCAGCTATCACTGGACACAAGGGTGTGTGGCAGTCACTAATGAAGAAATCGAGCGAGTTGCCGGGTTAGTAAGTGTTGGCACTCGCGTGGTGATCCGCTAGGCTTATGTCGTTGAAGGAAGTTCGAGGTTTTAAGCGAGTGGCTATAGACAACCGCTGTCGTCTATTATAAAACAGCGTTTGACTTGTGTGCTTAGAAGATTATGCTTTGCACTGGTCGCTTTAAAGAACCTGCACCGCAGGTAGACAAATTTAAGCTAGTACTTTAGCCTTATTTTTTGTCATACCCTTAACGTTGTACCCAAGGAAGACTCAAGGAGAACACTATGACTCTGAAGACTACTCTGAAAATGACTGCCGCTGCCGCTTCTCTGGCAATTCTGGCTGGCTGTGCTTCTACCAGCGCTCTGGAAGAAGTTCGCATGACTGCAGAATCTGCACAGGCTGACGCTGCAGAAGCTCGCAGCATGGCTTCACAAGCGCTGAACACTGCTAACCAAGCTCAGCGTGACGCGCAAGCTGCTCTGCAGATGTCTGAGCAGAACCGTGAAGAAATGAACCGCATGTTCCAGCGTTCCATGCAGAAGTAATTCTGCTTGGGCTACTGAGCATCTATTTGGCTCAGTAGTTGCTGTAGATGTGAAAAAACCCCGCCTCGGCGGGGTTTTTTATGTTCAGGCCGCGACAACGTTAGGCTTCGCCGTCAATGCGAACAGCCGTGCTCACTTCAACTTCTTCAAGCAAACCTTCTAGTTTAAGGGGTGTTTGCTCAGGTTCCTCTTCTGGCGCCTGCGGGCCATAAAGTGCTATAAAACGACCGTTCGGATTTTCGATCGCGTGCTTCACCTGCTCTTCGTTCACATCAACTTGATCTTGAACCAAATCATTGAGTCGGGCTAAGGCATCCTGCAGCGGCTCAGAGTCATCAATATTCTCTTCAAGCTGCGGGAAGGTTTGCACGAATAGCGTGCCATCGTCCGCCCAGCCAGCTTTAAAGGGCGCGTCCATCAAATTTACTTTGGTTCCGCTGGGGAGGCGCTCGTAGAGTGATTCAATGTCTTCAGGATACATGCGAATACAGCCACGGCTAGCACGCATGCCGACGCCATCTGGGCGGTTCGTGCCATGAATGAGATAGCTAGGCATATCTAATAAAATGGCGTGACGGCCAAGGGGGTTGTCTGGGCCGGGAGGGACGATGGCAGGGGCTGGCTCTCCGCGCGCAGCTGCTTCGCGGCGCATTGAGGCGGGGGGAGCCCAGGCGGGATCTTTCACCTTAATCGTGGTGCGTGTAATGCCTACTGGAGTGGCAAAGCCGTCGCGGCCAACACTGACGGGATACGTTTCTACGATGCCGGGATTATCGGCAGGGTAGTAATACAGCCGCAGTTCTGAAAGGTTGATGACGACGCCTTCACGGGGAGCCGGTGGCAATATATAGCGAGTGGGGATTACGACTTCTGTACCTTTACCGGGAACCCATAAGCTGACGTCTGGGTTAGCCAGGCGGATTTCTTCGAAGCCGATATTATGCCGACGGGCGATATCGATGAGGGTCTCCTCCTGATCCTCAACGGTGATGGTGTAGTACTCGCCAACGATATCGCCATTGTCGGGTAAACGAAAATGGCCGCGAGGAAGTTCGCGGTGATCTGCTACCTGCTCGGCACCAGCCACAGCGATGTCAATAACCTCCGCGGAGCCGTCAGCGTTCTGCTGCTCGCCTAAAGACTGGGCATAGGTTGGCCCAGAAAGGCTGGCCGCTAGCAGTACAGCTAGGCTAGTAGGGCCCCATAAGTTGAAAATATGGCGAGTGTTCATGGTCGATCCTAATCGTGAATGCAGTTGAGTTAAGGCAAGTCAGGTAATGCAAAGTTGCTGTTGCCTGGGTGGAACACCCTTGTTTGTACGTCGCTTTGGCTTATTGACGTTTCCAATATGCTGCTTAGGTATAAGTTTGCCCCAAGGTCTACGCCGCCGCTACTTTTTGATTCAGTGTGGTCAGTAGAGTTTCAACCTTTTCAAAACGCTGCTCGATCGTTTCCATTGAAAATTCAAATCGTAAGGTGTCTGAGCCATCTAAACGGTAGTGCTGAGGAGATTTCTGAATCAGTGTCACTAATGTCAATGGGTCTACTTGAGTAGCGCTGTTAAACAGCACTCGACCTTTGCTCTCGCCTGCTTCGATGCGAGCCACGCCTAGCTGTTCGGCGCGTTGGCGGAGCTTAGTTTGCCGAATTAAGTTTTTCAGCGGGGCAGGAAGCAGGCCAAACCGGTCGATAAGCTCTACCTGAAGTTCTTTAAGTTCGGCGGCGCTTTGAGTATTGGCAATGCGCTTATACATCACGAGACGCTGCTGTACGTCATGAATATAGTCGTCGGGTATTAAGGCCGGTAAATTAAGGCTGATTTCTACGCCGTTATTAAAGGGGGCGTCGATATTAGGGGTTTTACCCGCACGAATTGCTTTTACGGCGCGGTCGAGCATTTCCATATACAGCGTGTAGCCAATCGTTTCCATCTGGCCACTCTGCTCATCACCCAGTAGCTCACCGGCGCCGCGTATTTCCATGTCGTGACTTGCCAGGGTAAAACCAGCGCCTAGATCATCAGAGGCGCTAATCGCCTCAAGGCGCTTCACGGCGTCTCTTGTCATCGCCTTCGGGGGCGGTGTTAGCAGGTAGGCATAGGCTTGATGGTGGCTGCGACCCACGCGGCCTCGAAGCTGATGCAGCTGTGCTAAACCAAATTTATCCGCGCGCTCGATTAAAATGGTGTTAGCGCTGGGCACGTCAATACCTGTTTCTATAATTGTGGAGCACACCAGCACGTTGAATCGACGATGGTAGAAGTCTGACATTACTCGCTCTAGGCTGCGTTCAGGCAGTTGGCCGTGGGCGACGGCCACGCGGGCTTCTGGTATCAGCTCTCGGATTTTTTCGGCAGCATTCTCAATGGTTTTGACTTCGTTATGGAGAAAATAGACTTGGCCGCCGCGAAGAATTTCGCGCAAAAGCGCCTCTTTAACAATGCTGTCGTCGCGTTGCTGCACAAACGTTTTGACCGACAGGCGGCGGGCGGGTGGCGTGGCAATAATCGAAAGATCGCGAATGCCGCTCATCGCCATGTTTAAAGTGCGCGGAATAGGCGTGGCAGTCAGCGTCAAAATATCGATTTCTGCGCGCAGCGTCTTGAGCTTCTCCTTTTGAGCCACCCCAAAGCGGTGCTCTTCATCAATAATCAAAAGCCCCATTTTAGGTAGCTCAACGCTTTTTGAGAGCAGCTTATGGGTGCCAATGACAATATCTGTGCGACCCTCTTTAATGCTCTCTAGCGTTTGGGTCATCTCTTTACCCGCTGTAAAGCGAGAAATCAGACTAATATTGACAGCGGTATCAGCAAAGCGGTCGCGGAAGTTTTCAAAGTGTTGGCGGGCCAGCAGCGTAGTGGGTACCAGTACCACTACCTGGCGGCCCGATTGCACGGCTAAAAACGCTGCGCGCATAGCGACTTCGGTTTTACCAAACCCGACGTCACCACATACCACGCGATCCATGGGTTGAGGGGAGGTCATATCGCTGATGACCGCCTCAATAGCGGCCTGCTGGTCGGGGGTTTCTTCAAACGGGAAACTGGCTGAAAAGCGGCTATATTCGTCAGCCGGCATGTCATACACAACGCCTTGTTGGGCTTCGCGACGGGCATAAATATCGAGTAGCTCGGCCGCCGTATCACGGATTTTTTCAGCGGCTTTGCGGCGTGCTTTTTCCCACTGATCAGAGCCTAGCTTGTGCAGGGGAGCGAGTTCATCATCTGCCCCGCTGTAGCGTGAAATCAAATGCAGGCTATCGACAGGGACATAGAGCTTTGCGCCATCGGCATAAGAGAGCGCTAAAAATTCATTGGCTTGCCCGCCTGCCTCTAGCGTTTCGAGCCCTATGTAGCGGCCAACGCCATGGGCTTGGTGAACAACGGGGGCGCCCTCCTTTAGCTCTGATAAGTGCCGAACCGCCAATTCGTTATCGTCAGTCGCTTTTTCTCGGCGGCGGCTTTGGCGAACCACGTCACCAAACAGCTCTGTTTCGCTAATGACTGCAACATTGGGTTCAGTAAGCCACAGGCCGCTTCCCACTTGGCTTTCCGTGATGGCCATTGTGTGCTGGCTGTGCAAGAAGGCGTGGAAGCTCTCTGCGTGGGGCAGTTGCAGTTGCAGTGGCGCAAGGATTTCCTCTAGTGCTTCTCTGCGTCCTCTGGATTCAGCCGCAAAGAGAATCCGCGTCTGGGGCTGAGAGTTCAAAAAGTCGGATAGCGCGCTAAGCGGCTGTTTTGCTCGCGCATTAATCGCCAAAGAAGGCAGTGCTTGTGCGTTAGGTGTTAGCGCGTGGCGATGCGCCTCCTCTTCGGTAAGCTCTATGCGAGGGCGCGCTTTGATCGCTGAGAAGACCTCGCTAACGGGAAAGAACGCACGATGGGGTGGTATTAAAGGCCTTGTTGGGTCGACTCCTAGATTGTCATAACGTGATTCGATAGCTTGCCAATGCTGTTCGGCTGCTGGGTATACATCGGGCAGCAGCGCTATGCGCGTGTCGTCAGTCACATGGTCAAACAGCGATGCGGTTTGTTCGAAAAATAGCGGTAAGTAGTGCTCAAGCCCAGGAGAAGGTATCCCCTTAAGTGCATCGTTATAAAGTGGGCTTTGGCGTGGGTCGACGTCAAACAGGGTTTCAAACTGTTCTCGAAAGCAGGCAATGGCACTACGGCTTAATGAGTATTCATGGGCCGGAAGTAGCTCAAGACGATCTAGTTTGTCAGTGGAGCGCTGGTTGCTTGGGTCGAAATGACGCAGCGTATCAATTTCATCATCAAACAGGTCGATTCGAATGGGTTCATCCATACCCATGGCAAAAAGGTCGATAATCGCACCGCGCATGGCGTACTCACCCGGCTCATACACGGTTTCCACAGCACGATAGCCCGCTCGGGAGAGCGATTCCCTGAACGTTTCACGATGGAGCTTGGCGCCTGTTTGCAAGGTCATCACCCTGCCAGCAATATATTCCACCGGCGGTAAGCGCTGCATTAACGTATTGATAGGAACCAATACAATCCCGCGTACCCCATCTTGAAGCTGCTTAAGAGTGCGTAAGCGAGCAGAAATAATATCCTGGTGGGGTGAAAAACTGTCGTATGGCAGCGTTTCCCAGTCCGGGAAGGGCAGAACAGGTACGGTGCTATAGAACGCTAAATCTTGCTCCAGGCGCTGGGCGCTGGCGGTACTGGGGGTAATGACCAGTAGTGGCGCGCTGGATGCTATCTGGGCGAGCGCCAGGGCAGTCGCACTGCCCGGCGGCGCTGTTAGATAGAGCGTGTCGCGAGTCCCTTGAGGCTGGGGCGGTTCGAGCAGAGAGAAAGAAGGCATAGGTACGGTATCGTTTTTGCGCTGAAACGGAACCTGAATCATACACGATCGATACTTTTAGTTAGAGACCCTGATGGGTCAGTGTGAGTGGCGATGCTCTGCCGGTGCGTTTAAATGCTTCGCTATTATTGGGAGTTTGTAGTCAGCGGCCGAGTTCTGTAATCCCCCTACATGCTGTGCGACTAACCTTTGATTGCTACTCAGCCTTAAGCCCAGGATAATGCACGCTGGTTTTTTCTTTACGACCCTGTTTTCACTACCCAATGAGGCCGCACGTGAGTCAGCAAGCTCTCGAAAACGTTTTTCAGGATTGGCAACACAACGAAGCTTTGGCAGAGCAGATGATTCCGCTTGTCGGACAGCTTTATCGTCAGAACAACGTTGTTGCCACCATGTTCGGACGTTCGCTGATCAAACGGTCGGTTATTCGTATTCTCAAAGATCATCGCTTTGTGCGTAAGATTGAAGGTACCGAGCTGTCTGTTGAAGATACGTTCCCCATCGTTAAAGCGATGAGCGAGCTAAATCTAGGGCCTGCACATGTCGATGTGGGTAAGTTAGCTGTCAATTTTAAGCGCCAAAATTGTGGCGATCTGGACGCTTTTCTGCGCGATGAGTTAAGCGATATCATCAATGGCTATACGCCAGGCGCTAGCACTGGCGAGCCGCAGGACGTGGTGCTGTATGGCTTTGGCCGTATCGGTCGCTTGTTGGCCCGTGTGCTGGTTGAAAAGGCTGGCGGTGGTAACTTGCTGCGCCTACGCGCGATTGTTGTACGTGGCCGTGGTGACGTAGCAAAAGATCTTGAAAAGCGCGCTAGCCTGCTTCGCCGCGACTCCGTTCATGGGCCTTTCGAAGGTACCATTTCAATTGATGTTGATGCGCGTACGCTTATCGTAAACGGTAACGTAGTACAGGTAATCTATGCTGATTCGCCCAGTGAAATCGATTACACCGCGTATGACATTAATAATGCGGTGATCGTAGACAATACGGGTATTTGGCGTGATGAGGCCGGCCTAGGTCAGCACCTTGAGTGCAAAGGTGCGGCGAAAGCGCTGCTAACGGCTCCGGGTAAAGGCGATATTAAAAATATTGTCTTCGGTATTAACCACAACACCATTAGCGATCAAGACCGTATTGTTTCGGCGGCGTCTTGTACCACCAATGCTATTGTGCCTGTGCTCAAAGTGCTCAACGATGAGTACGGTGTGGTAACCGGTCATGTTGAAACGGTGCATGCCTACACCAACGACCAAAACCTAATCGATAACTACCACAAGGGTGACCGTCGTGGACGCAGCGCAGCCCTTAATATGGTGTTGACCGAGACGGGTGCGGCAAAAGCGGTTGCTAAAGCGCTGCCGGAGCTTGAAGGTAAGCTGACGGGCAATGCTATTCGTGTGCCAACGCCCAACGTTTCCATGGCGATTTTGAACCTCACGTTAGAGAAAGGTACCGATGCTGAAGCGCTAAACGACTATTTGCGCCGTATGTCGATTGATTCGGCTTATCAGAAGCAGATCGATTTTGTCGACTCAGCAGAAGTGGTTTCCTCTGATTTTGTTGGCAACCGTCATGCGGGCATTGTAGATGCCAAAGCGACGATTGCTAACGGAAACCATGCTGTCGTATACGTTTGGTACGATAACGAGTTCGGTTACAGCTGCCAGGTAATTCGTATTCTTCAGCAGATGTCGAACGTGCAGTTCGTGAAGCTGCCCCGTCAAGTAGGTTGATCTTACGCCCAGCATAAAGGCCTTTCTTTGACAGGAAAGGAAAGAGCACGGTTTTGCTCGCTCTTTAAGCCTTTGCTATCAACGCCACCTTCGGGTGGCGTTTTGGTACCAGAAACAAACCTATCTGAAAAGCATATAGCACCTTTGGAGGCCCTCAGGGATGTGGTCATTGGCCGCGCTTATCTTTATAATACGTTAGATTTTTCGGGGTGGTTCAAGCGTGCTTGGGCCTGACTGGTAACAATCTGAACAGAAAAACAAGAATTCACTGAGCAGAAAATAAGCATTCGAACCCCTTACCTTCGTATATCCGATCCATCAACTGGGCGAGACTATGATCGAAGTCAAAAAAGGCCTGGATCTCCCCATCACGGGAGCGCCCGAGCAGCGTATTGAAGATGCGCGGCGTGTGCGCCACGTGGCAATCCTGGGCACCGACTACGTTGGCATGAAGCCAACGATGGAAGTTCAGGAAGGGGATAAGGTCAAACTAGGCCAATTGCTCTTCACCGATAAGAAAATTGATGGTGTACGCTTTACAGCGCCCGCCAGCGGTGAAGTTGTAGCAATTAACCGTGGCGAGAAACGCCGTTTGCTGTCTGTCGTTATTAAAGTCGATGAACATGAAGAAGCGATGACATTCGCGTCTCATGATCGTGGTGCTTTGGGGCAGCTAGAGCGTCAGGTCGTTGTCGACCAGCTGGTTGAGTCTGGACTCTGGACTGCCTTGCGCACCCGTCCATTCTCACGTACGCCAGCTATCGACAGTACACCTTCCGATATCTTTGTCACCGCTGTGGATACGCATCCGCTAAGCGCTGACCCCGCCTTAATCATCAACGAAAATGCCCAAGCATTTGAAGACGGCCTCAAGGTGCTAACCCGCCTGACCGAGGGCAACGTTTTTCTGTGCACGGGTGCTGACGCTTCCTTGCCAGGAAGTGATGTTAGCGGTGTTACAACCGAAAGTTTTGCTGGGCCGCATCCTGCGGGCTTGGTAGGGACGCATATCCACCACCTTTCGCCTGTCGCACTGCATAAAAAAGTGTGGCACATCGGCTATCAGGACGTTATCGCGTTCGGCAAGCTGTTTGTTGAAGGGCAGCTCGATATGACCCGCGTTATCGCGGTGGGTGGCCCGCGTGCAGAAAATCCTCGTTTGCTGCGTACCCGTGTGGGTGCTAGCACCGATGAACTCTTTGCAGGTGAAGTTATCCAACCGGAAGACACCCGTGTAATTTCAGGTTCTGTATTCTCGGGCTTTGCCGCCGAGGGTAAGCTGACCTTTCTGGGGCGTTTCCATAATCAGGTGAGCATGCTGGAAGAAGGCAATAAGCGCACCTTTATGGGATGGCTATCTCCTGGCGCGAACCGTCACTCAGTTCTTGGCATTTATATTTCTAAGCTTAAAGGCCTGCATAATTACGCACCGACGACATCAACCAATGGCTCTGAACGTGCCATGGTGCCGGTAGGCGCGTATGAGACCATTATGCCTTTGGATGTAATGCCAACGCAGCTGCTGCGTTCGCTGATCGTGGGCGACATTGAAGTTGCCATGCAACTTGGGTGTCTTGAGTTAGACGAAGAGGATTTGGCGCTTTGCACGTATGTTTGCCCTGGCAAATACGAGTATGGCCCCATCCTGCGTGACAATCTCACCATGATCGAGAAAGAGGCCTGATGATGGGTATTCGACAAACACTCGATAATCTCGAGCCGCACTTCCACAAAGGTGGTAAGTACGAAAAGTTCTACCCGCTCTACGAAGCGATAGATACCGTTTTCTACTCACCGCCTAGCGTGGCAAAAACCACTGCCCACGTGCGTGACGGTATTGACCTTAAGCGCATTATGATCACTGTCTGGATGTGTACGTTCCCGGCAATGTTCTTTGGCATGTGGAATGCAGGCTGGCAGGCGAATACTGCCATTGAAGCGGGCTACGCTTCCATGGGCGGTTGGCGCGAAGCCATTATGATGACCCTGGCCGGTGGGCATGATCCCAGCAGCTTGTGGGCCAACTTCGTGCTGGGTGCCACGTACTTCTTGCCTATCTACCTCGTGACATTTGCGGTAGGTGGTTTCTGGGAAGTAATGTTTGCTATTAAGCGCGGTCATGAAGTGAACGAAGGCTTCTTCGTTACCTCTGTACTTTTTGCGCTAATTTTGCCTGCAACGATTCCGCTGTGGCAGGTTGCCCTGGGCATTACCTTTGGTGTCGTTATCGGCAAAGAGATCTTTGGCGGTACGGGTAAAAACTTCCTAAACCCTGCGTTAACTGGCCGCGCGTTCCTATACTTTGCCTATCCGGCGCAAATTTCCGGTGATGCAGTGTGGGTGGCCGCTGACGGTTATACAGGGGCGACTGCACTCTCGATGGCGTTCCAAGACGGCATGACCGCCTTGACGAACACTTTCACTTGGTGGGACGCCTTCTTAGGCTTTGTGCCAGGTTCAGTGGGTGAGGTGTCAACGCTGGCGATCTTTATCGGCGCTGCGGTGCTGCTGTGGACCCGAATTGCTTCGTGGCGGATCATGCTAGGTGTATTCCTGGGTATGGTGATTACCAGTACCCTGTTTAACCTGATCGGCTCTGACAGCAACCCGATGTTCGATATGCCGTGGTACTGGCATCTAGTGATCGGTGGCTTCGCATTCGGTATGGTGTTTATGGCAACAGATCCTGTGTCTGCTTCCATGACTAACCAAGGGCGCTTTGTGTTTGGTGCGCTAATTGGTGTGATGACCGTGCTGATTCGCGTAGTAAACCCGGCCTTCCCGGAAGGCATCATGTTAGCCATCCTGTTTGCTAACCTGTTTGCGCCGCTGATTGACCACATGTTCGTCCAGGCCAATATTAAGCGCCGTCTCAAGCGGACTGGCGTTCCGGCCGAGGAGACTGCCTAATGGCACAAGGTAACAACTCCATAAAGAAGATCCTGATCGTAGCATTTTCGCTGTGCATCGTGTGTTCGGTGATTGTGTCGACAGCAGCTGTGGCACTGCGCCCTGCCCAGCAGTTAAACCAGGAGCTGGATCGTAAAACTAACATTCTTAACGTGGCTCGGCTTTACCAGCCCGGAATGGATGTTGAGGAAGCGTTCCGCACCCAAATCACCGCGCGTGTGGTAGAGCTGAATACGGGTGAATACACCGATCAGTTCGACCCCAACACCTTCGATGGTTTTGAAGCGTCTCGCGATCCTGCGACGGGTCGGACGCTTTCTGGTGATCGTGATATTGCGGGCCTGTCACGCGTTGAGAACTACGCGACCGTCTACCTTGTCGGCGATGCAGAAAACCCCGATCAAATTGTTCTACCCATTCGTGGTCAAGGGCTCTGGGGTCGTATGATGGGTTTTCTCGCGGTTGAAGGAGATGGCAATACCATCGTGAGTATCACCTACTACGACCATAGCGAAACGCCGGGTCTTGGTGCTGAGGTGAACAATCCACGTTGGCAAGCTCAGTGGGAAGGTAAAAAGATTTACGATGAAGAGGGCGACCTCTCACCGGAAATTCACCTGACCAAAGGCGGCGCGAGCAACGAGTATGAGGTTGATGCACTATCTGGTGCAACGCTGACAAGTAACGGCGTGACCAACATGCTGCAGTTCTGGTTCAGCGAAGAAGGTTTCGGTCCGTATTTGGCGAAGTTCCGTAGTGGAACCGAGCCAGAAGACGCCGAAGATACCGACACCAACTTCGACGACGTTGAGGGGGCCTGATCATGGCGGATGCAAACGCAAAAAGCGTCTTAACGGCGCCTATCTTTAAGAACAACCCCATTGCGCTTCAGATTTTGGGTATTTGTTCTGCCTTGGCGGTAACGACCAGCATGAGCGTGTCGCTGGTTATGGCGCTAGCGGTAATCTTTGTAACGGCTTTTTCGAACCTGTTCGTCTCGTTGATCCGGAATCATATCCCGTCTTCGATTCGTATCATCGTGCAGATGACCATTATTGCGTCGCTGGTTATTGTGGTTGACCAGATCCTCAAAGCTTACGCTTATGAAATGTCGAAGCAGCTGTCAGTGTTTGTGGGTTTGATCATCACTAACTGTATCGTAATGGGTCGTGCGGAAGGCTTTGCGATGACCAATACGCCGGGCATGTCGTTCCTCGATGGCATCGGTAATGGTTTAGGTTATGGCTTTGTCCTGATGGTGGTTGGTTTCTTCCGTGAGCTGCTGGGTGCTGGTAGCGTATTTGGTTTTACTATTCTGCCCACGGTACAAAACGGTGGCTGGTATGTGCCTAACGGCATGATGCTTCTGCCGCCCTCTGCCTTCTTTATCATTGGTCTGCTGATTTGGGTACTGCGTTCAGTGAATCCTGAGCAGGTAGAAGATAACGAGTTCAAAATGAAGCACAACACCAAGCCGAAGGAGGCCGTGTAACATGGAACACTATTTAAGCCTTTTCGTTGCTTCGGTTTTTGTTGAGAACTTGGCTCTGGCCTTCTTCTTGGGGATGTGTACGTTCCTGGCGGTATCAAAGAAGGTATCTGCTGCTTTTGGCTTGGGTATTGCCGTTATCGTGGTACTAACGATTTCAGTACCCGTTAACAACCTAGTGTTTAACCTTCTTTTGGCTGAAGGTGCACTCTCCTGGACCGGAATCAGTGGGGCGGAGAATATTGACCTCTCGTTCCTGGGTCTACTGAGCTATATCGGTGTTATTGCCGCTTTAGTACAGATCCTCGAAATGTTTCTGGATAAGTACGTGCCTGCGCTGTACAACGCTCTAGGCGTATTCCTCCCGCTTATTACCGTAAACTGCGCCATTCTTGGTGGCGTACTGTTCATGGTTGAGCGTAACTACAACTTCGGTGAATCCGTTATCTACGGTTTCGGCTCCGGTGTTGGTTGGGCATTGGCAATTACTGCCCTGGCGGGTATCCGTGAGAAGCTGAAGTACAGTGACGTGCCTGGCGGTTTGCAGGGTCTTGGCATCACGTTTATCACCGTTGGCTTAATGTCTCTGGGCTTTATGTCTTTCTCAGGCATTCAGCTTTAATCGGAGCTGGTTTTTCTCGGCAGCCTAGGCTGCCGAGGTACAGAAAACCCTCAGCAATAGGAAACCGACATGGTTGATACATCAGTCATCTTGCTCGGTGTTGTCATGTTCACGATCATCGTTATTAGCTTAACGGGGATTATTCTGGCAGCGCGTAGCAAGCTAGTGAGTAGCGGGGACGTGACGATTGAAGTCAACGGTGACCCCGAGCACACCTTGACGACTCAGGCGGGTGGCAAGCTTTTGAATACGCTGGCTGCCAACGGTATTTTTCTTTCCTCCGCCTGTGGCGGTGGTGGCTCCTGCGCCCAGTGTAAGTGCCGGGTAGAAGAGGGTGGCGGTTCTATCCTGCCCACCGAAGAGTCGCATTTCACCATGCGTGAAAAGAAAGATGGCTGGCGCCTCTCTTGCCAAGTACCTGTTAAGCAGGACATGAAAGTAGAAGTGCCTGAAGAAGTCTTCGGCGTTAAGAAGTGGGAAACCGAGGTGACGGCTAATCCTAACGTCGCTACCTTTATCAAAGAGCTGAACTTAAAGCTGCCGGAAGGTGAAGAAGTTGCCTTCCGCGCCGGTGGCTATGTTCAGCTGGTAGCGCCTCCCTACGATATTAAATTCTCTGATTTTGATATCGAAGAAGAGTATCGTGGGGATTGGGAAAAATTTGATATGTTCAAAATTTCCCATAAAAATGATGAAGAAGTGATTCGTGCTTACTCCATGGCGAACTACCCGGACGAGAAGGGTCTTCTCAAGTTCAATATTCGTATTGCAACGCCGCCTCCGGGCACTGACCATCCGCCGGGCCTTATGTCTACCTATGTCTTTAACCTGAAACCGGGTGACAAGGTAACCGTAATGGGGCCGTTTGGTGAGTTCTTTGCCCGAGACACTGATGCTGAAATGATCTTCATCGGTGGTGGTGCGGGTATGGCACCGATGCGTAGCCACATCTTCGATCAGCTCAAGCGCCTGAAATCTGATCGTAAAATCTCGTTCTGGTACGGTGCACGCTCCTGGCGTGAAACCTTCTACAACGAAGAGTACGATCAGTTGGCAGAAGAGTTCCCGAACTTTGAGTGGCACTTAGCCCTTTCGGATCCGCAGCCAGAAGATAACTGGGAAGGGCCGACAGGCTTCATCCATAACGTGTTGTACGAAAACTATCTGAAGGACCACCCCGCGCCTGAAGATTGCGAGTACTACATGTGTGGGCCGCCCATGATGAATGCGTCTGTTATTAAGCTACTGCTTGATATGGGCGTTGAGCCGGAAAATATTCTGCTGGATGACTTCGGCGGTTAATATCCCGGTATATGATCTGCATGCGGGGCTGGCCATTGGGTCAGCCCCGTTTGTTTTATGCCTGATCATTTTTGGAGTAGCTGAGGTACAATAAGCACATAATCTACGGCACTTACTGGCTTTAGCGTTGTCGGCAGGTGAGCAGTTAATGCAATGTCGGGAGAGTAATATGGCAATTTGGCTACTGGTGTTTGGTTTTATGGCGTTGGTAATGACCGCAATGGCGGTCGGGGTCTTGATGGGCCGTAAGCCCATTGCAGGCTCTTGTGGTGGCTTAAATCAGCTTGGCCTTAAAGAGGGCTGTGATATCTGTGGCGGCAAAGATGAAGTGTGCGAAGAAGAGAACCGCAAACGCGGAAGCGTGCGCCGCCGTAGCGATGAAAGCCGTGGTGCGGATCTTGGCTACGACGCCACACGCCGATAAACGTTAACGATGCCCGCGTGTTCAATGACATTAAACGCTCGCTTAATCGCGGGCGTTTACGTATGTGTTGGCAAATGATGTAAAGGGAATAAGGAGATCCAAAGCGTATGGCGGTTCACAATTACGATGTCGTGGTTATTGGTACTGGCCCAGCTGGGGAAAGCGCAGCTATCAACGCCGCAAAACACGGCATGCGCGTGGCAATTGTTGAGAAACAGGCTCAGGTGGGGGGTAATTGCACCCATTGGGGCACAATTCCGTCAAAAGCGTTGCGCCATCAAGTGAAGCAGATCATGGCGTTCAACACCAACCGGATGTTTCGTGATATTGGTGAACCCCGCTGGTTTTCGTTTCCTAAGGTCATGGAGCGTTCGCGCAGTACCATTGATAAGCAGGTAGAGATGCGTACAACGTTTTACGCGCGTAACCGTATCGACTTGTTCCATGGCGTTGCCCGTTTCAAAGATGACCATACAGTACTGGTAAGGGATCGCCAGGAGGGGATGGAGGAGCTGGTTGCCAAAAAAATCGTGATTGCTACGGGGTCGCGACCCTACCGTCCGGCCGATATTAACTTCCGTCATCCGCGTATTTACTGCTCTGATACGATTTTAAGCCTATCTCATACGCCCCGGACGCTGGTGATTTTTGGCGCCGGTGTTATCGGGTGTGAATACGCCTCCATCTTCTCGGGATTGGGCGTTAAGGTAGATTTGATTAATAATCGCGATAGTCTGCTCTCCTTCCTGGATGATGAGATCAGCGATGCGCTTTCGTACCACCTACGCAAACATGGCGTTTTAATTCGTCACAATGAAGAGTATGCAAGCGTTGAGGGGGATGAGTCCGGTGTCGTTGTTTACTTAAAGTCCGGTAAAAAAATCCGTGCGGATGCTTTTTTGTGGGCGAATGGGCGCACCGGTAATACCGACAGCTTAGGGCTTGAAAATATCGGCCTAGAGGCCAACAGCCGAGGCCAGCTCAGTGTAGATGAGCACTATCGCACGGAAATTCCAACGATTTATGCCGCAGGGGATGTAATTGGCTGGCCCAGCCTCGCCAGTGCCGCCTACGATCAAGGCCTAAACTCCTGTAACGAGCTGTTGGAAAAGGAGTATCGCTTTGTCAGCGATGTGCCCACCGGTATTTATACCATTCCCGAAATCAGCTCCTTTGGCCCTAATGAGCGCGAGTTAACGGAAGCCAAAATACCCTACGAAGTAGGAAAGGCGTTTTTTAAGGATACCGCGCGCGCGCAGATTACCGGCGATACAGTGGGCATGCTGAAAATTCTCTTCCACCAGGACACGTTGGAGATACTTGGCATTCACTGTTTTGGAGACCAAGCCTCCGAAATCTTGCATATCGGCCAAGCGATTATGCAGCAGGAAGGGGAGGCGAATTCATTAAAGTATTTTGTTAATACGACGTTTAATTACCCGACGATGGCTGAAGCCTATCGAGTAGCGGCACAAAATGGCTTGAACCGCGTTTTTTAACCTCTGTTAGCCACTTTTTAGCTCAGCGCCGCATGGTGCGGCGCTGGCTCAGGGGGCAACAGGCTCTCAACTCTGTTGCGTCCCCTATGTTTGGCGCTATATAACGCTTGGTCGGCCAGCGAGTACATCTGCTCGAAGGTTAGGTTGCCTTTAGGGGCGCAGGTAACGCCAATGCTAACGGTTTGCTCATCCAGTTCAGCAAGGTGGCGGAAGGATAGTTGAGCAACATCATTACGGATTCTCTCCGCTACCCGTAAGGCGGCTTGATGAGATGTGTTGGGCATCAGAAGGCAAAACTCTTCACCGCCAATACGGGCAAGCGTATCGCCTTGGCGTTTAAGCTGTTCCATGCAGGCGCTGATTAAGCGCAGCACTTCATCGCCTACCGGGTGGCCAAGCGAGTCGTTTACCCGTTTAAAGTAGTCCACGTCGATTAGTAAAAAACTTAGTGGCTGCTGTTGACGCCGGGCATTGGCTAGCTGTCCGTGCGCTGTTTTCACAAAATGGCGACGATTATAAAGCCCCGTCAGTTCGTCGGTGAGCATTAGTTTTTTGAGAGCGTTTCTATGGTTTTGTAAGCGAACAACGGCGAAAAAGAGTATCAGCGCAATCAGCATGACCATCGATACTAGTAAACCAACAGCAATCGAAAGGCGCTGCATGACTAAACGCTGCTGCCCAGCAGCGCTACTGACGACGTCATTAAGCTCGAAATACACCCATGCCATATTGGCTTCTAAATCACTGGCGATGCGCTGAAGCTCTGTGAACTGGGTCGATGTCTCCACTGCGATTTGTGCACTCTCCTCCAGCGCATCGAATTGATTAGGCAGCGCTTCGAAATCTGCGGTTAAGTAGTCGGCACGCCGAGAGAGCGGCGGGAATTGTGCTAAACCGTTTGTTACGTGATTCAGATACTGGCGAGACAACCATACACTATGGTTAATTTGACGTAGGTGAATCGCTTCGGGGTTGTTTACAAAACCTTCCAAGGCAATTTGTAATTGAGGAATGCTCTGTTGGGCGCGCACAATATCCCCAACCAGTGCCGTGTAGTCGGCACCAAGCTGCTGCCGTGCGTTATAAACGTAGCTCGCGATCAATAAGGCACCAACGCTAACACCAACCGCCAATATCGTGGCCAATTGCCAGGGGATGGAGTGGCGGCGAGGCGTTTTCATTGCTGTCGTAACTCTTTGATAGACCAAATCCAGCGAGTTAGCGGCATTGTTCCAGCGCGTACCGCTGCCAGGTTGTCGGGGGCAATAAGCATTAATGGCCCCATGTTATCAAGCGCAATAGGTTCGCCATCAAGCCGTGTTACTAAAAAATAGCGTGTTTGCGCGCGCTCTTCCCCATCGAGAAACGTTGAATAATTATCTAACGCAACGAGGCGGATGCGTTGATCAGCAGTTATACCTTGCTGCTCGATAACGTCATTTAGCCACACCCCCGTGAAAATACCGCTAAGCCCTTCAGGATGCGTCATTTCAATATCGAAAAGAGGCAGTGTTTCAAGGTCGGCCAGGGATAGCCAGTGCTGGTCGTAGCCGTGAGTGACGAGCATCACGAGCTGTTGGTTTTGAGAGGGGGAGTACTGGCTTGTCGTAACGACGCCACCCGCATAGAGAGAGGAAGGTTGCATCCAATAGGTGAGTAAGCTGATGCAAAATGCGAGAAAAGCAACACGAAACCATTGAATCTGTGCCACGCGCGAGCTGACAGACATAGGTAGGCTCCATCGGGTGCCAAGTTTGACCGTGCGGTTAGAGGTTTATAATCAAACTTAAACAAAGTTTGTTGCGATTTCCATCCTTTCTAAGAATGATTTTAAAGGATGATTAAACGCAAAGACTCACCTTATCTACTTAGTTCTCAGGAAATGAAGGACTTAGAGATTTTAACGCGTTGATAGCCTGCGGCTGCCATTCGCCCTCTAGTGAGGCGGCTTGGCGTAGTGACTCCTTGGCGGCGGCGCGGTTCTCTTGCTGTAACTGTAGAATCGCCAGGTTGAGCCATGCGGCGCCCATTGTAGGATTTAAGCGCGTAGCCGTTTCAAATGCAGCCAAGGCAGCCTCAGGCTGCTCATCGGCGTATAGCGCATTGCCTAAAGCAAACTGGCCCAGTGCGTTAGACGGGAATCGTCTCTCGAAGGCTTGCCAGCTGCTGAGCGCCGCCTGACTGCCCTGTAGTTCCTCATAGGCACTAATGGCTTCCAAGGCATTGCGAGCGGTAACGCCCTCCGGCAGGCTGCCCGGTTCGCTGACCACAAACCCCCAGCGATCAGCGCGCGCCCAGGTGGCATCAAAACGGCTGAACGACATCGTGTGGCGCTCAATTTCACCACTGCGCAGTATCAGCGTCTCGTTGGGTAAGTCAAAGCCAATGACCACCGCGTAGTGCCACATGGGGAAGGCCGGCAGGGCGAGGTTTTGCATCACCACCACAGGGTCGCCTGCATCCAGGTACGATAGCAACGTATCCATGGTGCCACGGATGGGAATCGCCAACCGCTCGTAACGGCGCACTGTGGCCAGCATTTCCGGCTGCACGCTGCCGTCACGCCCTGGCAAAAACACCTGAGGAATGAGTTCATCAAGGGTGGCATCCGCGCCTTGATGGTTCAGCACCATGGCCAGGGTGGCAGGACCGCATTGGTATTCGGTTTGAGCGAAAAACGGCACCTCGGTTAGTTCGGCGTGTGGGGTGAGTTCTGCCTTAGTGCTTTCAAGCAGTATCGGGCTGCGGGCGCAGCCAGTGAGTAGAAGAACCAATAGGCTTAACAGTAAAACGCCCGCAGAGCGGGCGTTTAGACACAGTGTGATCATGCTATGCATCTTAGCGAGTAAACGGATAAACGTCGGTCAAACCGAGAATATCGGTAATCAGCAGAATAATAAATACTGCAAACAGTGCGCCAACAACACCGGCGCCGGCAGGCAGCTGCTCAAGCTGTTCAGCCATTTGCTGGGCCTCGGTATCGCTTAGAGCGGCAACACGCGCTTCAACATCAGCAGGATCCACACCCTGCTTTAGCAGCTGGTCTTGCACATCGGCTCGCGCCAGAACGTTGTAAATACGCTCGCGGTCAGCGCCAGCGCGGTCAGCAGATAAAGCAGATTGCGTCGTCACTAGATCCATAGAGTGCGGGGCAACGGGGGCAGCCGCCACGGGTAAGCTAGTAATCACTAAAGCTGCAATCAGTAGCATCGAAAGGTAAGCACGCACTGTTTTCATCGTCTTCATCCTTAGACTCGTCAGGGAACGGTTTTTATGGCTTGAACCAATAGTATAGAAATAAATGACTTGGGGTTTAAGGCCAAACGGCAAAGTGCTAATTATTTGCACTAATGCGGTAAGTCCAAGGCGTTTCGGCCAGAATACCTTTGGCCCCTGCCATGGTCATAGCGAGATCGTTCAGTCCTGGCCACAAGGGGACATGTGAGGCCCCTTTGACCGCTAAATCTAGGCGCTGCGCCATCAGCAGCAGTTTGTGCAAACGCTTCATGGAAAGGCGGCTGATAGCTTTTTGGTAGGCCGGACGGCGTTTATCAAAAATCATCGGCTTTTGGGTTTTGCAGGCATGCTCAAAGCTTTGGCCTTGATCCAAATGCTGATGCAGCGATAGCAGAGTACGCAGCTCTCGGGTGAGCGCCCACAGCACAATAGGCGCTTCCACGCCTTCACTTTTCAGACCGTTCACGATGCGCGAAGCGCGGCTAGGCTCGCCTTTTAAGCACGCATCCGCCAGGTTGAAAACATCGAAACGGGTGCTGTCTTCAACGCCTTGCGCAATACTCTCGACGTTTAGCCGAGTATTAGGGGGGTGAATGAGCGCTAGCTTTTGCAGCTCCTGGTCAGCCGCGAGCAGGTTGCCTTCGGTGCGCTCGCCCAGCAGACGAGCGGCTTCCAGGTCAATCTGCAAACCATGCAGAGACGCTCTGTCCCGTAGCCAATAGCCAAGCCGTGAGGCATCGACCGGCCACACAGGGACAAAAATCCCTTGTTTATCTAACGCTTTGAACCAGGCGCTTTTCTGCTGTTTAGCATCCACCTTGCCCATGCTGATCAGCAGCAGGTCATCGCTGCCGTCCATCATTTCTGCGTACTGTGCGAGCGCTTTACTGCCTTCTTGACCTAACTTTTGCGTGCCTAAGCGAAGCTCTAATAGCTTACTGGTCGCAAACAAAGAGAGGTTACTGGCGGTTTCCAAAAGCCGCCCCCAGGCAAAATTGGGCTCTACATCCAGCACTTCGCGCTCTTCAATGCCCGCTTGGCGGGCGGCGGCGCGCACCGCATCGCAGGCATCGCGGTGTTGCAGCGGCTCGTCGCCTGCCACAATCACCGCTTTAGGCAGTTTTTTGGCCAGGGCAGCAGGCAGCTGGTCGGCAAATACCTTCACCTTAGCGCCTCAAGGTTGGCAAGGCGTTCCACAATACGCTGAGCCAGCTGGCGGGTGAGCGTTTGTTCGGCCTCTTGGAACAGCGTTTCCCGGTTCAGCAGGTCGTCATCATTGACGCGAATTTGCGTGCGGGTGGAAAGCGCGGCGTTGTTCAGTGCGTAGGCGTTGGTTGTCCGCTGTTGAACCGAAAGCGTGGTACTGAGCGTTAGCTCATGCTCGCGGCTGGAGCGGCTTTCTCCGCCAATACGCCTGTCTTGAAGGGTAGGCGTCCCCAGCGTTACCCGCCAGGGGGCGCCGGGGCGTACCTCTGTGCTTAACTGCTGCAACCGGGAACGAAGCTGCTGGGCGAGGGCGCTATTATCGTCGCCCTCAAGGCTTAGTGGCGGCAGTTGAGGCATCGATTCCGTGCCGCGTAAGCGAAACCCGCAACCGCTAAGTAGCACCGCCGCGAAGGCGGTGCTTGTGGCCAGAAAACGACGGCGCGTTAGTACGTTGGTTTGCTTCATCCGCTCACCACAATGTTCACCAGCTTGCCGGGCACTACGATCACTTTACGTACCGTTTTGCCTTCCAAATGGCGCTGGACGTTTTCGTTTTCCATCGCCAGCTGTTCGATGGCGGCTTTATCGGCACTGGCCGGGGCTTCCAGTCGTGCGCGAAGCTTACCGTTCACCTGTACCACCAGCTCGATGCTGTCGCGGGTCAGGGCGGCTTCGTCGACGTCCGGCCACTGGGCTTCGATGGCGGGCTGTTCGTGGCCGAACTGTTGCCACAGGGTATGGCAGAGGTGCGGCGTGATCGGGGCCAGCAGCAGGACGCAGGCCTCTAGCGCTTCACGACTGACCGCCAACCCCAGCTCGGAGGTGTCCTCGAACTTGGCCACCGCGTTGGAAAGCTCCATCACGGCCGCAATGGCGGTGTTGAACGTGGTGCGACGGCCAATGTCGTCGCTGGCTTTCTTGATGGTTTCGTGGGTTTTGCGGCGCAGCGCTTTTTGGTCGTCGTCGAGCGCCTCGAGGTTCAGCGTGCCCGGCGTGCCTGCTTCCAAGTGTTCGCTGACCTGACGCCAGATGCGCTTCAAGAAGCGATGCGCGCCTTCCACGCCGGAGTCCGACCATTCCAGCGACTGCTCGGGCGGTGCCGCGAACATCATGAACAGGCGCACGGTGTCGGCGCCGAACTTGTCGATCATCGATTGCGGATCGACGCCGTTGTTCTTCGATTTGGACATCTTCTCGATGCCACCCATCTCCACCGGCTGGCTGTCGCTCATCAGTATGGCGCTCAGTGGTCTGCCTTTCTCGTCGCGCTTCACTTCCACATCGGCGGGGTTAAACCACTCTTTACCGCCGTTCTCTTTGATGCGGTAGAAGGTTTCGGCGATCACCATGCCTTGGGTGAGCAGCTGCTGGAACGGCTCGTCGGAATCGACCATGCCGAAATCGCGCAGCAGCTTGTGGAAGAAGCGGGCGTAGAGCAGGTGCAGAATGGCGTGCTCGATACCACCAATGTAGAGATCCACCGGCAGCCAGTAGTTGGCGCGCTCGTCCAGCATCGCCTCGTGGTTATCCGCACAGCAGAAGCGAGCGAAGTACCAGGAGGACTCCATGAAGGTATCGAAGGTGTCGGTTTCACGCACCCAGCCGTCGCCCAGCTCAGAGAACTCCGGCATCTTCTTCAGCGGCGAGCCGGAGGCATCCACGGTGACTTCCATGGGCAGGGCGACAGGCAGCTCGTCATCGGAAAGCGGTACGGTTTGGCCTTCCGGGCCATACTTCACCGGAATCGGCGCGCCCCAGTAGCGCTGGCGGGCAATGCCCCAATCGCGCAGGCGGTAGTTGGTTTTTACTTCGCCACGGCCAAGCTTGGCCAGCTTCGCGGCAATGGCATCGAACGCCGCTTGGAATTCCAGGCCATCGAACTCGCCAGAATTGATCAGCGTGCCGTGCTCTACATACGCGCCTTCTGAGATATCCGGCGTGTTGCCGTGCTCATCGGCCACTACCGGCTTCAGCTCGACGCCGTACTTGGTAGCGAACTCCCAGTCGCGCTGGTCGTGGGCGGGCACAGCCATGACCGCGCCGGTGCCGAACTCCATGAGCACGAAGTTGGCCACAAAGACGGGCACTTCTTCACCACTCAACGGGTGAATGGCTTTATGGCCCGTGGCCATGCCTAGCTTCTCTTTGGTGGCCATTTCCGCTTCAGAGGTGCCGCCTTTGGCGCACTCTTCACAGAACGCCGCGATCTCGCTGCTCTGCTCGGCGGCTTGCTTGGCCAGCGGGTGGCCGGCGGCCACGGCCACGTAGGTCACGCCCATCAGCGTATCGGGGCGGGTGGTGTACACCGCCATCGGCTCGCAGGTGCTACCATCGGCGGCTTTGATATCAAAGCTCAGCTCGACGCCACGGGATTTACCAATCCAGTTGCGCTGCATGGTCTTGACCTGCTCGGGCCACTCGACGTTATCCAAATCCGCCAGCAGCTCATCGGCGTAGTCGGTGATCTTCAAGAACCACAGCGGGATCTCTTTGCGCTCCACCGGTGCACCGGAGCGCCAGCCGCAGCCGTCGATGACCTGCTCGTTGGCCAGCACGGTTTGGTCGACCGGGTCCCAGTTCACCGTGGACATCTTCTTGTAGACCAGCCCTTTCTCCACCAGCTTGGTGAAGAACCACTGCTCCCAGCGGTAGTAGCTGGTGTCGCAGGTAGCGAATTCACGGCTCCAGTCGTAGGCAAAGCCCAATGCCTTCAACTGGTTACGCATGTAATCGATGTTTTGGTAGGTCCACTTAGCGGGTGGCACCTGGTTTTGGATCGCGGCATTTTCCGCCGGCATCCCGAACGCGTCCCAGCCCATGGGCTGCATAACATTTTTACCCTGCATGCGCTGGAAACGTGAGACAACGTCGCCGATAGTGTAGTTACGCACGTGGCCCATGTGCAGCTTGCCGCTAGGGTAGGGGAACATGGATAGGCAGTAGAACTTTTCGCGGTTGGCGTCTTCTACGGCTTTAAAGCACTGGTGCTTGTCCCAGTACTGTTGAGCGTCACGTTCGATCTCACGGGGGCTGTATTGTGCGTCCATCGGTATTTTCAATGCCTTGGGATAATTCGCCCCTGTTCAGGGCGCAAAGTGAATAGTAGATGACGGGTGTCAGATAAGTAGCGTCGATTGTATCCTATGCGGGTGTATCCTTGAACGGCTAGCCGATGATAGGCATCACCTGTGGCAACAAAAGGAGAGGACCCATGGATAAACATAATGATCACCGCCTTCGTGAAGGCTACGAGCGCCTGTTGGAACGCATGCAGGATGGCGCCAACGAGCTCACTTGGGACAACCTGCAGAAGGATTTGGACGATGCTGTTGCCTTTGAAGCAGAGCTTGAGGAGTACACCAAAGACGAACTAGCCCTGCTACGTGCCTGGGTAGAGCGTGATCTAAAAGACATGCGCTATTACATGGCGGATACCGGCAAGCAGGTCGCTAGCTGGCTGGGCATCGATCTCGACCAGCTTTCCCGCCGCGTGGCGGAATCGCTGCTTTCGATTGCCGACCGTAGCATCGTCGAACGTGAACGCTTTGAAGACGACCTGGAAGCCGCGCGTGCCGACTACTGCGAAGGCGAAATGGCTGCCCCTGGGTTAATGGCCTGCACCCACTGTGATGCTCAGGTCATGCTTAACGAAGTAGCCCGGATAGAACCCTGCCACCAGTGCGGCCACCGCTACTTCTACCGCTTTCCGAGCAAAATCGTCGAAACCTAAACACCTAATCTAGCCAAGTGCTTAAGCCTGCGATCGCCCCCAGCGAGAGCAGGCTCATCATTGCCGCATAAGGCAGGTTATCTTTCATCATGCGATAACCGCTCACCCCATAACGCCCCTGCAACGACAGGTTAATACCGGAAAGCGGACCTACGCTGGTGCCCACCGCCCAGGCGCTAAGCGCCACAAAGGCAAACAGCGTTTGCTCCCCGCCCCTTAAATCCAAAATAGACGCCAGCACGGAAACACCAATAATCGGGTGCAGCCCCACCAGCGCGCTCAGCGTAATCGCCGCAAAGCTGGCCATGGCCTGCCACGTGCCAAAGCGGGCAAACAGCGTCCACTCATCACCTGCGGCGGCAGCCACCAGTGTCGAAAGCCCTAACGTTAATAACCCCGCCGCCAAAAACAGCGAAATTTCCCCGCGCATGGCGGGCAGGCGGGTAAAGGTGTGCTGACGAATACGGTGCAGGGTAAAGCGCGGGCCTTCCCGCAAGTTGCTTAACAGCGCCACCCCCGGCAGTAAAAAGGTAATAATGCTGACGATGGTGAGCGACGGCGTAATCCAGAAGTGAAACAGCATCACCAGCGCCGCCATGCCCGCAGGCATGAGCAGGCTGCGGGGTGAAAGCGAAAAGCCATCCACCTCGGTTAAATCAAACCGCCGCCTCAGCTCCAGCGTGGTTAATAGCCCCGAGAGCATGGCGATAGGAAAGCCCACCACGGCAATCTGGGCGTACTGCACCGACGGCACCAGCGCAATCACCACCGCCATAGAAGCAAAGAAGGGCGACCATAACGCAGCGCTAGAAAGCCCCCGGTTCAATGCTAATAGCTGCGGCGTGGTTAACGGCGCACGCCGCGCTAAACGATCGCCCACCATAAACACCGTGGAAAGATTCAAAATCGTGCCGAGAAAATGCACCCCCAACCAGGTACGCAGCACGCCATCCGCCCCCGTCACCCGTTTACCCGGCGGGCGCTTATTGCCCTGGGTGCCCATCAGCGAGATAAAGCTCACGCCTACCAGCATGCTGACCACAAACACATTGCCCTGCAGCACGGCAGGCCAGTTGACCGCCGCGCCGTACACCATTTGCGCCACCACCAGCATCACCACGCCCAGGGCAATCAGCACCCCCGCTTGGATGCGTGAGCGCTTGGGAATATCCCGCCACAGCAGCGCCACCGCCGCCCACAGCAAATAACTCACCGCCTGAGCAGTCGGCACCGCGCTGGTAAAGCCAATAATTTGTGCGAACAGCCCAAAAAGAATCAAAACCCCTGCCAAGCGCTGCCGCGTCGTTGTCTCTTGCATCTCAATCCCTTACTGGTTGAGTTAGCAGGCTAATCGGGTTTGCGAGAGAAGGCTAGTGGTGGAGAGGGCAAAGGCCCATATAGGCAACTGTGTGTACAAAATAACCTGCCAAGCGCGTGACCTAAGCTGAATTTGTTAATAGAGTAGGAGAAGAAAAGCAAAACGAGTGGGCACGATAACTAAAGATATGTAGTCAGCTATGGGTAGTTGATTATAAAAATTAAAAACTTATAGGGAATGATTGGGCTGTATTTCCCGAATGAATGTGCTGGCGCGTTTATTGAGGATATGCAGCGGACTATATAATAACTGTTAGGCATATACATGAAGACTGAGCTTGTAATAGGTTGGGGTTTGATACTTAAACTCGGCGGAACGGGTGTGCTTGTCTATATCGTGACTCCAGCTTTATTGGTGTTTCGTGATTTGTTTTTATGGAAAATAATCGAGAAATTCATCCTTAACGAAAAGCTGATTATCGCAATTAATCTGAGAGCTTCAGCTGTCTACGAACTGAATAGCCGTTATAACAAGAAGGAGAAAATCGAATTTGGGCGTAAAGGTCGCACCGTCTACCTTGATGGTGAGGAGGTCAGTGAAGACGAGTATCAATGGTATTGGCGTCGCCAAGAATCCCTAAAAGGCAAAGAGCGTCGGGCCGGTCGAATCATTCAGTGGAGAAGTAATCTGCTCAATTGGCTTCTGAGGCATTATAAGCAACATGGCGAATCGAACCCGATTCCTGAGGTGGAAGAGGAGGCGCATGAAAAGGTCGAGGCGAGACATCTTCGTCGGGTTACTAGCGAAGAAGCCTAACCAATCGCTTGGGTTCGCTCCGGCCCTTATCTGGCCTCCGCCGGACTGGCTTTGCGTTGTGCGTTAGCGGCAGGCAATAGAGGGAAAACTGATGGCCGATTATCTTGGTTCTTGTCTGTGTGGCAATACAAAATTTGAAGTGCAAGGTGATCTCGACAGCTTTTACCTTTGTCATTGCCAGCATTGCCAAAAGGATACCGGGTCAGCTTACGCAGCCAATTTATTTTTGAAGTCAGCCAAGTTAACTTGGTTGGCGGGCTCTGAAGATGTGACAACCTTCACGCTTCCAGGCAGTCGCCACAAGAAAGGTTTTTGTAAGTTCTGTGGTTCAGCTCTGCCAAGCATTCATGAGCCAGGTCTGCTCGTCATTCCCGCTGGCAGTTTAGATACGGAAGTCTTTATGTCACCCACAGCGCATATCTTTACATCGAGAAAGGCAGGTTGGGAGGAGGCGATGAACGACATACCAGAGTTCGAGGGACTTCCAGAGCCAACCAAGCGTGCATGACCAAGCGATCAGGGAGGCGCTAACGGAGCCTATGAACAACCCCCATATCGCCATATTCGATGGTGTCTGCAACTTCTGTAACGGCGCAGTGCATTTCATCATCCAGCGAGACCCAGAGGGCGCCTTTGCATTCACCCCAATGCAGAGCAAGTTGGCGCAAGAGTTAACGGAGCGTTTTAACGTCCCCGATGTGGGAATGGATACCTTGGTGCTTATCAAAAATGGTAAGTGTTATGTTCTCTCTGATGCCGCCCTTGAGATAGCGAAAGACCTGAAAGGGCCGTGGCGGTTCTGTTATGCATTCAAGATCGTGCCCAGGCCGATCAGAGACGCGGCTTATAAGTTGTTCGCTCGGAATCGCTATAGGCTTTTTGGTAAGAAGGATGTCTGCATGGTGCCGTCAGAGGAAGTGAAGTCTCGGTTTATGGGTATCAATACATAGCCTGACATGCCGAACTTGGGCTAATCGCTCGTTATCACGCGCTACAACTTCATCCGATGCCTGCTAGTGTCAGTAGGATTCTGTGTCTATGGTACTAACACCATAAGGAAACGGTCACCCATGCCCACCGCTATTGTTCTTGGTGCTACTGGCGCTATCGGCCAGCAGCTTGTCACTCAGCTTACTCAGCGAGGTGAGGTGGAACGTGTCATCATCGTTACCCGCCGTGAGCTGGATCTTACCCATGAATTTCCCAACGCTGTCGTTTCTAAAATCCATCCTGCGCTGATCGATTTCGACCAGTTAGAAGCCCAAGCCGCCGAGTGTATGCCCGCAGGTGCCGTGGCCTTTGTGGCGTTGGGCACTACGAAAAAGCAGGCGGGGAGTAAAGAGGTGTTTCGCCGTGTGGATTATGGGTTGGTCTTGGCGTTTGCGCGGGCGTGTAAAACGGCGGGGGTGAGACGGTTGGGCGTAGTGACCGCCCACGGGGCCAATGCGCATTCCAAAGTATTTTATAACCAAGTGAAAGGCGAGGTGGAGAGGGATATTCAGGCGCTGGAGTTGCCCTGCGTGTTTTTAGCGCGGCCTTCGCTGTTATTAGGGCGGCCAGACGATGGCCGAATGGGAGAAAAGTGCGCGAGCGCGTTGCTGGCCCCAGCGGCGCGTGTGTTGCCGCGCTCAGTTAGGCCGATAGAGGTAAGCCGCGTTGCGACAGCCATGATAGCGGAGGCGATAGATGGTGAGAATGAGTACTCTTTTTGTGTGATATCGAATGCCGCTATGCATCAGCATGGCGAGTGATGGGTTCTATATTGCGTGTGCAGCACTGCTTTTTGCATGATGCAGCAAGCACGTCATACGCTATTGGGAGAGGCGATGGGCACTATGCAAAGCCCCCTGATAGGTCAAGTCGCGAGTTAAATGACGTAGAGGACGCCGTAGAGAATGAAGGGAAAAATACCGCTCTGGCTCAAAATTAGTTACACCCTCATGGTGTTGGTGATTATACCGGTTTATTGGCGTGACCTAGGGCCTGCTAATTTTTTGTGGTTCTCGGATATTGCACTTATTGCACTAGTGGCTGCTATGTGGCTAGAGAACCGGCTTATCAATAGCACCATGGCCGTGGCCGTGCTTTTTCTTGAGACGGTTTGGGTAATCGATTTTCTCACCGGGGGGAACCTGATTCAGATAAGCGCCTATATGTTTGATCCGGAAACCGACACACATATTCGAATTCTGTCAGGGCTATTTCACATGGCGCTGCCGCCGGTACTGCTCTATCTGCTGGTGAAGCTGAGGTACGACCAGCGGGCGCTGTTGATGCAAACTATCATCGCCCTTGTGGTGCTGCCGGTAACGTATTGGCTAACCGAGCCTGAAGACAATATTAATTGGGTCTATGGGCCGGTAGGACCGCAGGATATGTTGGCTGATTATCTGTATCTGGCACTGCTTGCCGGTGTCCTAATCGTGGTGCTTTACTTGCCTTCTCATCTGCTTTTTAAACATTTTTTTAGTCACCAATAATTTTACCAGTGAAGGAGGGGCTTTAAGGTTTAAAGCAAAGAATAGGGCTACTTATCACGGTTTTCCCCCTGTGCTTTTTCCAGCTCTTCAATCATTTTTCTCGCAGCATTAGAAAGCGTGCGGTTGTTATGCACAAGATAGCCCAGCGGACGGTGGATGGGGGCGGTATCTACCGATAGCTCCACCAGCTCGCTGTCGATCATTTTTTCGGGCAGTAGGCTCCAGCCTAACCCCACGCTGCACATCATTTTGAGCGTTTCCAAGTAATTGGTCGACATGCTCACCGGCAGAGTTAGCCCTGCCTCTTCAAAGCGCTGGCCAATCAGGGTGCGGGTGAACGTCTTAGCGCCGGGCAGCACGCAGTGGAAGTCGCACAGCTCCTGTAAGCTAAGCGCCTTGGCGTGTTGGCGCGCGCGCTCGGCTAAAGGGTGGTCGGCGGCGCACACAAAGCAGAGTCGGTCGCGCCATAGTTCCACCACCTGAAGCTGCTCAATGGGGTGCGGGGCAAGTGTCACAATCGCCATTTCTAGCGTGCCGTCCATCACGCCTTGGTAGGCAAGCTCGGAATCTAGAAAATGCAGGTCTAGTGCGACGTCTGGATGGCGCTGGGTGTACTGTTTTAACAGTGGCGGTAGCCGGTGCAGACCAATGTGGTGGCTGGTGGCGAGCGTGAGCTTACCGCCCACTTGGCCGGAGAGATTGGCCAGCGCGCGGCGGCTGTCTTCCACGGTAAACAGAATGCGCTGAGCGCGGGGCAGCAGCAGGTTGCCCGCTTCGGTTAGCGCAATGCGCCTGCCAATGCGGTCGAAGAGCCGCGTGCCCAGCAAATCCTCCAGCGTAGCAATGCGTTTGCTTACCGCAGGCTGCGTGAGATGCAACTGCTCGGCGGCGCGGGAGAAGCTTTGGGTGTTTGCCACGGCGAGAAAGGCTTGCAGGCTTTGGGTATCCACGGGCGGCTCTCTGTCTTCTATTCCTGTTTGGAATCTAAAGTATGAATAACATGAATTGCTTTTATGTGCGAGTCGCGTAACACTCTCTCCATTGCATTCTAAGCAGCACGCAGAGGCTGCTACACCGAACTAGCAGGGCACCGCCCAGGAGAGCCACATGTCAGGTCAAACGCTTTACGACAAACTCTGGAACCAGCACTTGGTGAAACAGCGCGATGACGGTACGGCGCTTATTTACATCGACCGCCAGTTGCTCCACGAAGTGACTTCGCCCCAGGCGTTTGAAGGCCTGCGTTTGGCCAAGCGTAAGCCCTGGCGTTTGGATGCCAACCTGGCAACCCCCGACCACAACGTACCTACCACGGTGAAAGAACGCGCCGAAGGCAACAGCGGCATTAAAGACCCGGTATCGCTCATTCAGGTACAAACCCTGGATGATAACTGTCTTGAGTACGGTATCGAAGAGTTCAAAATCAACGACCCTCGCCAGGGTATCGTGCACGTGGTCGGCCCCGAGCAGGGCGCGACGCTGCCGGGCATGACCGTGGTGTGCGGCGACTCTCACACCGCTACCCACGGCGCGTTTGGTGCTTTGGCCCATGGTATTGGCACGTCAGAAGTTGAGCACGTGTTGGCCACCCAATGCTTGCTGGCGCAGAAAATGAAGAACATGCAGGTGCGCGTGGAAGGCGAGTTAGGCCTGGGTGTTACCGCTAAAGATGTGGTGCTGGCCATTATCGGTAAGATCGGTACCGCGGGCGGTACGGGCTACGCCATCGAGTTCGCGGGCAGCGCCATTGAATCGCTCTCTATGGAAGGCCGCATGACCGTGTGCAACATGGCGATTGAAGCCGGTGCACGCGTGGGCCTCATCGCCGTAGACGACACGACGATTAACTACTTGGGCGAGCGCCCCTTCGCGCCTACCGCCGAGCAGTGGGAAGCCGCCGTGGCGGATTGGCGAAACTTGGTGTCTGATGCGGATGCGCACTTCGATAAAGTCGTAACACTGAAAGCCGAAGAGATTGAGCCGCAGGTCAGCTGGGGCACTAGCCCGGAAATGGTCACCGGTATTTCAGGTCAAGTGCCGGACCCGCAAGCCGCCGATGACGAAACCGTTCAGCGCAGCCACAGCCGAGCGCTTGAGTACATGGGCTTGCAGGCGAACCAGAAAATTACCGATATCAAGCTGGATAAAGTCTTTATCGGCTCTTGCACTAACTCGCGTATTGAAGACCTGCGCGAAGCGGCAAAAGTGGCCAAAGGCAATAAAGTGGCGGATTCCATTAAACTTGCCATGGTAGTGCCGGGGTCTGGTTTGGTTAAGCGCCAAGCAGAGGCGGAAGGCCTGGACAAAATCTTTATCGAGGCGGGCTTTGAGTGGCGCGAGCCGGGCTGCTCCATGTGTTTGGCCATGAACGCCGATAAACTGGGCGCTGGCGAGCACTGTGCGTCTACCTCTAACCGTAACTTTGAAGGGCGCCAGGGCTACGGTGGTCGTACTCACTTGGCCAGCCCTGCCATGGCAGCGGCGGCGGCCATTGCCGGCCACTTTGTCGATGTCCGCACTTTACCCGCTAACGACGCCACTCACGCGCAGGAGGCCTAAGCCATGAAAAAGTTCGAACGTTTTGAAGGCGTGGTCGCGCCGTTAGATCGCGCTAATGTTGATACCGACCTGATCATCCCGAAACAGTTTTTGAAGTCCATTAAGCGTACCGGTTTTGGCGTGAACCTGTTTGACGAGCTGCGCTATTTAGATGAAGGCCAGCCAGGCCAGGATTGCTCCCAGCGCCCGCTGAACAATGAGTTCGTGTTGAACCAGCCGCGCTACCAGGGTGCTGAAGTGCTGCTGGCACGCCGTAACTTCGGCTGTGGCAGCTCCCGTGAGCATGCGCCATGGGCACTGGAAGATTTCGGTTTTAAAGTCGTGATTGCGCCTAGCTTTGCCGATATTTTCTATAACAACGCGTTTAAAAACGGCATTCTGTTGATCACCCTGGCGGAAGAAGAAGTGGATCGCCTGTTTGCCGAAGTGGAAGCCAATGATGGCTATCAGTTAGATGTCGACCTTGAGCATCAGCGGGTGATTACCCCTAGCGGCGAAATTCTTGAGTTTGAGGTAGATGAGTTCCGCAAGCACTGCCTGCTTAATGGATTGGACGATATCGGTATTACGCTGCAGGACGAAGACGCGATTCGCTGCTTTGAAGCGAAGCATCGACAGCAGCGCCCGTGGCTGTTCCGCCAGCCAGCTTAGCTTTCACTCACTGAGTAATGGCAAGGGCAAGTGTATGCGAGGGTCTTTTGCCATGGATGGCAGAAGTAGCGCCCAGGGAGGGGTTCACAGAGCCCTCGCAGAGAGTTGCCGTTGACTGTAAAGCGTCTAAATTATAAATGCTAAGGATTGAGCATGACTCATAAAGTGTTACTGCTGCCCGGTGATGGTATCGGCCCGGAGATCGCGGCCCAGGCGGCGCGTTTATTGACAGCCTGCCAAGAGGCAGGTTTGGATATCGAAGTAGAAGAGGGCTTGGTGGGCGGTTCTGCCTACGACGTTCACGGCGATCCGCTGCCCGCTGAAACTCTGGAAAAAGCCAAAGCTGCTAGCGCTATTCTGCTAGGTGCGGTGGGTGGGCCCAAGTGGGATAAGCTCGAAGACCTCTCCAAGCGTCCCGAAAAAGGCCTGCTGGGTCTGCGGAAGAACTTGGGTCTGTTCGGCAACCTCCGCCCGGCCATGCTCTACCCGCAGCTGGCCAGCGCCTCCAGCCTGAAGCCTGAGCTAGTGGCGGGGCTTGATATTATGATCGTGCGCGAGCTGACTGGTGGCATCTACTTTGGTCAGCCCCGCGGTATCGAAGTGCGCAACGGTGAGCGCGTCGGGTTCAACACCTATGTCTACTCTGAAAGCGAAATTGAGCGCATTGGTCGCGTGGCTTTCGAGATGGCTCAAAAGCGGGGCAAAAAGCTCTGCTCGGTCGATAAAGCCAACGTATTAGAAGTCACCATTCTGTGGCGTGAAGTGATGGAGCGCTTAGCGCCGGAGTATCCGGGCGTTGAGCTGTCCCACATGTACGTGGATAACGCGGCTATGCAGCTGGTGCGCGCACCTAAGCAGTTTGATGTGGTGGTGACCGGCAATATGTTTGGCGATATCTTGTCGGACGCCGCCGCCATGCTCACCGGCTCGATCGGTATGTTGCCTTCCGCCTCATTAAATGAGAGCGGGCAGGGCATGTACGAACCTTGCCACGGCAGCGCGCCGGATATCGCGGGTCAAAACATTGCTAACCCGCTGGCGATGATGCTTTCTGTGGCGATGATGCTGCGCTACTCGCTCAACGAAACGGCGATGGCCGAGCGTATTGAAGCAGCCGTAGGTAGCGTGCTGGATGATGGCCTGCGCACTGCCGACATCGCTTCTGAAGGTACGCGGCGTGTCTCCACCGTGGAGATGGGTGACGCGGTGCTCGCCGCATTTGCCCGGGCTTAGTGGCAAAGAAAGCTTGCTAACTAGTTGATTAGATTCAGTGCTTAGTTGTACAGCGCAGTCGGCCGCCCGTTGGGGCGGCCGACGTTGTGTCCAATATTTGTGTATAATATAGCTCTCATTCTTATTTGGAGGACTTCACATGTTGAAAGTCGGTTTCGTAGGATGGCGTGGCATGGTGGGCTCGGTGCTGATGCAGCGCATGCAGGAAGACGGTGACTTTAACGGCATTGAGCCGGTATTTTTCACCACTTCCCAAGTAGGCCAGCCAGGGCCCGACATCGGCGTGGACGTACCTCCGCTGAAAGACGCGTTTGATATCGAGGCGCTGAAGGCCCTTGATGTGGTGATTACCTGTCAAGGCGGTGATTACACCAAGCCGGTTTATAAAGACCTGCGCGAAGCAGGCTGGAAAGGCTACTGGATCGATGCCGCCAGCACGCTGCGTATGGAAGATGAAGCGACGATTATTCTTGATCCGGTAAACCGTAACGTCATCGACGCCCAGCTTGCTAAAGGGGCGAAAACGTTTGTGGGCGGTAACTGCACCGTCAGCCTGATGCTGATGGGCTTGGGCGGCCTGTTTGAAGCCGATATGGTCGAGTGGATGACCTCCATGACCTACCAAGCGGCGTCTGGCTCCGGTGCCAAGCATATGCGTGAACTGCTCAATCAAATGGGCGCACTGCGCGACAGCGTAGGCGAAGAGCTAAAAGACACCTCTAGCGCGATTCTGGACATTGACCGCAAAGTAACCGCAGCGATGCGCAGCGGCGATTTCCCCACCGATAACTTCGCCGCACCGCTGGCAGGCAGCTTGCTGCCGTGGATCGACACCAAGCTCGATAACGGCCAGAGCCGTGAAGAGTGGAAGGGCAGTGTTGAGACCAACAAGATTCTGGGCCTAGAGAATAACCCGGTTCCCATTGATGGCCTCTGTGTGCGCATCGGTGCCATGCGCTCTCACAGCCAGGCGTTCACCATCAAGCTGAAGCAAGATGTGCCGCTGGATGAGATTGAAGAACGCATCGCTAAGCATAACGAGTGGGTCAAGCTGATCCCCAACGACAAAGATGCCACCATTGCCGGTTTAACGCCTGCAGCTGCCACGGGCACGCTGCAAGTGCCGGTAGGTCGCTTACGCAAGCTCAACATGGGCGGTGAATACCTGTCTGCGTTCAGCGTGGGTGACCAGCTGCTGTGGGGCGCTGCCGAGCCGCTCAAGCGCATGCTGAAGATTCTGCGCGAGCAGTAAAAGCGGCTATGCGCTGGTTTTCTTAGTAGCGCAAACGTAGTTCATGATGGGAAGCTGTCCGCAGCTTCCCATCTTTTTTGACAGCTGTTGATTAATAAGTCCATACGTCATTCACAACTGAAAGTATGTGTATGAACGGTAAGTTATGATAAAAAGAACTCAAACATAATGATGATCGCGCTCAGTTAGATGCGATTGCATCGCTTAAGTGCGCAGGCAGCAGGGGCTTGAATGAAACAGACGCACACATGGTTATTGTGGCTACCGCTTAGTGCCGTTAGTTCGCTAGCGCTGGCTGTCGGTTTAGGCCCCGCATCGGTGAACTCACCGCTGGATGCCCCCCTGAACGCTACCGTGCCGGTGCTAGACGCTAGCCAATATGCGTTGGACGAACTGCGAGTCTCCGTTGCTGATGAAGCGGATTTTACAGCAGCAGGGTTAGAGTGGACGCCGCTTATTTCATCGCTGCGTGTCCAGTTACGCGAACAGGCTGATGGACGTCAGTTGGTCCTTAGCTCTTCGCAGGTGGTTGACGATCCCTGGCTCGATGTTTTGTTAACAATCGATTCCCCAGGGGGAGAGGCCACCCGAGCTTTCACACTGCTATTTGATCCACCCAACATGGTGAACGCACGCAGCCCCTCGCGTGAGCAGCAGGAAGTAGCCCTACCCAATCGCCAGCCTGCTTCTGCAACCCCTGGCGTGCCAAACGACGGTAGCACGTCCCTAGCGAATAACACCGCGTACGTGGCAAGCGGCGATACCCTGTGGAGTGTGGCCGACCGGGTGAGGCCAGCTAATGCTAGCGTACAGCAGATGATCGTGGCGCTGGTAGATGCTAATCCACGTGTTTTTCCCTCTAGTAATATTAATAACCTGCGCGCTGGCCAAACCTTGATAATGCCGAGCCGCGAGCAGGTGATGGCTCGCTCTCCCGGAGAGGCGGCGCGTGCGGTACAAGCAATGCGGCGCACAAGTGAACAGCCGCCGTCCTCTCAGCAGGCTGATACGCCGCCTGCTGAAACGGCAGCCGAAATTGCCCAGGAAGAGCCGAATCAGAGTGCTGACGAGGGTGCCGGTGGGGGTGCTGATGAGAGTGCGACCGCCACGGAACCAGCGACAGAGCCGCTTGACGCTGAGCAGGCGCAAAATCCAGAAAGCGCGCTGGCGGACCTTACCTTAGATGACGTCATTCAGCAGCTGGCCGAAAGCCAAGCTATGCTCCAGCAAGTGCTTGAAGAGCGGGCTCAGCTGCGTATGGAGCTGGCTGAGCTGCGTCAGGAGGTCGCTGCGTTAACCGAGGCGCTGAATGCCTCCCAGCAGGGGAGTAGCGCGGCTAATGCTGTCGCAACGGGGCTTTTGGAAGGCGCGCGGGGCGAACAAAATCAGGGGGGAGCGCCAGAATCTGCTGTCAATCAGCGGAGTGTGTTTGCGCCGCTGGCGGAGTATCGATGGCCGCTGGCCAGTATTGCCCTCGCGCTTTTGTTGGCAGGATTGGTTTGGTCGCGCAAGCGCCGAGAGCGTCAGTGGGAAGATGCTCCGGTAACCGCCCGTTCCGTAACGCCTCCATCGGCGCCATCTTCTGCTGCGACAGCCGCTGGGCGCACGGAGCCGCATGTCGCGGAGTCTACTGGTGCTGCCACCAGCGGGGCACGTCAAGCCGAGGCACCTTTCGCCGAGGCCGCCAGTGTAGAGCCGGTGACTGATTTCCCGTCTGCGGCTTCAAGCTCTTCTGAATCGCAGGTTGCCGAGCCAGGGTTGGATACTGCAGCGTTTGATGAGGCGCCGGTAATGAAGCCCAGCACGGCTGCGTCAAATGAGCCGCCGCCAACGGTTAATGACAGTGAAGCACCAAAAGAGTGGGAAGCTGACGACGATGACGTGTTTACACGCAGCCAAGCGTCGGGATTAGCGGCACAACGTCAGCAGCCTAAACCGGATAGCCATGAACAGGTATCGCTGGCGCCTTCGGCTGTGAAGCCGGAAGCCAGCGCGCTTGATGATTCACACCATGTTGATGAGCAGGAGCATCCTCAGGAGCGCGTGGAGGACGAGATGTCGCCGCCTGATGAGGATCAGCGTTCGCAGCCCCTAGATTACTATATTGACTATAATCCCCCATCACTAAAACACGAGGAAACAAGTGAAGAGGGCGCTATTAACAATGGGGTGAACAACGGCACGACCACCTCTTCTAAGAGAGCGAATTATACGCCGCGAGTGCCTGAAGATGAGTGGGAAATTGAAGAGGTGGCATTCGAGCCGCGACGTCGGGATAATAGCTAACTTTTAACCTCTCTAAATGACGTGGCTTAATGACGCTGTTCTATCACTTTGATGAAACACAACCGCTGGCTGGCCGCCTTGCGATGGGCATTGAGTATGACGGCTCGCGCTTTTGTGGCTTCCAACGCTTAAAACATGCGGCTTCGGTTCAGGCATCGGTAGAAGATGCCTTAGCGAAGGTGGCGGGTGCGCCGATTCAAATCCACGCCAGCGGGCGCACAGATTCTGGTGTACATGCCACGCGTCAGGTCATCCATTTTGACCCGCCGGTTCAGCGCTCTGAAAAAGCCTGGATTTTTGGTGCCAATACGAACCTTCCCAGGGATGTGGCAGTACGCTGGGTGAAGCCAGTGTCAGATGACTTTCATTCACGCCTAGGGGCGCTTGGCCGTCGCTATCGCTATATTTTCTTGAACCAAATCAGTCGCCCCGTCTTAGAGCGCGCCAACGTGACGTGGTGCCGTGACCCGTTGGATGCAGAGGCGATGCATCGTGCAGCGCAGGCATTAGTGGGCGAGCACGATTTCAGCAGTTTCCGTGCCGCAGGCTGTCAGTCGAAAACACCTTGGCGGCAAATGCATTTTGTAGAAGTAAAGCGCTATGGCCCCATCGTGGTGATTGATATTCAGGGCAATGCGTTTTTGCACCATATGATTCGCAATATCGCGGGGGCGTTGGCAAGCGTAGGTCGCGGCGTCCAGGATGAAGCGCATATTGAGCGTCTACTGGCGCTAAAGAATCGTCGCAAAGGGGATGTAACCGCGCCCGCCTGCGGCTTACATTTTGTTGATTCGATTTACGACGAGCGTTTTGCACTGCCCCAAGAGCCGCTAGGCCCCAACCTGCTGGCGTTTACGGGCGAGTGGACGGGCGAGCGGCCGCTTCCGGATAACCCACGTATCGCGGCGAGGCGAAAGCTCACTTTCAAAAATAAATCCGCGCCGGAGCAGCAGGAGGCAACCCCGTGAAGACTCATTATGCACGTACGCGGATCAAGTTTTGTGGCCTCACCCGGGCGCAGGATGTTGAGCAAGCCGTGTCGCTCGGTATTGATGCGCTAGGTTTTGTGATGTGGCCTAAGAGTGCTCGCGGCATTACACCGGAAAAACTGCAAACGCTTTCACAGCAGGTGCCTGCGTTTGCGACGCGGGTAGGGCTGTTTGTTAATCAGCCCGTTGAACTGATCGAGCAGTGCCTGCCCTATTTGGATGTGATTCAGTTTCACGGAGATGAGCCAGCCTCGTTTTGCCAGCAGTTTGATCGGCCTTGGATTAAAGCCCTGCGCATGCGCGACGGTATCGACCTTCATCAAGCAGCGGCGGAGTATACCCAGGCTCAGGCACTGTTGTTGGATGCTTACAGCCCTGGGGTGCCGGGCGGAACTGGGGAGACGTTTGATTGGTCTAGAATCCCCGCAGCCCTGGAAAAACCTGTTATCCTCGCCGGTGGGTTAACGGTTGAGAACATTAATGCAGCCATTGATCAAGTTAAGCCTTACGCGGTTGATGTCTCAGGCGGTATTGAGGCGTTGCCCGGCGTTAAAAGCGCCGAGTTGATGGCGTCTTTTGTTAAACACGTATCATTAGCCAGCGCTTAATAAGTACATTGTATGGCCGCCTGATAGGCGGCCATCTTCAACGTTAGTTCATTCATTATTTGCCTGTTCTGGCGATCTTGTGAGGTATGCCTGTGACTGTCTCAGTATCTGAAACCAAGTTCAGCGACCTGACCCGAATGCCGGATGCCCGTGGTCATTTTGGCCCCTACGGCGGCCGGTTTGTGTCAGAAACCTTGAGCTTTGCTCTGGAAGAGCTTGAGCAGACTTATTTAAGTCTGCGCGATGACCCAGCCTTTCAGGCAGAGTTTGACCGTGATCTAGCCCACTATGTAGGGCGTCCATCGCCGCTTTATCATGCCGAGCGTTGGTCACAGTCGTTAGGCGGCGCGCAAATTTGGTTAAAGCGTGAAGACCTGAACCATACCGGCGCTCACAAAGTTAACAACACGATCGGCCAAGCGTTACTGGCAAAGAAAACCGGTAAACCGCGCGTGATTGCGGAAACCGGCGCTGGCCAGCATGGTGTTGCCACAGCTACCGTGGCGGCGCGTTTAGGCCTTGAGTGTGATGTGTATATGGGCGCTGCCGATGTTCAACGCCAGAAGCTGAACGTTTACCGTATGCGCCTGTTAGGCGCGCGGGTTATTCCGGTGGAGTCCGGCACGCGTACGCTCAAAGACGCCATGAACGAAGCGCTGCGCGATTGGGTAACGAACGTTGATAACACGTTTTATATCATTGGTACTGTCGCCGGCCCTCATCCGTATCCGCAGCTGGTGCGGGATTTCAATGCAGTAGTTGGCCGTGAAGCGCGCCAACAATCCTTAGCGCAAATTGGCCGCTTGCCCGACGCGCTCATCGCCTGTGTGGGCGGTGGCTCAAATGCGTTGGGGCTTTTCTACCCGTTCGTGGAAGATGACGCGGTTGCGATGTACGGCGTGGAAGCCGGTGGTGATGGGGTCGAGACAGGTCGCCATGCAGCGCCGCTCTCCTCTAACGCGCCGCGAGGCGTATTACACGGTAACCGTACCTATTTGATGTCTGATGAGGCGGGCCAAGTGTCGGACACTCATTCGATTTCTGCCGGGCTTGACTACCCAGGCGTTGGCCCAGAGCACGCGCTTTGGAAGGACGTTGGCCGAGTTCATTATGTGGCGGCAAACGATAAAGAAGTGCTGGAAGCGTTTCGTGAGCTAACCCACATGGAAGGCATTATGCCAGCACTTGAGTCTGCCCATGCGCTGGCGCATGCGAAAGTGTTAGCACCCACAATGCGCCCTGACCAGCATATCGTGGTCAATCTTTCGGGTCGTGGTGATAAAGATATTATGACCGTGGCTAATATCGACGGCATTGAGTTTTAAGGGCAAGCATGAATCGTATTGACCAGCGTTTTTCAGAGTTAAAGCAGCAGGGCCGCAAGGCGTTGATTCCCTATATCACGGCAGGTGATCCTGCCCTGCAATACACCGTTGGCTTTATGCATGCCTTGGTGGAGGCGGGTGCTGATATTATCGAGCTTGGCGTGCCGTTTTCAGACCCGATGGCCGACGGCCCGGTCATTCAAAAAGCCTGTGAACGGGCACTGAAACAGGGCACCCGTTTGGTCGACCTGCTTGAGATGGTGGCTGAATTTCGTCAAGCCGATACCACGACGCCCGTTGTCTTAATGGGGTACCTCAACCCCATTGAGCGCATCGGTTACGACGTGTTTGCTGATAAAGCAGCCAGCGTAGGTGTCGATGGGGTGCTGGTGGTCGATATGCCGCCAGAAGAGGCGGAAGAGTTTGGCCCACTGTTAAAGGCGCGTGATTTAGCGGCAATTTTCCTGGTTGCGCCTACCACTTCCCATGCCCGTGCCGCTACAATATGCGCCCACGGTGAGGGCTACCTATATTATGTTTCGCTTAAGGGCGTTACCGGCGCTGCGACGCTGAATGCTGAGGATGTGGCGAACCACCTAGCACCGCTGCGTGAAATGACCGACTTACCGCTATGCGTTGGCTTCGGCATTCGCGATGGCGTGACAGCAGCGGAAGTAGCTAAAGTGGCCGACGGCGTTATCGTAGGCAGCGCGCTGGTTAACCGCATCGCGGACAGCGTTGATTCACCTGAAACCATCGCCGGGCAGCTGAAAAGCGTGTTGGCTGAAATGCGCACCGCGATGGATGCCTAAGCACGCTCCCTCATCGTCTACACTGAATTGACTGACGACACTCATCAAGCTTGGCGGTGCCAGGCATTGACGTATATATGGAAGCCTTTTTGATATGAGCTGGTTAGATAAAATCGTGCCCTCTATGGGGCGTATCCAGCGTAAAGACCGTCGTGCCAGCGTGCCCGATGGCCTCTGGCGTAAATGTCCCAAGTGTGAAGCGGTTCTCTACCTCCCTGAGTTAGAGAAACATCACAGCGTATGCCCTAAGTGTGAGCATCACTTACGCTTGACAGCCCGTAAGCGCTTGGATTGGTTCCTGGATAAACAGGGTCGTGAAGAGATCGCCGCCGAGATTGAGCCGAACGACCGCCTCAAATTCCGCGACTCCAAGAAGTATAAAGATCGTCTTGTGGCCGCGCAGAAAGACACTGGCGAAAAAGATGCCCTGGTAGCCATGCGTGGTGAGCTAGATGGCCTACCTGTGGTAGCCGTGGCTTTTGAGTTTACGTTCATGGGTGGCTCGATGGGCGCCGTGGTGGGCGAGAAAT
The DNA here is from genome assembly GCF_025643255.1 of Halomonas sp. 7T. Classification (NCBI taxonomy): domain Bacteria; kingdom Pseudomonadati; phylum Pseudomonadota; class Gammaproteobacteria; order Oceanospirillales; family Halomonadaceae; genus Halomonas; species Halomonas sp. 7T. The sequence continues at coordinate 1,623,895 of NZ_CP087112.1, read as the reverse complement.
TCGTTCGCGCGGCGACGGTGGCTCTGGAAGCGCGTATTCCGCTGGTCTGTTTTGCAGCCTCAGGCGGCGCGCGTATGCAAGAAGCGCTTTTCTCGCTAATGCAAATGGCTAAGACCTCGGCAGCGCTTGAAAAGCTCAAGCAGGAAGGCGTGCCGTATATCTCTGTGTTAACGGATCCCGTGTTTGGTGGTGTATCGGCGTCGCTTGCGATGCTGGGTGATCTCAATATTGCCGAACCTAATGCGCTGATTGGTTTTGCTGGGCCGCGAGTTATCGAGCAAACCGTGCGTGAAACCCTGCCCGAAGGGTTCCAGCGCAGTGAGTTCCTATTAGAGCACGGCACGGTGGATATGATTGTCCACCGCCATGAGATGCGTGACCGCGTAGGAAGCGTGCTGCGTAAACTCACTCACAATAGCGCGTCGGCCGTGGTAGTGAGTGCGCCTGACGATGTGGAAATCGTCGAGCCGCTGTTAGATGAAGAACGTGTGGCAGAAGCTGCTGACGCTGCTCCCAAGGAGGCGAATAGCGAACACAGTTCATCCAAGAGCGATGACGCGACACGCAATGCCTAAGTCTTTAGCCGAGTGGCTACATTACCTTGAAACGCTGCATCCCGTAGGCATCGATATGGGACTGGAGCGGGTATCGCAGGTAGCTAAACGTATGGGGCTGCTAGAAAGCCCTATCGCGCCGCGTGTCATTACGGTTGCAGGTACTAATGGCAAGGGGTCGACCCTTGCCATGATGGATGCCATTGCTCTTGCCCATGGCCTGCGGACGGGCACCTACACGTCTCCCCACCTGTTACGCTACAACGAACGCGTCACTATTGATGGACAAGACGCTCAAGATGCGCTGCTTGTCGCGGGTTTTCAGAAAGTAGAGTCCGCTAGGCTGCAGTCGCCTACTATTAGCCTAACGTATTTTGAAGCTGGCACGCTTTGTGCACTGTGGTGCTTGGCCCAAGCTAATCTTGACGTAGCGCTACTAGAGGTAGGCTTAGGCGGTCGCTTAGATGCGGTCAATATCATTGATGCTGATGTGGGTGTTGTGACGACGATTGCTCAAGATCATGCTCATTTTTTAGGCACGGATATTGATCAAATTGGCCGCGAAAAGGCGGGCATTTTTCGACCGTTGAAGCCTGCCGTTTTGGGCAGCCAGACGCTACCGTCAAGCGTTGCGGAAACGGCGGTCAATATATCCGCACCTGTTTACCTGTTAGGGGCGGCGTTTCACCACACAGCGTTTAGCAGTAGTGATAAAGATAGCGCCGGCAGGCATGTGGCGGATGCAAACTCTCAGCGGCGAACAACAGGTGTTGCTGCATGGAGCTGGCACGGTTTAACCGCGAAAGGGGAGGCCATTTCATTCGATGGGCTTCCCGATCCGGGGCTTCCAATTGATAATGCCGCCACCGCGCTACAGGCGTTGGCGGTTTGCGGCGTGCGGCTGTCTCTTAGTCACTGTAATGAAGCGCTGGAAACGGTCAGGCTGCCAGGGCGTATGCAGTGGCTGGGCCAGTGGTGCCTGGATGTCGGTCATAACCCTCATGCGGCCGAGTATCTGGCTCGAAGGCTTCCCATGCCACCAGCAGGCGGGCGACAGTGGGCGTTAATTGGTATGTTGAACGACAAAGATGCCGATGGCGTGATTGACGCGCTACTGCCACGAATTACCGATTGGGTATGCGTTACCCTTGAGGGGGAGCGTGGGCGCCCAGCGGTCGAACTAGCTGAGCGCATTACTTCGCGAGGCGGGAAGGTGCATTATTGTGCGGCTTCCCCAGAAGAGGGCGTGTCCGCCATTGCTGAACGGCTTACTCCCCAGGATCGCGTGTTGGCGACGGGGTCGTTTTTTACCGTGGCGGCGCTGTTGGCAAACCCGCTGCCGCAAGCTTAACAGGCCTAACTGTGGTGCCCGCTTAGCCTGATGGAGAAGGATATGAAATACGGTAAAACGGAACGCATCAGTGGTATTGTGATTTTGCTCGCGCTACTGGCGATCATTGTGCCGTGGCTAATGAGTGATCCTGCTCCACGGGAAGAGCGCCCACAGCCGACGTTTGTTATTGAACAGCCTGTTCAAGTCGTGCGTCAGGATGTTCCTGCACCTGAAATGCCGTCTACCATTACGCCTTTGCCCGCTTCCGAGCCGCAGGAAGAGCAGGCCGTCATCAGCACGCCTATTGAGGCTGAGCCGCGTCAGCCAGACACAGGCGAAGTAGCACCACCCAGTGAAGCGGCTTCAGTATCTCAAGAACCTGTGGAAGAGGGGCAGCCTGACAATGATCCCATTGCGGAATTAATGGCCAGTAACAGTCGTACTTCTAGTAACGCTTCTTCAACCTCGTCTGCACCTGCGGTTACTCAACAGGGCGAATGGGCCATCCAGGTGGGCAGCTTCGGTGATGTGTCCAATGCCCAGCGCCTTAGTGAGCAGTTGTCTGAAGAGGGGTTCACCACCTACCGGCGAGAGCGAGATAATAACCTCACCACCGTTTACGTTGGCCCCTATGCCACCTCTGACGATGGCGAAGCCGCCATGGCACTGATTAAACAGCGTGCCAATGTTCAGGGCTTGCTAGTTAGAGTTAGAGATTAAGTGATGGCGCTTACGTGGATAGATGCACTTTTCCTGGCAGTGCTAGCGCTTTCCATGCTGGCAGGATTTGTGCGTGGTTTTGTGAGAGAGGCATTAGGCCTTGCCGCATGGGTGGTGGCACTTATGGTGGCGCGCGTGCTTGCCGAGCCGGTCGCCGAATTGATGAGTGGCTTCATTGAAAGCTTTGATGCTCGTTTAGTGCTGGCATTTATCCTGGTGATTTTTGCAGTCATTTTATTATGCGGCATTGTTATTCGCTTGGTGCATGCGGCCGTTGAATGGGTAGGAATGGGGTTGCTAAATCGCTTTGCAGGGGCAGCCTTCGGTGTTGCGCGTGGCGCGGTTATACTACTCATCGCCACCGTGTTGATTACCCTCACGCCATTAAGCGGGCTTCAGGCATGGCAGGAGGCATCACTGCGGCCAACATTTATTGAGCTTAGAGATTGGGCCGTTAGCCAATTAGATCAATGGGAGCGAGAGCTTCCCCAAGCGCCTGAGTCGTTACGCGATATTTAGCTTCCAGATATTCGTGCCAGGCAGACGCCGGCGGATCAACGGCTTGGCCTTCCTGCGGATAACGAGTAGCCTGCGCGTTGTTTAGCGGTGATCCTTTTTAAAGAAGTACCTGTGCTGCTGTATACGGCGCAGGTATATGTGAGTTGATGAACGTACGGGCTTGCCCCGGTAAGCCATGGCATTAAAGCGAGGTAACTGGAATGTGCGGTATTGTGGGCCTTCTGGCCAAGCAGGCGGTAAATCAGGGAATCTATGATGCCCTGACCGTACTTCAGCATCGGGGCCAGGACGCTGCCGGCATGATGACTTGGAGCGAGGGACGCTTCTTACTGCGCAAAAGCAATGGGCTGGTGCGTGATGTATTTCACACCCGCCACATGGCTCGTCTGAAAGGTAACCTGGGCATCGGGCACGTACGTTATCCCACTGCAGGCTCTTCCAGCGAAGCAGAGTCCCAGCCGTTCTACGTCAACTCCCCCTATGGCATCGCGCTCGCGCATAACGGTAATCTGACCAACTCTGAGCAGTTGAAGCAGGAGCTTTTCTCTACCGATCTGCGCCATATTAACACCAGCTCAGATTCTGAAGTTTTGCTAAATGTCTTTGCCCATGAGCTAGGCAAGCAGGGGCTTCACCTAGAAGCAGAAGATATTTTTGATGCAGTTCGTAGAGTCCACCGGCGCTGCAAAGGCGGCTACGCGGCGGTCGCGATTATCAATGGCTTTGGCATGGTGGCATTCCGTGATCCCTTTGGCATCCGGCCAGTGGTGTTTGGCACACGTCAAGAAGACGGCGGCCAAGAGGTTATGATTGCCTCTGAATCTGTGGCGCTTGACGTGGGTGGGTTTGAACTGGAGCGCGACCTGGCGCCTGGCGAAGCTATCTTTGTCGATATGCAAGGTCAGGTGCATACCCAGGTATGTGCAGATCGTCCACAGCTGCACTCGTGCATTTTTGAGCACGTCTACTTGGCGCGCCCTGATTCGCTGCTGGATGGCGCTTATGTTTATGGCACACGTATGCAAATGGGCCTTAAGCTGGGCGATCGTATTCTGAACGAGTGGCCTGATCACGATATTGATGTGGTGATTCCTATCCCCGATACGTCACGCACCTCCGCGCTGGAAATGGCCCAGCACCTTGGGGTGACCTACCGTGAAGGGTTTATGAAGAACCGCTATATTGGTCGCACCTTTATCATGCCGGGTCAAACACAGCGTAAAAAGTCGGTACGCCAGAAGCTCAATGCCATTGATGTTGAGTTCAGAGGGAAGAATGTTCTGCTTGTCGATGACTCTATTGTGCGCGGCACCACCTGTAAGCAGATTATCCAAATGGCGCGGGATGCGGGTGCCCAGAACGTTTACTTTGCTTCCGCGGCCCCGCCGGTCCGTTACCCCAACGTGTACGGTATTGATATGCCGGTAGCCTCCGAGCTGATTGCTCATGGCCGTACAGAAGAGGAGGTTGGCCAACTGATTGGTGCTGATCGAATCTTCTATCAAGACCTGGAAGATCTGAAAGACGCCTGCCGGGAAGTCAATCCTGAAATGGAAACGTTTGACTGCTCAGTATTTGACGGCAACTATATAACCGGTGATATCGATGATGCTTATTTAGCCATTTTGGAAGCTAGCCGTAGCGATTCGGCAAAAGATCAAAGTGCAGGTGACCATGCCTTGGTAGACATGCATAACCAAGACGATGATTTTGACGACTAGTCACGTATATGATCTTTTTACCAGGGGGCTAAGCCATGCACGATGATAGCCAGCAGGATGAGTGGTCGCTAGAGACGTTAGCGATTCGCGCAGGCCACCAGCGAACGTTTGAGCAAGAGCATTCGGAACCGATTTTTCCGACGTCTAGCTTTGTTTATGAAAGCGCTGCGGAAGCGGCGCGTAAGTTTGGCGGGCAGGAAGCAGGCAACGTCTATTCCCGTTTTACCAATCCCACGGTGCATACTTTTGAGCGTCGTTTGGCGGCGTTGGAAGGCGGCGAGCGCTGTGTCGCGACCAGCTCGGGGATGTCGGCCATCCTTTCGACGGCGCTTGCGCTGTTATCGGCTGGGGACGAAATTGTTGCTTCCCGCTCCCTGTTTGGCTCGACCGTTAGCTTGTTTGATAAGTACTTGGGTAAATTTGGTATTACCACTCGCTACGTCGAACTATCCAACATCGCCGCTTGGGAGGAGGCTGTAAGCCCAGCGACCAAGCTGCTGTTTGCGGAAACGCCTTCAAACCCCTTGTCGGAAGTAGCGGATATTCCAGCACTGGCAGCGCTCGCCAAGCGCTGCGGGGCGTTACTGGCGATTGATAACTGCTTTTTAACCCCCGCCTTGCAACAACCCATAGCGCTTGGCGCTGACTTGGTGATTCACTCGGCGACTAAGTATTTGGATGGCCAGGGCCGTGCGGTAGGTGGTGCGGTAGTGGGTAAGCATGACGTGCTAGAAGAGGTATTTGGCGTTGTTCGTACCTGTGGCCCATGCATGAGTCCCTTTAACGCCTGGATTTTTACCAAAGGGTTAGAAACCCTCTCGCTACGCATGAACGCTCACTGCGAGAATGCCATGACGCTGGCGCGCTGGCTGGACGAGCACCCTGCGGTTAATAAGGTTTACTACAGCGGTTTGGAAGCCCACCCGCAGCATACGCTTGCTAAGCAACAGCAGCGAGGCTTTGGAGCAGTGTTGGGCTTTGAAGTGAAGGGGGGGCAAGCGGGGGCGTGGCAAGTGATAGATGCCACTCGCATGCTGTCTATTACCGGTAATTTGGGGGATGTTAAAACCACGATTACCCACCCGGCTACCACGACCCACGGACGTCTTTCGGAGGAACAGAAAGCGGCTGCGGGAATCACTCCCGGACTTATCCGCGTGGCGGTTGGCTTGGAGAGTCAGGCGGATATACAGCGTGATCTTGCGCGTGGTTTGGATGCCCTTGAAGCTCGCTAGCTTTGTTAAGTGATGAATTTAACCGGCCGCCATTGGCCGGTTTTTTATTGACGTTACGACCCGAATTCAGGCTATCAACGGTTTTTACGAATGAAGTATTCTGCTTTTTTCAGCAGTCTTTTTTCGTCATATCCGTTATGCTTCTAATATAAATAAAAATTAAATAAACTTATTAATAGAGTATTAATAGGCAAAATATCAAATCAGTGGTTTGAGATGGGGTTAAGTAAAATGTGGCGGAACACGCAACATGGTTGGGGTGTCATAAGTATATTATTTCATTGGTTAAGTGCCCTTACTATCATCGGCCTATTCATTTTAGGGTGGTGGATGACGGGGCTTGGTTATTATGATCCGTGGTATAACCAAGGGCCATGGGTTCACCGCTCTATCGGAATTTTGTTATTACTGGCGACGGCGCTGCGTATTGTTTGGCGTTTTGTGCAACCGACACCTAAGGCAGAAGGGAGTCGCATTGAAAGATTTGCGGCCCACGCTGGGCACATCGCACTTTATGCGTTGTTACTCATTGTGATGGTCAGCGGCTATTTGATTTCTACGGCTAACGGCAGGGGAATCAGTGTGTTTGGTTGGTTTGAAATGCCTGCGGTACTGCACGGCTTGCCTAATCAAGCCAGTTTGGCGGGTGATATTCATTGGTACAGCGCGCTTGCGCTAATGCTGTTAGCCGCCGGACATGCGCTTGCCGCTTTCAAGCATCACTGGCTTGATCGCCATGCTACTTTAGTGCGAATGATTAACCCGAGCCATCGTTCAAAATAATGTTTATTGATCCGTTTAGCGATCCAGTTTTTATGCTGCTAGGGTAGGATCTTCCTGCCGTAGTTATTCTTAAGGAAAGAGAGGAGACAGGTAATATGTTGAAGAAAACTGCTGTTGCTACTGCCATCGCTGCGGCTGCTCTGGTGCCGCTAAGCCAGGCGCAGGCTGCTGATTACCAGATTGATATTGAAGGCCAGCATGCTTTTGTACAGTTTAAAATTAACCATTTAGGCTTCTCCTATATTTTGGGTACGTTTGAGGAGTTTGACGGCCAGTTCTATTACGATGCAGATGATCTGGATGCTTCCTCGGTCGAGATGGAAGTGCAGGTTAACAGCCTTAACACCAATCACGCTGAGCGTGATCGCCACTTCCTAAGCAGTGATTTTCTGGACGCTAGCGAATATCCAACCGCCACCTTTACATCGACGGGTTTTGAATCAACCGGCGAAAATGAAGGCGTGGTAACGGGTGACTTAACGCTGCATGGTGAAACTCAAGAAATCGAAATGCCGGTTACGTTAATGGGCGAGGGTGACGACCCTTGGGGTAACTACCGCGCAGGTTTTGAAGGCCGCACGATGCTGACGCTGAGTGATTTCGGCATCGACATGAGCGATTTTCCTGAGATGATGCATGAGTTGGAGCTTTACGTGACGTTTGAAGGCATCCGTCAGTAAGCCTCGTTTAACGGAAAGCGCCACTGCCCCAGCGCGGGCAGTGGCGCTTTTGTATGTGTTGTTCTAGCCATTTTATTATCGTTTTTTATCGAATAGGGGCATGTGTTTGGCAGCTACTATGCAACAGCGCGAGTTGGCTATAACCCTATGGCGGCAAACCTGGCCGATGGCGATTGGTGTGCTGGCGTTATTGGGTTTTCAACTTGTCGACAGTGCGTTTATTGCGCGTTTGGGCACATCACCGCTTGCCGCGCAGTCGTTTACCTTCCCGCTCTCTTTTTTGATCATTGGGATCCAGGTGGGGATGGGGATTGCCATCGCCGCGCTTATTTCCAGGGCGCTGGGGGCAGGGGAGCAAGCGCGAGCTAAACGGCTAAGTTGTTTAGTACTCATCGCTGGCGGTGCGGTCATCGGTGGGTTGGTTGTGGCTTTATGGCTGGTCCAAGCGCCTGTTTTCAGGCTTTTAGGCGCCGATGAAATTGCCCTGGAATACATCCGTAGTTACTGGGGGCCTCAGCTATTTTCAGCGTGGCTGGGGGCGCTGCTGTATTTTATTTATAGCGTGTTCCGCGCCCATGGCGACACTCGTACCCCCGGTAAGATGATGGTGTTAAGCAGCCTGATTAACCTTGCGCTTGATCCGCTGCTTATTTTCGGAGTTGGCCCTTGGTCTGGTTTAGGGCTACCTGGGGCGGCGTGGGCAACGGCCATCGCTTTTTCAGTCGGGCTTTTATTGACTAGTAGCACCTTGGCGCGCTGTCAGTGGTTAACAAGCAAGGATATTTGGCAGGAGTGCCGTCGTTCTTGGCGGATATTTACGGGTATTGCAGCGCCTGCCATGGTGAGCCAGTTAATGCCCCCCTTGGCCGCCATGCTTGCTATTACAGCGGTGGCTGGCCTGGGAGATACTTATGTTGCCGCCTGGGGGCTTGCTAGCCGTTTAGAAACGCTCTCTTTAATGGTGATATTAGCGATGACAATGTCGCTGCCGCCGTGGCTTGGGAGGTGCTATGGCGCTGGGGATTGGGCGCAGATCCAGCAATTGATGCGCTTAGCGCTAAAAGTGGCTGTTATATGGCAGCTTAGCTTGGGTGTGTTATTGGCACTGGCGTCACCCTGGGTGGCAATGGCTTTAGCGGGGAATCCGGAAGTGCAGGATGAACTGGCGATAGTAATCCGTTTTTTACTGCCAAGCTATGCGGCCCTCGGAGTGTGCATGTTGGTTGTGTCAGCCGGCAACGCGCTGGGGTGGCCGCTGCGTGCCATGCTACTTTCAAGTGCGCGTCTTTTTATCTGCTATCTGCCCTGCTTGTGGTTAGGCGCCTACTTATACGGGTGGGTTGGGTTGGCCGCTGGTGCAGCGTTGGGCAATATAGCAGCCGGTCTCGTCGCCTGGGTATTGCTTCGGCGTATCTTATCCCGCCCGCACCGACAGGCGGGATATGTCTCCTAATGTTCGTGCTATTTAGAGCCTGCGTTCTGGGGAGCTTCTTGGAAAGAGAAGTAAGCAAATAACAGCGCCATCGCTAAATAACCCATTACGAATTCAGGTGCTGCGTTAAACGCTAACTCGGGTGCATGCATAAGGCCTACAAACGAGAACCCGGCGGCAATTAACGCAAAGGCGGCTGCGCGACGAAACTGATGGTCGATAGCGGAAACGGTCATGGCGCCTAAGAAAATAGCCATAAACATAGCGCCCTGGCCCATCACCACAATGGCACTGGAAATATCGCTGACTACTTCGCCTGCACCCCGATTAAAGCGAGTCATCACGTAGTTGGCGAAGTAGGGTAGCATCGCCAGTGCGATAGCCGGATAGTAGCGCGTATCGTTGGCTTGAAACGCGGTGGCAATCATCGACATGCCGACAAATACTAAAATGGGTGCGACGACGGATACAGGAATAATGGCCGCTAGTGCTGCAATCAAGCCAAACATGGTGGCCAGCGCGTAAACGGCGCCATTTAAAATACTGTACCCTCGGCCAGCGCCCATCCACTTAGCGCCGACGGTTGCAATATAGACCGTTGTGGGAAATACCCCACCAAACAGCGCCCCGATCATGGTGCCCGCGCCATCCACCGCTTGGCACTCGCGAACATCGTACTTATCGCCTGCTGCTTCCATGGCTTCGACATTGTTCATGGTTTCAATAGCGTTGTAGAGCGTGATGGGCAGCACCACGGTCAACACGGCCAGCATGCCAGTAAACAGCAGGCCAAGGCCTTCGAACCAAGCGAGGTTGGGGAGTAACGGATAAAAGCCTAGATGGGTAAAAGCATCGCTAAAGCGCTCGCTACCTGCATCGCCAATTAGGTAGGCCATGACGGTACCCACCACGATGGCAAACAGTGATGTCGGCAACTTGAAGGGCATGCTGACACGGGCCACCAAGCCTACGATGATAATGCCGAGTACCACGAGGCCGATTACCGGCATTTCTAATGTCTTAAATAGCATTTCGCCAGCGATAAAGGTGAGCGCCACCCCAGCGACGGCGCCTAGCATTGCCGCACGTGGCAAATGATACTGCACCCACCGGCCAATAACGCTAATCAAGGATTCAATCGCCCCGCTGATAAAACAGGCGGCAACCGCCACTTTCCAGGCGAGTTCGGCATCGCCGGTTAACTGTTTGGCTGGGAGCAGTACGCCAAACAGAAACACAAACATGACCGGTGTTGAGATGCCGTAGGAGAGCGCCGTGACATCACTGCGGTTCTCTTTGCGGGCAAGACGTGAAGCGCTCCAAGCATAATAAAAGTTGCCAACCATGACTGCAATGGCGGCGCCAGGGAGAACCTGTCCATACACGATGGAGCTGGGGAACCCCATGCCTAACATCGTAATGGCGATGATAACGAAGTTGGCAATATTGTTTTGAAACAGTGCGAAGAACGCGTCGGTATCTTCTTTTTTGTACCACGGATAGTGGGTGCTGGCAGCCGCCATGTTAGGCCTCTTGGTTATAGTGGTTGTATGCAAGGCTACGCTGAGTTTGCCTAAGTTTTGACTAATCGGTCAAGCGTTGCTTTGCACAGAACGCCGCACGGGCGCCCCAGGCTCTGGCGGCAAGCGCGCAATTGTACACAAGTTATGGCTTAGAATTCAGGGGGGAAGATTGTAAAATACAAAAGAAAACGCCCAGGCGGCAGGCCTGGGCGTGGTAGGGCGGGCGTTAGCGATTATTCGTTAACGGCTGCAATAGCCTTGGCCAAGTAGGGAAGATTCTCATGGGAGAAACCTGCCACGTTGGCGCGCCCTGAACGCACCATATAAATACCAAACTCATCGCGTAGGCGGTCTACTTGTTCGGGTGTTAAACCGGTGTAGGAGAACATGCCCTGCTGTTCCGCCACACAGGCATACTTCTGATCTAGGCCGTAGGGCTTGAGAGCCTCGACGAAGTCACGACGTAAGGTGTTGATGCGGTCGCGCATTTCGGTGAGCTCGTCACGCCACATAGCGGTCAGTTCAGCGTCGTGAAGAATTTCGCTAACGATGGCACCGCCATGAGCGGGGGGGTTAGAGTAGTTTTCACGAGCGACAATAGCGATTTGAGAGCGCACGTTTTCCATCTGCTCGCTATCTTTAGCTACCGTAATTAGGCAGCCGGTACGCTCGCAATAAATGCCAAAGTTTTTAGAGCAGGAACTTGTGATGATGACTTCATCTAAGTTTTCCGCCAGTAGGCGTAGGCCATAAGCGTCATCGTCTAATCCTTGCCCAAACCCCTGGTAGGCAAAATCAACCAGCGGTAACAGCTGACGCTCGCGCAGCACGGCCAACACTTCTTGCCACTGCTCTTTAGAGAGATCAAAGCCTGTGGGGTTGTGGCAACATGCGTGGAGTACTACAACATCGCCTTCTGGGATTCTTTTCAGCGCCGCCAACATACCGTCGAAATCAAGGCGGTTGTCAGCATCAACATATGGATATTTATGCAGCTCAATGCCCGCAGCGGTAAATATGCCGTGGTGGTTTGGCCAAGTGGGGTCGCTTACCCAAATACCTTTGCCAGGTAGCTGGCTTGCTACAAAATCAGCAGCTAAACGCAGTGCGCCGGTACCGCCAGGAGATTGTGTAGCGCTGGCACGCTTGTTTTTTAGTACCGGTGAGTCTTCACCCAGCACCATGGGCAGAACGACTTCTCCATAGGCAGGAGCGCCGTGAGAACCAATGTAGGTTTTGGTGGTTTCATTCTTGAGCAGGCGAGCTTCAGCTTCTTTGACAGCGCGCATGACTGGGGTGTTGCCTGCATCATCGCGATATACACCAACCCCTAGGTCGACCTTTTGTGGATTGGTATCTTTTTTAAAAGCTTCGATCAGCCCGAGAATGGCATCTCCAGGGACTCGCTCAATATGCTCAAACATTTATTCGGCTACCTCGTCGGTTCTGGCGGCAAGAATGAAGTCATTAAGATGCAGGCCTTTGATTTCATGGGACCACCATGTAACGGTGGCGCTACCCCACTGGGTAGCAATCACCGGGTGATGCCCAGCCTGCTCAGCTAATTCGCCAACGCGCTGGGTAAACGCAAGCGCATCAGCAAAGTTACGAAACGAAAAAGGTTTCGTTAGCTTCATGATGCCATCGTGCTCCACAATCTGCCACTCTGGAAGTGACTGAAGATGCTGTTGGCACGCTTGGGGAGAGAGCGGTTCGGCATTGCCGCTACAGGGTTCGCAATGCGTTTGGGAGAGATTCGACATGATGTGCTCCGGTTGCTTTTCTCTCCTTAGGGTAGAAGGCAGACGCAGTCGCGGCCAATATCTTTAGCGCTGTATAAGGCTTGATCGGCCCTAGTAATTAAGCTATCGAGCGGTTCTCCGCAGCGATATTCGGCTACGCCAATACTGAGCGTTACTTGTCCAGCACCGATGCCGAAATCATAGTTGGCAATCGCATCGCGTAAGCGGTTAGCAAGCTTATGGCATTGTTGCAGCGGGGTCAGCGGCAACACGACCATAAACTCTTCACCCCCTAGCCTGGCGACCATGTCTTCACAGCGCAATAACGCTTGAGTTCGCGTAGCCAGTTGTTTCAGTATGCTGTCACCTTCTAAGTGACCCCAGCGGTCATTGATCTGCTTAAAATGGTCAATGTCTGCAATCATTATTGAAAAAGGGGTGCCGTGACGGGCACTGAGCGACGATAAGTGGTTTAGATGCAGCATCAATTTTCGTCGGTTGGGCAGGCTGGTCAACGGGTCCGTATCGCATAGCCTACGCAGCCGCTGCTCTTCTGCGACTTGCTCGGTAATGTCCATCATGATCCCACTCCAGATAACGCCATCTGCGGCTGATGCAGGCTTGGCGCTAACGGCAATCCAGCGTGGCTTATCCTTGGGAAAAGGCAGCCGAAAGCGTGTTGAAAGTGGCAACATCCACCTGGCTGAGCGTTCTATAGCTGACATGATTTTAGGGTAATCGCTATCGGTCAGCTGTTTGATAAGTGGATTGGCATCTGCTGTTAATTGCTGTCGGTCGATATGTTCTAGCGATTCCCCACCGCCTTCCAGATACGAAAAACGCATTTTCCCAGAGTGAGAACGGTGAAACTGAAAAACGACCCCAGGTATCAAAGGGATCAGGAGATCGGCACTCTGGGGTGCAGAAATGACGTCATCCACGGGCATTCGTGAATCTCCAAGAAAATGTCTATTTAAATTAATCAGATAGGTTAGCTCTAAACGCAAAGCAAAGATGTAAGCCATTGCTTACAATTGTGAGGTTTTTGATAATTTATTCGTCTTAAAAATTTATTTTTTATAGCTGATTGTTTTTAATCGTTCAGGATATAAGCACTGAACAGAGAAGTATTGGCACAATGGCATAAATTTTATTACTTTTTTGCATATCAATTTGTTTTTTTATATCTGGAGTTCTCCTTGAACGTTGTGAATGCACACGCTGTTAATCCTGAGGGCAGCAGGGAAACTGTGGAGGCAAACATCAGTAAAGTCCGTGCGAGCAAGCATGAGGGTATGGTCAGTTTGGTGGGCGCTGGCCCAGGTGACCCAGAACTATTGACCCTTAAAGCATACAAACGCCTCCAATCTGCAGAAGTGGTGCTTTACGATCGGCTAGTGAGTAGCGAAATATTGGCAATGCTGCCTGTTCAGGCGGCTCGCTTTTATGTGGGTAAGGCACGTTCTTCCCACAGCGTGCCCCAGAGCGATATTAATCAAGCATTAGTTGCTTGGGCGCAGCAAGGAAAGCAAGTGGTGCGCCTGAAAGGAGGCGATCCATTTATTTTTGGGCGTGGCGGGGAGGAGCTAGAGGCGTTAGTCGCTGCTCAGATTAAAGTTGAGGTAATCCCCGGTATTACCGCAGCCTCTGGGTGTACCGCATACGCAGGCATTCCCTTAACCCACCGCGATCATGCGCAGTCGGTTCGTTTTGTTACCGGTCATTTGCAACAGGGTGAGAATACGCTGGATTGGCCTACTTTGGCACAGCCCGGTCAGACGTTAGTGTTTTATATGGGGTTGAGCAATTTAGTCACTATTTGCCAAGCGCTTATCCAACATGGCTTGGAACCTTCAACACCATTAGCACTGATTGAGCAAGGGACAACTCAGCAACAGAAGACCCACATCGGTTCTCTACAGCAGCTACCCCAGGCGTTTCATGCAGGAGAGATCAAGCCTCCAACCTTATTGGTGATAGGCGGTGTTGTGCAGTTGCATGAAACGCTTGCATGGTTTGAGTCTCAGCAGGGCTGTGCGGTAGGCTTTGATGAAGGCAAGCATCCGACTAGCGCTCTTGAGTAGCCACCTATAGACGGGCCGTATCGTCGTTATGGGAGATTGAGTTTGCGCATCGACTGGCTAGATGCTGTCAGCTGTGTATGCTAGTAAGGATACTTTTTCACAGTGAACGCGCTGTAAATGTCCATTACCGCTGCTGAAATCGGTAGCCTGTAAAAAAGAGAGGGACGCAGTATGTCAGAAGCAAACCACTCGGATCATCAATCACCGGCCAATAAAGCGGACATGAAAACCCTGTTTAAAGATAATCGTGTCAAAGGCATTGCAGGCATCGCCGCGATTGCGGTTATTTGGGCCATTATGGCGCAATCTAACGCAGGCACTCGACAGGAGCGGGTTGAGACCTTAGAAGGCCAGCTAGCTAACGTTGAGCAAGAGAATAATCAACTCAGCCAACGCATTGCAGAAGTGGAGCAGGCGGAAGCCGACTTGAATGCAATGCGTGAGGAAATGGCGACGCTAGAAGAGCAGCAGGCCCAAACGGCAAGTGAGCTTGAGTCGGCGCAGCGTGATACCCATGCGGTGCAATCGCGTCTTGAAGAGCTAGAAGCCCAGCGTGACGCGCTTCAGCAGGAAGTTGATACGTTAAGCGAACAAGTAGAGGGCGCTGAAGCTGAGCTGGAAGCGCTGAAAGAAGAGCGTGATCAAGTGGTCAGTGCGCGTGACGAAGCTGAGTCTGCTCGTCAGGAAGTAGAAGAAGCTCGTCAAAGCGCCGAAGAAGCCCGTCAGGAAGCCGAGTCAGCTCGTCAACAAGCTGAACAAGAGCGCCAAGAAGCCGTCGAAGAGCTTAATGCTGCCCAAGAAGAGCTGTCGGGCTTAGAGTCTCAAGTAAGTGACGCTAACGAACAGCTGGCCAGTATCGAGGAAGAAATTTCATCCGTTCAAAGTGAGTTGGAGAGCTTAAACAGCGAACGTGATGCTATCACGAGCGAGCGCGATGAATTGCAACGCGAGGTTGAGTCGTTAACTGAGCTGCGTGAAGAAGAGCAACAGAGCCTCAACCAAGTGCGTACCGAGATGGATGATCTCATGGTTGCACTGGATATTGGCCGTGAAGAAGTGGCCAATGTTGAAAGTGATATTGAAGCTCGTGAAGAGCAGCTAGCACGCTTGGAAGCCCAGCTGGCTGATTGGCGTGAAGAGCTATCTTCGTTGGAGAGCCGTTTACATGTAAGCGATGCGGATGACGAAGTGCCCTCCTTGGCCGATGGGCAGGATGATAGTGCTGGTGCAAATGGGGCCGAGCAGGCTGAAGACGCTAGTTCCGAAGATCAACAAAGCAGTAACTGATCAATGCACGTAAGCGGGCGTTGATGGTTTACGCAAAGAAGCGGATGTAGGCAGCCCCTGCATCCGCTTTTATATGTTGGTTTAGAAATAGGCCGCCTAGGAGTATCATTGAAACCACGGAATGATCGGTCGCAAAAAGACAGGAGTGCCATTGATGGACGGTGTAAAACATATAGTAGCAGTGGCATCAGGAAAAGGTGGGGTCGGAAAATCGACCGTGACGGTTAATTTAGCACTTGCGCTTTCGGCCCAGGGCTATCGTGTGGGTGTACTGGATGCGGATATTTACGGCCCAAGCCAAGCGCAAATGCTGGGTGTTAAGGAAGGGGTAAGGCCGCAGGCAACAGATGACAACAAGTTCCTGCCGCTAGAGGCGCACGGGCTTCAAGCGATGTCGATGGCTTTTATGGTGAACACCCGGGAAGCCATGGTTTGGCGTGGCCCTATGGTGGTAGGCGCGTTTCAGCAAATGCTGACACAAACCCAGTGGGATAATCTGGATTTCTTGCTGATTGATATGCCGCCAGGCACCGGCGATATACAATTGACACTGGCGCAAAAAGTGCCTGTTTCCGGTGCTGTGATTGTCACAACGCCCCAAGACATTGCGCTGCTCGATGCCCGCAAAGGTATCGAGATGTTCCGCAAGGTCAACGTGCCAGTGCTGGGTGTTGTAGAGAACATGAGCCTTTACCACTGTGAAAAGTGCGGTCATGAAGCGGCCATTTTTGGTACGGGAGGCGGTGAGCGCATCGCAGAAGAGTACGATACGGCAGTCCTAGGACGGTTACCGCTAACGCTTTCTATTCGTGAGTTTGCTGATTCTGGTCGGCCCAGCGTAATCTCAGAGCCTGATAGCTCAGTGAGCCTCACCTTTGCAGATATTGCCAAACAGGTGGCGCAATCCGTAAGTGCCAGCCAAAGCGGCGGCCCGACTATTTCATTTAGCGAGTGATAACGTAACAAATGAGCATTAAATCTGATAAATGGATTCGTCGCATGGCACAAAGCGATGCCATGATTGAACCGTTTGAAGCGGAGCAGGTGCGCTATGTAAATGATCAGCGTGTCATTTCTTATGGTACGTCGAGCTACGGCTATGACGTTCGCTGTGCTGATGAATTTAAAGTATTTACCAACATACACTCTGCTATTGTCGACCCTAAAGCGTTCGACGACAAAAGCTTCGTCGATATTAAAGGCGATGTGTGTATTATTCCGCCGAATTCGTTCGCACTTGCACGTACGGTTGAGTATTTTCGTATTCCGCGCAGTGTGCTGACGATTTGCCTTGGAAAATCCACCTACGCGCGCTGCGGCATTATTGTCAATGTAACGCCCCTTGAGCCAGAGTGGGAGGGGCATGTGACCCTTGAGTTCTCAAACACGACGAACCTGCCGGCCAAGATTTATGCGCATGAGGGTGTGGCTCAGATGCTGTTCCTCGAATCTGATGAGGTGTGTGAAACATCGTATAAAGATCGTGGTGGCAAATACATGGGGCAGCGCGGCGTGACCTTGCCTCGCACTTAGTATTCGCTCGCAAGCTAAACGAAAAACGCCTTACGCGCGAATGCGGTAAGGCGTTTTTTTGATGGTCAAACCAGCGACGTTTAGGTGTTTTCGTCCACTTCTTCGTCTAGCTCTTCTGCTGCATCTGTATGGGAGAGGCGCATTCCATAGGGCGGAAGTGGATGGCCATCCATCGTGGCGTGTTCAGCGCTATATTGAAGGCGCCCTTGCAAAAACCATTGGACGGCAATGGGGAAGATGAGGTGTTCACGCGCGTGAACCTTCTCTTTTAACGTCTCCACGCTATCGTCACTCGTGACGTTCAGTTCTGCTTGTAGCACAACCGGCCCGCCATCCAGTTCTTCAGTGACAAAATGCACGCTACAACCATGCTGTTTTACCCCGTCTGCCAGCGCGCGAGCGTGGGTGTTTAGTCCCTGATAAGCCGGCAGTAAAGAGGGGTGGATGTTGAGCATTTTACCTAAAAAACGCTGCACAAAACGTGGTGTCAGAATGCGCATAAAGCCAGCTAAAACAATCAAGTCAGGCTCATGGCGTTCGATGACTTTTATCAGCGCTCCATCGTATGCATCGCGGCTATCATATTCACGATGCGGTAACGCAACAGCCTCAATGCCCGCTTCCAGTGCGCGTTTCAAGCCATAGGCATCCGGCTCATTGGATATAACAGCGACGATTTCACCGCCAAGCCGATCATGATGTTGTGCATCAATCAGCGCTTGCAAATTACTGCCACTGCCGGAAATCAACACCACAATACGCCGCGCCGCTGTTGGTTCAGGCGTCATGTCATTAATGGTGTCTTTGAAGGGTTCGCTAGTGTGGTCGGTGCTGCTCATGCGCGAAGATTCTCCAATACGACGGCTTCCTCCTGGCGCTGCACAATCTGACCAATTTGATAAACGGTCTCGCCCTGGGCTTGCAGGTGAGCCATGGCGTTTTCAGCCTGGGCTTGGGGAACGACGACAACCATGCCGATGCCACAGTTCAGCACGCGGTGCATTTCCGTTTCGCTAACATTGCCCTTAGCTTGCAGCCAGTTGAATACTTCTGGGCGCTGCCAAGTAGAGAGATCAACGTGAGCGGCGAGGGTGTCGGGCAGGACGCGGGGAATATTTTCCAATAAACCACCTCCCGTGATATGGGAGAGCGCGTGAACGGGAATATCCGTGCCGCGCATCATCGACAGCAGCGACTTCACATAAATACGCGTTGGCGCCATTAATGCGTCGCCAAGGGGCTGTCCATCCACCGTGTCATTAAGTGATGTGTTGCTAACGTCGAGAATTTTGCGAATCAGCGAATAACCGTTGGAGTGCGGGCCGGAAGAGGCCAGTCCCAGCAGTACATCACCTTCCGCTACCTTGCTGCCGTCTAAAATATCGGCTTTTTCAACAATGCCCACGCAGAAACCCGCTAAGTCGTAGTCATTGCCCTCGTACATGCCAGGCATTTCAGCGGTTTCGCCGCCGACGAGTGCGCAACCCGCCTGTTCGCAACCCGCGCCAATACCGGTGACGACATCGGCAGCGATATCCACATCCAGCTTACCCGTGGCATAGTAGTCCAGGAAGAGCAGCGGTTCAGCGCCGGCAACGATTAGATCGTTAACACACATAGCGACTAGGTCAATGCCAATAGTGTCGTGTTTGCCAAGGTCCATGGCAAGACGCAGCTTGGTGCCGACACCATCCGTGCCTGATACGAGTACGGGCTGCTTATAACCGGCGGGAAGCTCACACAGTGCGCCAAACCCGCCAAGGCCACCCAGAACTTCAGGGCGTGTCGTGCGTTTGGCAACATGTTTGATGCGGTCAACCAGCGCGTTGCCGGCATCAATATCGACACCTGCGTCTTTATAGCTGAGTGAAGGAGTAGCCTGAGAAGTGGAGGTATCGGTCATGACAGATCCTGTGAAGCCTATAGCAGTACGGGTAGTGCTGGCGAATTGGCCAGTGCTGGGGCGATAACGGGACGGATTGTAACACCCAGAGACGTAAGCCGCATCGATGTGCGGCGTTAACCGAGGTTCATTACGCTACTTTTGTTACTATTCAGTACGCTAGGGGCGCTAACCATCTTTCCAGGAGGGATATAAAAAGCATGCGACATTCATGGTGGGGCGTTGTGTTTTTGGTGGTGTTGATAGGCTGCCTCTACTTATTAGATGCGGTATTGATGCCATTTATCGCGGGTTTAATCTTGGCTTACTTGGCTGATCCGCTCACCAATTATTTCCAGCGTCTAGGCATGAATCGAACCTGGGCGGTGAGTAGCGTATTTTTAGTTCTGTTGCTGATTCTTATTTTAAGTCTGCTGATTTTGATTCCTCTGGTAGTGCAGCAGACAAAGCAGCTTGGTGAGGCGTTGCCGAGTGTTTTCAACTGGGTTGAAAACATATTGGCGCCGCAAGTGCAGGAGTGGACGGGTTATGACTTAGGGGGCGAGCTGACCAATGTGAGAGAAACATTGATTGAAAATTGGCGGGATGCGGGCAGCTATGCCGCTCAGGCATTAAGTCAAATTGGTCGCTCCGGTATGGCCTTTGTCTCCTGGATTACCTACGTTGCCTTGATTCCTGTAGTGACGTTCTATTTATTGCTTGATTGGGACAGGCTGATCTCTAGCCTTGCTGACTTGATTCCCCGCCAGTGGACAAATGATGTTTCCCGGCTGGCGAAGCGCTGTGATGAGGTTCTGTCAGCTTTCCTGCGTGGTCAGTTACTGGTCATGCTGTGTTTGGGTATTATTTATGCCGCTGGCTTAACGTTGATGGGGCTTAATTTTGGTTTGCTAATTGGTGTTGTGTCCGGACTTGTTAGTATTGTGCCGTTTCTGGGCTTTATCGTGGGATTGGTGGTGGCACTGATCGTTGCTCTTTTCCAGTTTGATACGTGGTGGGCTGTACTGGGCGTGATTGCGGTATTTGGTATCGGTCAAGCGGCAGAAAGTGTCATACTTCAGCCCAAGCTGTTAGGTGATAAGATCGGTTTGCATCCTGTTGCAGTTATCTTTGCGGTACTGGCAGGTGGGCATCTTTTCGGCTTAACGGGCGTATTATTAGCACTGCCTGCCGCAGCCGTTATTATGGTGCTTTTAAGGGAAATTAAAGATCGTTATAAAGGCAGTGCTCTCTATGATGCCGAGCAACGTCCTATAGAACAGCAACATCACAACGATGGACTGGGTCGTCACGATGAAAGGGAGTCACCATGAGCCGATTACCGGCACAGCTACCGCTTGGGGTAGGGTTGCGAGACGACGCGACGTTTAATAATTACTATGCCTCACCAGCAAATGCTTCATTAACAGAGTACTTGAGTCGACAGCTTAACTCTGATGCTGAGCCGTTCTTATATTTATGGGGCGCGCCGGGGAGTGGACGCAGTCATCTTTTACAGGCGGCGTGTCATGCTGCCTCGGATGCAGATAAACGCTCTCTTTATCTTCCATTGGCAGACTTAGGGCATTTTCCTCCGCTGATGCTGGAAGATATTGAGCGCCTGGATCTTGTCGCCATTGATGATCTTGAATATGTGATAGGGCGAAAGCGTTGGGAAGAAGCGCTGTTTCATGCTTTTAATCGGCTGCGTGATGCAGGTAAAGCCTTAGTGATCGCCGCTAATACGCCACCTCGTCAATTAGACGTTGCCTTGCCTGACTTGGCATCACGGCTTACCTGGGGAGTCACGTTTCATTTACACCCCTTAGATGATAATGAACGATTGGCGGCGTTAAAACTGCGCGCTAACGTACGTGGAATGCAGCTACCCGATGACGTAGGGCGCTACATTATGCATCGTGGGCCACGTGAGCTAGGGGAGCTGTGTCGTGCCCTTGAGACGCTGGATCAGGCGTCACTCTCTGCCAAACGGAAATTAACGATTCCGTTCGTCAAGTCTGCGCTTAATTGGTAAAGCGCCATACAAAACGCCCCTGCCAGTCATCTGGCAGGGGCGTTTTAGTGAAAACAAGTCAATAACCGTAATGAATTAAGCGGTTTTGCTCATTTTGCTAGCAGCAGCTTGTGCTTGCTTAACGTTATCTTCTGTCAGCTTTTGACCTTTTTGCAAAAAGTCTTGCTGAAGAGCAACGACTTTATCCGCATCGCCTTTAACACGCTCAGCCAGTTCTTTAGCAACTTTCTGCTGGCCTTCCATGTAGCTACGCAGGCCGCTCGCGTCTTTAACGCTCATCAGCTGACGCATTTGGGCGATACCGGTATCTACGTAGGATTTGTTGGCATCAAGCTGCGCGTTCAGCATTTTCTCAGAGTAGTCGATGCTTAGCGTCATGTAGGCGCGTACAGGTGCCATAAACATGTTGTCGAACTGCTGAGTCATTTCATTGGTGTTAAATGTTTGCATGGTAAACACTCCTGTTCCATTGCTCACTAGTCGGCCCATTGATTGATGTTGCCGTTAGTGTTGGTTGATCAGCAACGGTTTTGTTAAGCATCCACCGCAGCTGATATCTCTGTATCTTGCGTTGCAGCATAGCAGGGGATTTTGTGCAGTGCAACATATGAGTAAGGTGAAGCTATAAACATGTAGATGCTCTGTGAGAGTGAAGGCGCGCACGAATTTACCAAACGCGCCGGTAGGGCTAGGCTTGAATATATGGGTAACCGCTATTACTAATCAATCATTGGAAAGCAAGACGTTAGCGAAGCCAGCGGGCACTAGCGACGTCGTTGTGCTTAAGGAGTGCCAGGATGGACACACGTATTGAACGGGATAGCATGGGTGAGCTTGAAGTGCCTGCAAATGCACTCTATGGCGCTCAAACTCAGCGCGCTATCAATAACTTTCCTGTTTCGCATACCCCCATGCCCTCGGCTTTTGTTCATGCTGTGGCGCGGATAAAGCTTGCTGCTGCACGCTCTAACTGCCAGCTAGGTTTGCTGGATAAGCCCCGTGCAGACGCGATTATAAACGCTGCTGAAGCTGTCATTGAGGGTCAGCATGACGCGCATTTTCCGATTGATGTTTTCCAGACCGGGTCGGGTACCTCGACCAACATGAATGTGAATGAAGTGCTCGCCACGCTTGCGAGTCGTGAGGGGGTCGAAGTAACGCCCAATGACCACGTTAATATGGGGCAGTCGAGTAATGACGTGATCCCAACCGCCATTCATCTGTCGGCCGCGATAGCTGTCAATGAAACGCTGCGTCCTGCCTTGGTCGCGCTGCAGGCAACAATCGATCGTCGGGCGAGTGAATTGACGCATGTCGTCAAAACCGGGCGTACCCACCTGATGGATGCCATGCCGCTGCGTATGGATCAAGAGCTAGGCGCGTGGTCGAGCCAAGTGGGGCAGGCCATTGAGCGTTTTGATAGTGCGATGATAAGGCTATGCCGATTAGCGCAAGGCGGCACGGCAGTGGGCACTGGGATTAACGCCCCGGAGGGGTTTGCTGAGCTAATGGCTAGCGACTTAAGTCAGCAAACGGGCCTCCCTTTTGTGCCTAACGACAGCTTTTTTGCCAGTTTGGCATCCCAAGATGCGGCTGTGGAGCTATCGGGGCAGTTGAAAGGGTTGGCGTGTGTGGTTATGAAGATTGCTAACGATTTGCGCTGGATGAACTCAGGCCCCCTGGCAGGGTTGGGTGAGATTGAACTTGAGGCACTGCAGCCGGGTAGTTCCATTATGCCGGGTAAGGTAAATCCAGTGATTCCTGAGTCGGCCGCGCAAGCGGCAGCGCAGGTTATTGGCCTGGATGCCGCCGTAACGGTCGCTGGCCAAAGTGGTAACTTTCAGCTCAACGTCATGCTCCCGTTGGTGGCATCGAATCTTCTCACATCCATTACATTAATGAGTAATACCGCCACATTGTTGGCTGAGCGCGCGATCGCTACCTTCAGTGTAAGGGACGATAATTTACAGGGACCGTTGGCACGAAACCCTATTTTAGTGACTGCACTTAATAGTGTGATCGGCTATAACGCGGCGGCAGCAGTGGCAAAAAAAGCCTATCAGGCTGGGCGGCCAATCATCGACGTCGCAGAAGAAGAAACTGACTTGGATCGCGCAACGCTTGAGCACTTATTAGATCCTGCGGTACTAACCAAAGGCGGTATACCGGGATAGCCTTCTTTAAGCTGTTAACAGGGCGGGCAGCTACGTTTCTTGCGTTTCCGCTTTGCCCTGTTGAATAGTTTCCTTCGCCTCTTGGCGCTCTTCTGCGCTGGCATCGGGTGTCTCATGCTCATCCTGGCGCGAGGGCCGATAGCAGAAGGTGGCCAATATAGGAAAGTGGTCAGACCCAAATGCGTCTAAGCGTTCCATGTTTACCAACGTGAAATGCTCTGACACAAAAACGTGGTCAAGCGGCCAACGCAGAATAGGGTAATTAGCGTGAAATGTGCTGTACATGCCGCGGCCGCGACGCGGGTCGAGCATCCCACCGGTACGGCAAAAGCGTCGCGTTGTGCGAGACCAGGCAACATCATTTAAGTCGCCGGCGACAAGCGTGGCTTTGGGAGTTTGGTGGATTTCTTTTCCAATACATAAAAGTTCTGCATCACGCCATAGCGATTTTTCGCTTTCACTGGGGGCTGGCGGACGAGGGTGAACGGCAAATAAGCGAATGTGCTGACCGCTTTTAAGTTCGACCTGGGTATGAATCGAAGGTATGTCGTCCTGAATCAGCCACTTGATCTCGGTATTTTTTAGCGCTAGGCGTGAGTAGAGGTGCATCCCATACAGGTTATCCAGGGGGATCTTAACGCTATGAGGCCACTGCTCATCGAGGGCTGGGTCAAGCTGGTCTTGCCACCACTGGTCCGACTCTAACGTGAGAATTATATCGGGCTGGTGGTCAGTTATCATCGTCAAGAGCGTGTTTGACTGACGGTTTGGAGTCAGTACATTAGCAATTAACAGCGTGATCATCTGCTCTTCAGGGGCGTTGTGAGCGGTTTGCACCTGTACAGGCCAGAGCTTTGTCCACGGCAAGATGTAGCGTAGCTGAAGCACTAGCGTGGCGAGTGAAACAGCAACCGCTACAGTACGCCAAGGTTCTGCGTCTAGTAACCACAGGCTGGCTAAGCCGCATACCAACGCCAATGTGGCAATTTGCAGCCTTGGAAATTCAAAACTGCGCACCCACCACCAGCGCATGGGAACGCGGGCGATAAGCGTTGCAAGTAATAATGAGATGGCGATGCATCCTAGCAAAGGCCCTAGCAAGGTTTACCTCCTGGTCTAACCGTTAGCTGTCGTTGAACTATGTTTCAGCTTAGCGGTAAGAGGCGATAAGTTGTAAGCGCGCGCCGCATTTGGCACTCCCTTGCGCCGCATTTGGCACTAACAAAAGATGCTCATCGAGCTACACTTCGCGCAATAATTGGCACTGTTTGCAGAGCTAGATTCGTGATGATGGAACTACATTCCTAGAGCGCCCTCTTGCAGGAGCCGGTGGTACTTTCCAAGCCATGTACTTGCAGGTGGGACATGAATAAAAGGGCTCAGCCTCATTCAAGATGGACTTAATACCTTTTTCACGACAAACGTGACATATAGCATGAGGTGGATTATCCGTGCTGACTAAGTCTTCCCTGAGACTCAGGATAAAATGACCCTGTGAGGTTCTCTCTAGCCGATATTGATCAAAGCGCGCCTCTTGGCTGAGCTTCAGCCTCATCTCCCTGTTCTCATCAATAAGCCTATGATGCTCAGTCAGAAGCTCAAGGAGATCGGACTGAGCTGTTGTTAGCTTGTCCATGATGTCGCTCATCGCTGCATTGAGCTGTGCGCGATCATTCACGTCTCTGGCAGACCGTGCTAGATCAAGTGCTCCCTTAACAGCTGTTACTGCTGCTCCGATCTCCATACTTTCCCCTTATTGGTTAAAACAACCCCGCCGGTTCTGCAGCCACATCCCAACTGAAGATCAGCACCTCTTTGGCGTCTGAGCCTTTGCCGCCGCCAACGGTGTAGCGAATGTCGGTGGTTTCGATGTGGTAGCCCGCAAAGATCCGGCGGATGTCTGGGTGGTCGTTGAGGCTGATAATGGCCTTGCCTTTCAGCTTGGCCAGCATGCTCGCCATTTCCTCGTACTGCTCTATGCCAAATCGTATCCCATATCCTTCTGTCTGCCAGTAGGGCGGGTCCATATAGAAGAGCGTGTGCGTGCGATCGTATCGCTCGATGCAGTCTTGCCAGCTTAGGTGTTCGATGAACGTGCTGGCCAAACGTAAGTGGGCAGCGGACAGCGACTCCTCCAGGCGCAGCAGGTTTAGCCCTGGTGGGGTGGTGGTGGCGGTGCCAAACGTTTGGCCTTCGATGCGGGCACCGAAGGCGTTCTGCTGTAGATAGTAGAAGCGTGCGGCCCTTTGGATGTCAGTGAGCGTTTCCGGGCGTGTCATCTTCAGCCACTCAAACACTTGGCGGCTGGAGAGTGCCCACTTGAACTGCCTAACAAACTCCTCCAGGTGGTTCTGCACCACACGATATAGATTCACGAGGTCGCCGTTGACGTCGTTTAGCACCTCGACGTCTGCAGGTGAGGGGCGCAGGAAAAACAGCGCAGCCCCTCCTGCGAATGGCTCGACATAGCACTGATGCGGCGGCATCAGCGGGAAGATACGATCAGCGAGGCGGCGCTTGCCGCCCATCCAGGGAATGATTGGGGTAGCCACGAGGCATCTCCTGTTGGGGTTTGGAGCTCGTGGCTCTCTGCTGGTTTAGGTGCCTGCAACGCGGGCACTTTATTTCGATGAACTGGTAGTCGCTGACGTTGGCCAGCTTGCGGTTACACTGCTTACACCGGATTTCAATTAACACCATGTCAAGCCTTCTAACGTTCTAACGTTTGGCTTAGACTGCCTTTGCCTCGCGAGGCAGGGGAGTCTTGGCCGACCCGCAGGCTTGATCTGCTTGTTGGTGGCCACCTTTGGTGTGTCCGCACCTTAGGTGGTCACTCCTCTCTAGTTTACAGTCGTTCCCGATCTTTCACGGGCGCTGTCAATATCTGCTCTACATCCACCTCAATACCCGCTTGAACCAGCATATCCAGCCCACCAGGCAACTGCGGGTCGTCCAGGTCGATAAAGCGACGAACCGATACATCTTGAATTAACGCCGCTACCAACGGGTTGCTGCTGGAAAGGATCGCCCACTTCTGGTCGCCGAACCGGTCGTAGAACGCACCGACCGTGATACGTCGCTGCTCGGGTTCTGGCATTGGCGTTGGTGGATGCGGATATTCATCCCGAGTGAACCATTTAACGCCATCAAAAATGGCGTAGCCATCTGTCTCGGGCGGCTCAATGTACGTCCAGTTGCGAGGAATAGGCTCGCGTGGGCCGAACTCTTTACTGATACCTGTAAATACGCGGCGTGCGTCCATTTCATAACAAAGCATGCTAAGCCTCCTCTGCTTGTATCAATACAGGCAAGTTAGGGTAATGGGGGTTATCAGGGATATTTGGTAGAAAGAAGTAGCCGGGAGGCGGCGTCTGGCCCTCAATCGTTTGAGGAACAGCGTTAATAATGGCTGAACGCAGCTCTGGATACGCTGTGTCACTCACAGCACTCCCATCGCAAACTAACCGACCTGCTGTGTCGTAACCGCTCAAAATCAGATCACCGACGTCATATAGCGCCATTACTCCCCCTTAATCATCGGTTGAACTGTTACGTTGCCGTAGGTGATAGATTCTAGGGTCGGCAGGTAGAAAAAGCCTTCAGGGGCAAGTGTGAAAATATTAAGCACAACTAGCCCTGACCCGCTACCTCTACTGAGCGCAAGCGCAAGATATTCTTTGCTTGGACTAAAAGACGCGCCCCGCATCTGATCTGTCCCGATTGGCAAGTCAGCAAAAACCTCCCACGCATATGTATCAATGACAACACCCCCTGAGCTAGCAATGGGCAAAACTAAATAGTCCCCTTCCGGGCTGTGTGCAGCGCTACTTACAGAGCCAGATAAACTTATCGGAGAAGTGATCGACCAATCATACGCGTCAATTTTTAGCAGATAGGGGCTTGTGTAAATCCCAACAACGACATAGGACCCATCGGGACTATAATCACAGCACTGTGCGTGAGTGTTACCGGTGAGGGGCAAAGACGGAGTGCCTGACTGTAAACTCCAGTCACTTGTGTTAAGAACAACAAAAAACGGCGCGTACCAATGAACAATCGCCAACTGCTGGCCATCAGGGGTGAGAGAAAAATCCATTACGCTCCCGTTAACGTCGGGAACTCCAGCAACTTGCGACCAATCCTGTGTATTGAATACTTGGATTCTAGGCGAGTTTTGCGCACCGACAATCAACTGTTGCGAGTCATTCGTGAAAACTAAGGCTTTTACATCAGAGCTTATAGAAGGGGTGTTTGGTACTAAGCTGCCTGCGCTGAGGTCAATTACCGCTAGATGCGCTCCAGCGCTGCCACCCACAGCTAGCCACTGTGAGTCGGGGCTAAACTCCAAAGCAGATATAAACCCTAGAGAAAACGCTGGCACATTGATTTCAGCCCAATCGCTAGTTCTGATCACTTTATAGGATTGTCCAGCGCTGCTACTAGAGGTTGCCAGCGCAAGAAATTGACCATTAGGGCTAAACTTTACAAGGGCAATAAGCGTGCCAAAATCAGGCAGTCCCGTAAGACCCACTCCTGGCCAATCATAGTACCCATCGCTGTTGGGCAGTAGCGGTTTGAGCAGCGGCCAATCAGCCTCGCTCACCAAACTGCCATCAAGTGGCAGCCACCCTTCAGAGCTTTGATCCAACTTCCAGTCGGCGACTGTGCCGATTGGGAACCCACCGCTAGAAAGCCCCCCAATCAGCGCGGGATAGCTGGCAAACGGAACAGCGCCAACGTCAGCGCCCTTATCAATCAGCGCCTGTTTGATGGCGTTTTTTGTCGAGAGCGTTAGTTGCAGTTTATCTGCGATGGTCGTCATGCCACTTCTCCGTTGATCTCATCAAGAACGGCGCCGATATCGCCTAGCCTTCTATTCACCTCATAGGAAGACCACGCTGAATCCGACGCTATGACTGCGTCGTTTATCGATCCATCGGGAAGCGTGGCGACGGCATTCGTGACGGCTTCCGCGTATGCGTGAGTAGCTGCTCTGTCCTCAGCGGTGGCAGCGCGATCTAGGCCGGTTTGCTGCCGGTCTTCGCCTGTGGCAACACGATCTAATCCGGTTTGCTGAGCATTCTCAGATGCTGACTGAGCAGCGGTATCCACTAGGCCTTTCTGCTGATCGATATGTGTGCGGTCTAACCCTGTCTGCTGGGCATCCTGACCTGTGGCAGCGCGGTCTAGTCCGGTTTGCTGCCGGTCTTCGCCTGTGGCAACACGATCTAATCCGGTTTGCTGCGCATCCTCAGACGCTGACTGGGCGGCTGCATCCACTAGGCCTTTCTGCTGATCGATATGTGTGCGGTCTAACCCTGTCTGCTGGGCATCCTGACCTGTGGCAGCGCGATCTAGGCCGGTTTGCTGCCGGTCTTCGCCTGTGGCAACACGATCTAATCCGGTTTGCTGCGCATCCTCAGATGCCGACTGTGCAGCGTTCACGGCGGCGTCGCGCTCAAGCTCAACAGCCTGCCCGAACGCGGCGATATTGGCTTGCAGCTCGTTCAGCGCCACCAGTTTGCCGTTCCATTTGACGATGTAGTCTTTATCGAGCACGGCCCATGTGTAAGGGCCAAAGTCGATGAATGGGAAGTCGGCCATCGCTATACCTCCAAAAACGGCAGAGACGACTGCCAGTTGTTATAAAAATCGTGGGTGTGCGCGTAGTTGGCATCGCGCCGTGCAAGCAGTGTGTGCTCTATTTCTTTAATGCCGCCTTGCTCGGGGTAGGCGCTAATAAATACATCAGCCCCTTGGCCGCGCTTGACCAGCTCGGTCGTGAGCGTTGTTCTGTCGGCATCGGATAAATGATTCAGATCCAACGTCAGTCGCCGCGCTAAACCACCTCCAATAGAGCGGAGCGAGCCGCCCTCAGTGCGGCGATGTTCCACCTGTTCGACCCACTCAAGCTTCACGCCGTAGCTAAAGTTGTAGCGCGGCGAGAACGACAGCCCCGCGATAATGCGCCCTATTTGGATATAGCCATCCGGGTTGGCCGGGTCGTTGATGGTAATGCGATAGCGCGTCACGAAATCAGGCGTGATCCAGTACGGCTGCACCGCGACCGGTATTTTGTCGTTGTAGCTCGCGCCCCACGGGTCAACACCGAGCCGCAACAGCGGCGGGGGGATTAACTCAGCGGCGGATTGCTCCCCGGTGTCTTGTACGATGCCCACATCGTTAAGCCACTCGATCCGAACGGTTGCCGCTGCCGACAGGTTGTGCCGGTACAAAACAATCGCGTCGAGATACGTGAGGCTCGCCAGCGTCCCCTCAATGACCTGAGTTGACGTATCCACCGACCGCCAGGGGTAAGAGCGCCCTGAGCGCTGGGTGTGTGCTATCGATAGCGCTTCGCTAGTCGCCGTCAGAACAGCACTGTCGTGAACGTTATCGATGATTAAGCGCAGGTTGCTCATACCCAAACCTCAATAGATGTGATGCCGCGTGTGGGCGAGCGTGAAACCGAGATAATGCGACCCAGCCGACCGGCTAGGCGTGGGTGGTCAACGGCAATGGACTGGCCTACCTCCACCACGGGCATGAACGCATCAATGGCGTAAACGTCCCGGCGCACGGATCGAATAGCCAGCAACCTGTTGCGTTCCGTTTCAGCGTCAAGCAAGTGGGCAATGCAGCTGTCACGAGTGACGTCTTCCGCTAGTGGGTAATCAGGTAGTGATTGCTCGGCTTTCGATTCGCTCCACTCACGCTTTAAGCGCGCGGCTTCCGTTGCGTTGTCATCTTCGATGACGCCCGCTACCTGGCTAATGGGTGAATAGTTGCGACCCCAGTTAAGCACTAGCGAGGCCCAGGGTGATTGCGTCTCAGATAAACTGATTTGGTCATACTCAATGTCGTCGTCGAATAGCGTGACATCGGCAACCGCAGGGATAGCATGTTGACGAACGATCAGTTGATCCAACGCGCTGAGATACCAATATGCGCCCAAGCCCGCACACAGCGCGTCAAGCACTTGGCGACCCGTGACTTCGCTGTTGTAGTACAAGCCAACAAGAACGTCAGGGAGGTTAATGTCAGCGACCTCTTTGCCGTAGTAATCGGCCACCCACTGGGCAATTTTTGTCGGCGTGTTGTGCTGCTCATCGATGTCGACAGTGAGTTCCAGTGCTACAGGGGCATCCAGAACAAAGCGCCCCTCGGTTGGGTGATTCGTGACCGTGACAGCACTCGACCCCCCTTCCTTCGGTGTTAACGATAGGCAGGGCAGAAACGACGCTTTGTACTCGTACTGGGTGCCATCGCTAGTGCGGTACGCCGGAGCGTTGTACACCGACCCCAGCGCTAGCGGCACCGGCCCCGCATCGTCAGGCAGTGAGCCGGTATCGATAGGCTCGTCAAACACCGCCGATTGATCAGTCATCTCGAACGTGATTTCACCGCGCCGCGCTGATGTGATGCCGCCGTTAATGCCGACCGCATGGAGCCTGAAATCATCCCGGCTCCAGCCAGGGCCGCCGAGGTATAAGCGAATACCGTGGCCCTGCCAGGCGCGATCTACCCAGTGGCTAATCTCGCCGTCATCTACCAGCGTTATCTCGCCAAACGAAATAAGCCCATCTATGCGTGTTTCAATGTCGATGGCGTCTACCAGCAGGTCATCGTAGATGCGGTTCGGTGCGCTATCCGTGGGCTTGCTGATAAATGGGTGAGTCGACACATACTCAGTGCCGCCCGCGTAATCCAGTTCGCACAACACGATGCGTGGGGCTGACAGATCTGCCAGCCAGTTAGCGTACTGAGCCTCTGTCATAGTGTGGGTACCCTGGTTTTCGTATTGCGATTGGTTTTTTGCTGCTCACGAAGCGCAGCATTGCGCTGGCCAGCCGCGTGCTCCGCGTCCCGTCGGCGCTCATTGCGCAGCTGTGCTACTTCTTGGCGAAGGGCGTTTAACTCACGGGTCAGCGGCTCCAGATTGATAGCAGGCGGGGTAGCAGCGCGGCTGTTGGCACTACTCGGTAGAGGGGTGCGCAGCAGATTTGGCATAGACAGTGACCGCTTGATGCCACTGATTTCAGTCATCAGCTCTGCCTGATAGTCACCGGCAGCGTAGGCGCGGAACTCGTCTGCGATGCCGCCGCGATCAGGGGCGATGAACTCGTTCTTATGTATCATCGCCATCTGATCGCTTTCTAGTTTCCATGCGCCTGTGGCGAACTGCGGCATGCCTTGGGCATATAACCCTTCATCCTTTAACCAATCTTCGCCGCCACTGGGGAGGTTAGCCCAGGCAATGGCTTGTTCTAAAAGCGCGGCCCGCCCTGTTCCGTTCTCTAACCACCTAGCCCAGCTGGTGAACTGATAACCTATCGCGTCACGCCCCAAAACGTCCCGATACGCGCTATTGATTGAGTTAGCGACACTGCTATCAACGCCGTGATGACCGTTGAGGATGTTATCGATGGTGGCGTCGGTGTAATCGCCGCTAATAGTGTCACCGGAAGAATTGCTACCCCCACCAACCGAACCACCGGACGACTGCCCATTCAGTAGTTTGTCAATTTCAGCGGCGAGCCCTTCAGGCAGCCAGTGCAAGCCTTCCAGCAGATCGCGAAGGCCGCCCATCGCTTCTCTGTGGGATAACTGAGCATCCCGCGAGGCGCGGTCGAGCGCGTTTCCAATGGTCTCCAACTCGCTAACAGACTCAGTGAATTGACCCTCAAGATCTTTCACTGAGCTGTTTACGTCTCGGAACACACGAGCGTATTGCTCGGATGACTGCCCGTAGTACGCGGCTACTGTGTCCAAATAGGCCGTTGATGCGCCTTGTAGCTCCCTGACGGCGGCGGTATCGCCGCTTTCAGCACGCACTTGCAGCACGGCGAACTGTCGCTGCGCTTCGTTCATGCGCTCCATGGGATCAAGAATCGACTGGCTGGAAAGCTGCAGTGAGTTGTACAAGCTAGACAGCGTCTCAATCGCGCCCAGCTCTGCATTGAGCTGACGCTCACGAGCGCTATCAATACGGCTAATCAGACGGAGAGCGTCTTGCTGGGCTTGCTCGACCTCCCTAGTGGCTGCCGCTTCGTCTTGCAGTGCCCAGATACGCTCTTGCAGCGTGACAAGGCCCGCTTCTTCCCAGCCGTTTAGGGTTTTAAGTTCGTCGATCTCAAGCTGACGGAGTGCTGCTGTGTTGCCCTGTACTTGTAGCAACTGACGCTCCAGTTGAGCCTGAGCGCGTAACGCATCCGCCGACACGTTAATACCGTTGGCTGCCGCTTCAACGCTGTTTTGGATGTTCCAGAGTGCATCCTCTAACGTCAGCGCGCCGGTCGCGACCTGGTTAAACCAGTAGTCCATGCCCGCTGCATCTGGAGCGCGGCCTAATGCGTCTTGGTACTGCTGCGTGATTGCATCGCGCACCGCATCGTTCGTCTGTTTAAGTGCGGGGGCTAGCTCCATCAAGCGCACAGCTAACTCGCCAGCGGCGGCGTCGTTGAGGTTCTGGGCTTCGACGAGTGCTCGCAGCTCGCCCACCGTGGTAGGCACTTGGTCGGTGATGCCTTCCAGCGCGGCACGCAGGTCGGTTTGTGACCGGCTTAGGCGCTCGGTCTCGCTGTACACTGCTTGGTAATAGCCCTGCTGGATGGCGGTCAGGTTCTGCATACCCCCGACCATTTCGGCAATAGAACCCGCCGCGTTAACGGCACCGGCGGCGGTGACGTCGAACTGTAGGTTTAGGCCTTGGCTGGCACTGGCGAGCAGGTCAGCGGCCATCGCTGCGTTCGTCATGCGTGTGATGGCATCGACGACGCTGTCGCCGCTGAAGCGCTCAATTTCGGCGGTGATGTCGCTGAGCGCTTGCTCGCCAAGCTGCTGGCCGATGCCTTCAAGCTGCAACGCTCCGAGTGCCGCTTGGCTCAGACGCTCAGGGTCGATGATGCTGGCGACGGCATCAGCAGCGAGCACCTGGCCACCGGTGATCATTTGACGCAGCCGGGTTTCAAACAGGTCATCGGGGCCGGAATGCGTGAACCCATCAATCGACGCTTTCATTGCCTCAAAGCGCTCAGGTATCGCCGCTGCAGCAAGCTGATTGTCAAAGTTGGCCATGGCGGTGAGCATGTCGTTAAGCGCGTCCTGCTGCTCACCGATTTTGTAATCTGAGAGTGCAGTCAGGCCCGAGTCACCGAACGCCGATGTGCGGTCACCAAAAACGTAAGAGTGTTGACCTTGCTTAAAATCAAAGTCGTAGGTTTTTTTGCCACTGCCGAAGAGGGAGTCGACCATCCCGCCTAGCGTCGAGCCGATAAACGTACCGCCAGGAATAGGCAGGAAAGATCCCGCTATCGCGCCGATGGTGGAGCCAATATTCGAGTTGGCTTGTTTGCCAAACATCGAGCTGCCCAGCTCATTACCAACATAGCTGCCGCCGATGGACTGCAAGCCCATTGAGATGTTGCTCACATTTGACGGGTTGTTGAGCCAAGACGCGTTACCTGCTGTCGCAGAACTCGCCCATCCGCTCCCGCCATAGGACACGGCATTGCCGGTCAATGCCCCATAACCACTGCGCGCTACACTGGTGATGCCCTGACCGATGGAGTTACCGCCAAAGCCCTTTTGCACAATGTTCCAGGCGTTGCTAATGCCGCCGGGTGATAAATCAAAGCCGCCCGCGCCGGTGCTGCCAGTGCCACCGCCACCCAGCCCCATACTAGTGGCGAGCTGCACGGTAATCGGGCGGGTGATGGCCATATGCGCCATTTCAGCGAGTGTCTGACTGATCACCCGCTTCATGATCTCGCTTGCGTTCAGGCTGCCGTCGATCGCACCCTGCCAGAGATCGGCAAAGCCGTCGTCTAACCGCCGGAGGCCGTTGAGGCGCAGCTCATCAAACGCACCTTCCATTGTGAACGCGGCTTTAACAGTTTTATCGGCCAGGTCGTCGGTATCGTTCTGGGCTTCGATGTACTGCTGCTGTAGGAGCCCCATCATCTGGATGTTCTGGGCGACGTTGCCGGTGCCGGTAGCGATGGCCAGCGTTAGCGTTTGCATGTCTCGCGCTAGCTGGACCACCTCGCGACGGCCAGGGATCAGGCGGTTGCGCAGGTCTTCAAGCGCGGAGGCTTGGGCTTCGGTTGCTTTGGTGAGTTCGTTGGTTTTAGCGGCTGTGGTTTCGCTGGCATCACCTAAGTCTGTTGTTGGCGTGATGGTTTCGCGTGTTGTGCGTTCAAGCTGCGCTAGTTTTTCATCTATTTTAGTGACTGAACCGCCAGCTGCATCAATCGCGTTGCGGGTATCCATTAGCTGAACTTGAAGGTCGCGTAACGCCTGCTGTGATTCGCTAGCCTGCCCCATACCGAATGCCTGCTGGCCGCCCACGGCGTCCCACTGGCGTTGTTCATCCGCCACAATTTGCCGCTGACGGTTTACCTCCATTGTTAATGTGGCTTGACGGAACTGCTGAAACTGCTGCTCAGCCTCAAGCATTGCCCTGGCATTTTTGAGCGCGGCTTCTGAGTTCGCGTCTAGCGCGCTGGTCATGTCGTCAACGCGGTCTGTTGCCGATTGCACGGAAGGTGTGACTAAGCCTAGTTCCTCCCGGAAATAGTAAATGGCACCACCGGCGAGCATAGCCGCGCCCAGTGGCCCACCCACCAATGCAAGAGCACCGGCTGCAGCGCGTGTCGCACCTGCTAGTGCCACCTGCCCAGCGGCAGCAGTAGTACTTACGCCAGCCATGCGGGCCAAGGCTAATTGATAGGCGATAGTTTGTTGGGTTGCCGCCAACTTGGCAGCGGTAACGGTAGCGAGAGCCACTGCAACGCGCCCGCCCAGCAATACCGCCATGATTTCAGCACCCGACACCAACGCATCGATGTTGTCGGTCAAGAACTGAACGGTGTTACTAGCACCACTCAGAGCATTTTCAAAGGCTTGAGTAGCGCCCGCTTCGCCAACGGCTAGGTAAAGCTGATAGATCGAGTCTTCTAGGTTGGCCGATTGACCGCTAAGCGTGGCCATCTGGTCGGCCATAGCACCGGCGAACTGATTTTCACCAATGCTCTGTAGGTAGGCGCTAATGTCCGCCGCGCTGTTACGGATGCGGGTTGTTACGCCTTGGAAGGTAAAGGCGATCTGATCGCCCTCGACCGCTGAGCGGATACCGAAGGCTTTTAAGCGCTCGAACTCACCGGTGGTGGCATCCGCAACGGCTTCTACCATCCGCATCATGTCTTCGCCCATGGCGGCGGCGGTGTTACCAAACGAGCGCAGCGCTTCCTGCGTAGGGTTTAGACCCAACGCCTGCATGCGTATAAATGCCTGAACTGATTGATCCAGCGTGAAAGGCGTCTCTGCCGCAAAAACAAGCAGCTCATCCCAAGCGTTAGTGGCGCTCTCTAGTGAGCCTGTAACGGTTTTGAGTGATGCCTGTAGTTGTTGAGAGCTGCTAACTGCTGCATAAGTGTCGTTAATAAAATCACGAACACCCATAGCAGTGAAGGCGACACCAACACCGACGGCTACTGCCTTTAGTTGATTGAGCTGCCCAGCCGTTGTCTGTGCTTCATTACCGGTCTGGGTAAGTGCCTGCGTTGCCTGGCGGCCACTTTGGGCGGTTTCGGTACCAAAGGCGCGGGCCTCTCGGCCAGCACCGCGCAAATGCTCGGAAACGGTACCCGCTTTGCGGCCAGGTGCCTGTAACGCAGTTTCTGCACGCTGGCTTTCACGCTCCGTCGTGGTGCTGAATGCCCGCACGTCACCCTGGGCATCTCGAAGGGTGCCGGACAACTGACGGTTATCGCCAGTGAGGGTGACGCTTAGCGTTAGATTATTGTTCAAAGCCAGGCCTTCTAACGTTAGTTGCGGGGTTGGTTCATGAAGTTAATCGCGCCTGTTTCGATAAGCTGCACTTGATCCAGCCGCTCAAGTTGTTGCTCTGGGGGAAGCTGATAGAGATTGATGACGCTGATCACCGCTTTCACATCTAGCGCCTCGCGTTGGCCATCCATGGCCCTGTATCGCCACTGGTAGCAGCAGCGCAGAAATATCTGCACGGCTTCCCAGTTCTCTGGCAGTACCTCGAAGAGATCCGGCTCGGCGGCAGCGGCTTCGGCTTCTTCGGCCAATTCGCCGCCCAGCGTGATCCCAAGGGCGGCGAGGTCATCCTTGACCATGTTGGACGTCGCCGTATTGGCGTCAGCCCAGTAGATGCCTGCCTCTATCAGTTCCGACGACGGTTCTTTTTTATGATGCTGTCCTGGTAGGCCGTGATGAGCGCGAACGCAGCTGCGGGGTCGTTCTTCACGGCATCGCGCAGTGCTTCGCCCTCCAGTGGCTTGCCGGTTTCATCGGGCACTTCGATGTCCGAGACGCTCACCAGGACGCGATCTAGGAGCGTGGCATCATCCAGTAGCTCACGGGTTTCGGTGTTCGGCAGCACTTTGAAGACGGCGGTAAAGGTGCCCTTGAGGTCTTTACCCGCTTCGTCGATCAGGGTTAGGTGAACGGACTGCTTGTAAGTGCGGTTGGTATTGAGTTTGAACACGGGTCTTTCTCCTGGGGTTAATCGCGCTTGAAATGCTGGTTAAGTGCTGGTTAGCCGATGGTTAAGGGGTTGCGGGAATCGCGTTACCCACAACGATCACTACTTCGTCGTTGCCCTCGGTGGGCTCGGGCATGTAGTTGATGCTCAGCATCTGGATACCGTCTTGGTCGGAGTAGCTCGGTGATTCGATGCCAACCTTTTGCATGCTGATCTCGATGCGTTCTTCAGGTGTTTTGCCATGCACGAGCTTCAGTGCGCCAGTGGCGGCGTTTTGCGACATCTCGAAGTAATTCACCGTACCAACACCTGGGTCTTCAATACTCAACTGGCCGGAAGGTGAGCGACCGGTGATCTCGATGTTATTTGAGCCAACGAGTTTGTTCTGGATGACCTGACCTGACATATCGAGCGAGAACTGGTTAAACGGTACGCTGGCACCCATGAATTCAAGTGGTTCGGTATTGAGCGAATTAACGGCTAACGCCGCACGCCACTGGCTCAGGGTGACGTTAGGCAATTGCTCTTGAGTCACGGGGCTGATCAACGCGCGGTAGGTGAAGCGGATCACCGGCATGTTTTCAGCATTGACGGTGAACGCCGGGGTTCCCCGCGCACCGCGACCTTTGTGCAGGTTGCCGTCTACATTGCAGAAGAAAACGCCACTGTCTTCGTCTTCAGAGACCGGCGAATAGATCACGCGCTCGCCTACCTCAATCACTTCACTCCAGCCACAGGCGCGCAGCAGCTTGCCCCAGGGCGGCGGCGTGCCCAGCTCACCGCTGGTGTTGAGTTCAACTTCCACGACCGCTTCAACATGCTTTTCGCCGGGTGCCTGCGGTGAGTTGCCGTAATAAGGCCGCACAAAGTTGCGCTCGATATTGCTGCCTGATAACGGCGTGACGGTAATCTCGCGCATCAAGATGGCGTCCGTCGCCGCGTCAACCGTGGTGGTGCCGTCGTTGTATTCGGATTCAAGGGCGAATCGCATCGCCCGGCGGTTCGTTTTCATGGTCACGGTGAAGTCTCCTCAAGTGGCCAAAAGTATTCGGCGGTTAGCACGTCGGCCCAGAAAAGGGCGTGGCTTTGTAGGGCCAACAGCTGGCCGCGTTGCCATTTCACGGGGATGTCGCAACCAGGCGGCATCCAGTTAATCAACTGAGTAAGGGCTGGCTTGCGCAGCCGTGCCAGTTCGTCGTCACCTACGGTAGCCACTGGCCCTAGCGGTTGGTTACGGCGGCGAATACCCGTGATCAGCAACACCTCGGTTTTCACGCGGTGGCGCGCCTGGTTGCTCATGGCGCCGTGGCTGACGGTTTCACGCCCTAGCACCAACATCATGTTGGGTAGTTGCGCGTTGCTCTTGGCGGCTTCCACATCCGCTGCAAGCTGCACGGTGGGAATGCCCTCCAGGGCGTTAAGGCGTTCAAGCCACGGCGTGAGCGAGAGCATTACTTGGCCTCTTTGCCTGTTGGCTCTTCAGTGGCCACTGGCTTCGGTGGCGGTGTTGCCTTTTCCATCACCATGGCGGGATCGCGGGCAATGGCTTTGTAGGCGCTGCCGCGATCATCCAGAGTCAAGTACTTCCAGGTGTTCTCGAAAATGACACCGCACACCTGACGCTTTACACCGGGTGATTTTGTCTTCACCCGCACCTGCACAGCCTCACGGGGCCGTGGTGGTGGTGCGTCTTTATCAGCGCTTTGCTCAGCCGCTGCTTTAGTGGTCTGTTTGGCACTCATGATCTGTTGTCTCCAATCGTGCGGGGCTAGAAACCACCGCCGTTAAACACCTGGCGGCCTGAGTTCATTTGCACGCTGCCTGCGCTGCTGCTTCCTTGGCTGGTCGAGATACCCAGGCGAACCTCGCCACGGGAAACCGAGCGCAGGAACTTCACGGCGTCGTCGTAGCGTTTCTGCACCTGGTCGGTGGCGTGTTCGTCATAGAGCCGGTAACGGGCGATGTCGCAGGCGTTGGCAATCACGATGCGTGGCACCGGCGACAGCGGTACGGGGTAGCCCGCTGCACTGACGTAGCCGTCGATCTCGCCAGAGGCGTCGTCGCAAGCGCGTTCCACCACGGCGGTATCAATGGCCATGCCGCTTTCATCGCGGGCGATGGCGAGCAGCTCGGCCTCGCCAAAGCGCTCAATCAAGTCGGCTTTCGTGCAATACGGCATGGGTTAAGCCTCCGGCTCGCTGGTCGCTTCTTCCAGCGGGAAGGTGCAGTCTTCCACCTCCAATGCCGGGTCTTCGCGCAGCTGCTTCAGCTGCTCTTTAGTCAGCATCTCAAGGGCAATGCCCGTACCTTCGCGGTTGAAGCGGAAGCCAGCGCGGCGGCGGCTTTTAATGCGACGCTTGGTGCGCACGAACACGCCTGGCATTTCTTCGATGGGCGGTAGCGCTTTGCCGGTGCCGTCACCTGTGACGGTGTTGCCCTGGGCCTCGGTGGGCTGGGTCGCTTCGGACTGCGCCGCTTCCACCGTGGCTGCCTCGTCTTCGCTCACTGGTGCTTCCTCCTCATCGCTGGGCGCTACGGCATCCGCTGGCGTTTTCGGTACCGGCTCGGCCTGTTCTTGAGGCTGTGCCTCGGTCGCGGCTGCTGCAGCTTTGTCTTGCTTGGCCTTGGCAGCGGCGCTTTGTTTGCGTGTGGTCATGGGGGTGCTCTCCGTTGCGCAGTGCCCGCGAGGGCAGGCACTGCGATAGGCGGTTTAACGTGCCGTTAAGCGCTGGTTAACCAGGGGTTCAGCACCAGCGTTGAGGTGTTGGCCCATTTGTTGGTCTCACCGCCAGCGCCCAGCTGGCTTTGCAGCACGGCACGAGCAGCCCCTTCCATGGAGTTGGGTACCATGGTGTGCGAGTGGCGCAGCGCCAGCGGGCGTTCGTAGTCGCCTTTCAGCTTCGTCAGTGCCTGGCGTGCTTCTTCGTAGTTCTCGGCGGTAAACGGCTTGCGAGAACGCACGGCGAGCTGCCAAAGACCGGCACCGCCATTCACGCGGGCATCCACACCGAACAGGAACTTATCGGTCATAAACACTTGCGTGTCGTTGAGATCGGTAATCGAGCGGAAGTTGTAATCACGACGGCGCTGGAACATGACCGCTTTGATCACGCGGGTGTTGTCCATCACGTACCAGGCGTCGCCCGTGCCGCCCATGTCGTTACTGACAGAGATCTCTTTGCCCGACTTATCAAGCACCGGGTGGTCGGTATCGAATAGGGGCTGGCCGTCGTAGCACTCGGGGTTTTGCTCAAGCACTTCCACGGCGAGTTCGTTGGGATGCTCGCGAGAGCTGCGGCCAAACTCTTGGAAGATGGGCGACCACAGGCCGTAGGTGTCGTCTTCTACGGAATCCCGTGGCACGCCTTCGGTTAGCTCGAACTTACGGTTCGTGATGCTGAAGGCGGCACCTTCGAGCGAGTGGATGACGCGATCGCCCAGCCATTCGCGCATACGCGGCAGGCTCTTGAGGAACGGGTACACTTCCACGGCAGTGGTGCTGGGCACGGTGGTACAGAACAGCTCGTACAGCGCTGCCTGTTCCCCCATGGAGGTAAAGCCCTGCTGGAAGGCGGCGTTGTAGGCCTGGAACAGCACCTTCAAATTTGATTGAGTAAGATCCATGTAGGCAGTCCTTATTACGCGCTAGCGGCCACGCCGTTAGTCGGGTCGATGTTGACCCACACGCCTGCGTCGTCGACGTCGTCGACAATGCCAGCGGGGGAGCGGGTGGCGGTGCCGTCGGTTTTGGCGACGGTCTGGTTATCGACGATGTAGCAAACCTGGCCGATGTCGGCGGCGGTGATCTCGTCGGTACTGGCCGAGTTATCGAACCGGAAGTTTCCGCGTTTCACTTCCACGACCTGGTCGCCATCGCCGCCTGACGTGTTGTCCTGGTAGTGATCGAACACACCGGCAGCGGTGAGGCCGGTAGCGGTGGTGCCTGGCTCGGTAAAGCCGTCGGCATTGATGACGGCGATCGTGCCTGCAAACACTTCGGTTGCCGCCGCGACCAGATGGCCACGAGACAGCCCTAAGCGGTGCGGGGTGTTTCGGTTTTGGGTTGCAGCGGTCACGGTGTGATCCTCTTGCGTGTGGAGAGTGGCCAGCTATTACGCTGGGTTGGCGGCGCGGTACTGCTCGGGCGTTAGGTTCATCGCCTTGCACACCGCCAGCTCGGTGTCGGACAGTTCGCCATCTTTTTCTTTGGTGCCTTCTGGTGGCTTGCCCTGGGTCTGGGTAGCTTTGAGCGCAGCGATGCTGGGCGCGCCTTCAAGGTGGGCTTTACAAGCGGCAATGCCCTGAACGCGCAGCCAATCGGCGGTGGCTTGGCCGGGAATACGGCCATCGTCCAAGCCTTCCTTGATCAGGGCATCTAGCTCGGCGGTGTTGCTGTTGGCTTTTAGCGCGGCCAGTTGCTGGGTGGTTTCTTGGTACACGGCCACAGGCACAAACTGCGTCATGTCGGGGGCGGCGGTAGCGCTGGAGGCTTTAAGGGCCGCAACGGCTTCATCCGGCTTCGCGTCATCTTTGGCACCCAGTGCCTCACGCAATGCCTTGGCATCGGCGGCGCTGGCTTTCAGCGCGGCGATCGCGCCATCAATTTGCTCTTCGGTGGCCTCAGCCGCTAGGCCAAGGGTCAGAATCAGTTGCTCACGTTTCACGGTGTCGATCTCCTGGGCGTCATTGGTGACGTCGTGGGTAATCGCCATCCGAGCAGCGGCAAGCTGCGCCGCGCCCTCATCAATGGCGGGGGTGTTGGTTAACGCCAGGTGCAGCAGATCGAGCGGCACGCCGTTGGCGTCGTAGGGAAAAACGGGGGAGAGGTAGAGGTACTCAGCAGGTTCGCCATTTGGCCCTGGCGTGATCGCTGCGCGGGCTTTGGCCGTCCAGGCAATCGCGCCGTAAAGGCCATCGTCCCGAAACTCAAGCGAGCGCGGGTCGACCCAGCCAGCAGCGGGCGCGGGCTGGCCGTTCTTTTCGGCGTACAGGGTTTGGTGTTCGTAGTCGATGGCGATGTCGGTACTGCGCGCAGCGGCCAAGCGGATGATAGCTTGGGCATGCTCGGCAGAGAGATGCCATGGGCCGGTGCCTTCAGCAGCCCCACGCGGTGCGTGAAAGGTGCCAGCAGGCATCAGGCGCGTTTTGTCGTCGGTGGCTTGCACTCGTAGAGCACAAACGGCGACGCGGGGCTTTGTTTGAAGGCGTTGTGTTTTCATGCCCCCATGATCGGGGGCTTAGGGCGGGGCGTGGATTTAAAGCGCTTTAGGAGTTTTTGTTCATCAAGACTAAGGTATGTATTAGAAACCATAGAAATAAGGCTTAGCAAGCTGCTACATTCGTAGCCTTACCCTAAATCTAATTCGCATGGTGGCTTATGAAGAAAATAAATTATGTTCCAATCCTTAAATGGAAACAGGGTGAATATACCGCTCTAAAAGAGCTATACCCCCAAGACAAGGCTTTGCTTACACCAATCGCTGAAGTTGTTCCAATTCCAACTGTTTATGACGAGACTCGCGATCCGGTAGAGTTAGATGCACATGTTTCTAAATTACCCAGGCAGATGGAAGCCCATTGGGGTACTGAAGATCCAATCTGGATTGATAGTTGGCTGCTTGACTCTCCGATTTTGCAAGACGGTTCGCATGTCCTTGAATGGATCATGGACGAGCTGCGGTCATTGAATGTCAAAGCTATACCTGTTGCATGGACCAGCTATGACAGCCAGACAATGCAGGTTATAAAAACAGCGGTGCAAAAAGACGGCCGAGGCGTATGCATAAGGCTTGATGAAGCCGCTGGTGATGAACCTGATCTTACGCAGCTTCTTGATTCAACACTTGCAAAGTTAGAACTCCATCCAGAAGATGTTGACCTAGTTTTAGATGTGGGATCTGTAGGTGCAGCTGAAATAGATAGGGCAGTTATCTCATGCCGCCACTTACTTAATCAGTTACCTCATATTAATCAATGGAGAACTCTTGTTTTAGCTGCCTCAGGTTTCCCTGAAAATATGTCCGGCCAGGGCGTTGGAATTAGTACCATCCAACGTGCAGACTGGCTAATGTGGGAACGTGTGTCGCAGGATTACCACAATAGAAGGCTGGAAAGGCTGCCACTGTATGGTGACTATGCAATTGCTCATCCAGAGATAGCGGATTTGGATCCTCGCACAATGCAAATGTCGGCCAATATTCGATATACATCAGAAGATACGTGGGTGATTTTCAAAGGGCGGGGCGTTAAAAAATATGGGTTTGAGCAAATTTTTGGCTTATGCCAACAGTTAATAGCTCACCCTTGTTATAGAGGTGCAGGCTTCAGTTTTGGAGACGAGATTTACTCCAAGCGAGCTAATAAAACAGAGTCAGTAGGTAATGCATCTCAATGGCGTCGTGACGCTAC
Organism: Halomonas sp. 7T; assembly: GCF_025643255.1. NCBI lineage: Bacteria > Pseudomonadati > Pseudomonadota > Gammaproteobacteria > Oceanospirillales > Halomonadaceae > Halomonas > Halomonas sp. 7T. Next base: position 1,580,737 of record NZ_CP087112.1, on the reverse strand, counting down.
CAACCACCATCTCACTTTTGTTGTTCGACAGCTTCAACAGGGTCAAGCGCCGAACTATGTGGCGTGAAATCTATTCTCCAATTCTCTCTGGACTTTAATGCTTGACGAACTTTGAGCCCGATAACAGTCGGGCTCAATTCATCAAGAATCTTCTTGTAGATTACATCCTTTTGCTTGCTTTTATATCCCCGTTTTATTCCCGAATCTTCCAAAATCTGAAGTGCTTCCTCTTTCCAAAGAAGCCTAAGCAGGCACATTGGGTCTACTGAAGGATTTGGTTTAGAGCTTCGCCTTTGGTGGAATGTCACAGCTTCAGCAGTACCTTTAACCACCTGTACTCCCCACCATTTGGGAATTAGCTCGCAAGCTTTTTTAACATGACTTTCATGTACCACTAAAGTTACATAATCGAGAGAGGCGGAGTAAATGGGAAGCTGTGTTGGGAGTCGCTCCAATGTGTCTTTTTGGCTTTTAATTTCAAAGCCATGGATTACGCCGTTGACTACAGCAACGTCGATCCGTGCTTCTCCATGGTTAAGTCCAAGCTCTTCCACTATGCGAGTGTCAGGCTCTGACTGATGCTGTTTGAGAGCACCAGCAAAAAGCGCTCGACGAATGTCAATGTCTTTCATGTAGCCTACTCCTTAGGCGCGAGAGTCTATCATGACCTTAAATAAATCGTATATCGACATCTAACGCACGTCTAACGCGCCTTACGTATAAAAGCCGGGCCAACGTAGCGGGTAGCGCCTTAGCGGCGCTTATAAGGCCACGTTGCGAGGCGGCGTTAGAGACTCAAATGATCAGCGAGGATGCCCAACACTTCGTCTTCGTCGTCATCTGAGAAGCCGATAAACTCACGCCCTGGTATGTCGCCCCAGAGATGCGGGAACTCCGCTTTGGTACCACCGTAGTTTTGCATCGCGGCGTAGACCATCAGGCTGCCCCATTCGACGCTATCGCTAGCAGCCGAGTAGCTGAACTGTTTGGAAAGCTCATTGCTCTCGCCTTCGAGTACTCGGCCATGCCCTTTGCGCTTCTCAGTGACGGGGGAGTTAGCTGCCCAGGGCGTGCCGTCTGGCGCTTCTTTATCGCGGAAGCGTTGCTGAGTGCGGTTGATCATCTCTTCACCGATGCTCTTCATCGGCGCGGTGAGATTTTCGCCCTTGCTCATCAGGTCGGTGATGGCGCGTTCGATGGCATCGGTATTAGCGTTGATGGTGATCACGGTTCTCTCCTATACTGTTCGTGTGGTGCAAAAGACCAATATTCGCCTGGTGTACCCTGCGAAAGCAGATGAGGTATCTGGGGATGGCGAACCAGCGTTGCACCACGTTCTTCTCTAGCGCACACGCTCCATCTTCTGCCTGACTTCCCGCTCGGCTTTTTCATCGCTCACGATAAACAGTGTGAGGAAATAGTTCTTCTTGCCATCGCCTGTGCGCTTTAATGCGGCTCTGTATAGCCGTTCGCCCAGGCTTAGATAGACCATGCGCCCTGGTTCGCCTTCGCGTTGGTACACCTCGCCTTCATCCAGTATCTTCTGAATCCGGCGGTAGTCCTCAAGCCCCACCTCGGGGTGGCTAATTTTGTGCGCCGTTAGGCTCTCTTGAGAGAGCAGCACCACGGGGCTTTCTGCCCCTAACACTTGGCGTTCGACAGGTGGTACCACCGCCACCGGATATTCGCCTCGCACCTCGCCATTCCAGAAGCGGTTGAATAAAGGCGCTGCTACCAAGTCGGTAACGTGTTGCCGGGCGATGGTGGCCTCTACACTATCCAGGCGGTTAAGGCGGGCGGCGATCGCACGCTCGGTTGCTGTTTGCCCTGGTGCGTAGTCCCAGCCGGGTTGGATGCCGTTGGGAACGGTGACGACTTCGCCGGTGGTGTTATCGACGTGCTCATAGGTGCCGTCATTCGGTGCAGTGTCCGGGCCGTCTTTGCCCAGGCGACGCAGGCCGCGCTCGTTAAGCGTTTCCACACCGCAGTTGCAGCCGAATCCATTGGGCGCATAGTGGGTTTGCCACCATGGGTCATCGGCGCGTAGCACCAAATTGTGCCAGCGCTTGTGCTGCACGCGTGGGTTCTCGACCGTGTTGTGTACGTAACGCCAATACGGGCGCAGGCGCACCACATCTGGGTCGGTCATCTGCGCCCAGCGGCCAGCGGCGTAGCTGGTATCCAGGTTCGTCTTGTAAATAAGCCGGGTGCGCCAGGCGCGACCTGCTTTGCTGCCTTCGCCTGTCCAGCCCGTCCATCCGCGTTTCGACACGATCTCATTGAACTGCTGGCGGAACTCGCCGAGGCTTTGGCCGTTGCTGATGGCGTCATCGACGGCACCGCGCAGATCCGCCAGCAGGTCGGCTTTCGTGGCACCGGCCACCACAAAGGCGGCGTCGTTTTGGTCGCGGGTGATTTGCCCGGAGCGGGTCGTGGGCAAGTTCAGCTTGTTACGAAAGAAGCTGACCTGCTCAGGAAAAGGCCGACGGAACTGGGCACTAATCGGCATTGCCGGTTTCCTCATCGACCGTGGCTCTGCCTGCTAACGCAGCCGCTTCAAACGCTGTGGCCATCACGCTTGCAAGCTCGCTTTCATCCAAGTCATCAAAGGCCGTGGCGATCATCTCTTGCAGCTGCTCTAGGCTTCCCGCTTGCTCGGCGAGCTGCTGCACCAGGTTGACCCAACTATCAACAATCGGCTGCGCCTGGTCGTCGAGCTGGTCGAGGGTGGCGTCACGGTAGTAGCTGGGTTGGCCTGGCTGTGTGGGCGCCTGCCGCAATGCGGCGAGCGGCTGGTTCGATTGTGCCAAACGTAGCGCACCAAAGGAATTTGGCGCTGCCTTTGGCATCAGCACCTCTTCACCTTCGGCGGCTTTGGGGATGCCGCTTTTCTCATGAAGCCACCACAGCGGGATCTTCGCGCCCATGTCCACAAAGGTGGGCAGTGACTTCGATAGGCGTTCAAGATCCTCGGTTTCGCCCGTATCCAAAAAGAAACGGGGGGCGCGGTTTGGCTTATCAATACCGAAGTTAAGCGCCGCCATGGGCCACAGGATGCTATTGCGGATACTGCCCGCGTATTGGCGCACGTCGGAGCGAATCAGGCTGGTTTGCCCTCGCTCGTGAACATTGCCCAGCGCATTTGTGTTCGTACCTTCACCGGTACCGGAGGTTAAGGTGCCGCCTAGAATCGCTTTAGCCTTGGCGCGTTCGCACCAATCCATCATCGTTTTGTAAATATCGGCAGAGCTGCCTTTACCCGCTGCCTCGGTAAAGTCGATGGCCATGCCTTCAGGGATAATGCCAGCGGCGTTCTGGCCCAAGGTGACGACGGCACGCAGCAGCGTGGCTTTCTCTTTTTCAGTCGCGTTTTTCGGGTACTTACCGATGCGTGCCGGTAGGCCATAGATTTCCAGCAGTTGAGCCAGATCCCCGAGCGCATAGTTCTGAAACAAGTACGGCCATGCCAGCATGCGGTGTAAACCCATGCGGGCAACGTAGCCGGACTTTGCACGGTGGCGGTGTTGCACCCAGCCGAGTGGCCACAGCTCGGCACCGGTTGCGCTGTTATCGCGAAGGGTGATGCAGTTCTGGTCATCGGGGTGTAAGCGGAACCATGAATGTGGGCGCAGCGTGGGCTGTTCGATATAGCGCAGTGCGCCGTCGCGCTGCCACGGTAGCTCTAGGTTGGCCCAGCCGTGGCCGATGCCGGTACCGAGATCAAGAATAAGGTCTTCGACTTCCAGCGCGCTGAATACTTCAATGGCTTGCTCAGTGGCGCGCTTCTCTACAGCGGTGGCGTTATCGGGCGGTACGATCTGCCATTCAAGCTCGGCGGCTAGCTGGCGACGCTTGCCCAGGTCGGCTCCGATCTGGGCGTCTTTCTCTTCCATATCGTCAAAGAGTTCAGACTGCGCCTTCAGGTCGCCTTGCTCGGCGGCTTCCAATATCTGGTACAAGCGCGCAGGCGTTAGCCCTTTGGTGGGGTGCTCGGCGAACTCGCGCTTGAGCTGGCCAATACGTGCATCCTGGGTTTGTTCTTCCTCCAGCGCCTGGCTGTCGCTGCCGAATAACCGCTTGATGAGTGCTTTAGGGCTTACCATGCGCCGCCTCCTATTCCAAAACCGTGCATATCAATGTCGTCGCTGTCGTCGTCCTGATTAGGAACACCAGGCAGGGGCGCGGGGGTGAATTCAATCGGTACCATATCCATCAGGCTGGCGTAGTACGCCATGGCCAGTGCAATAGCGGCATCGCCGTGGCGGTCTTTGCTGTCGCCGGTTTTGGCATCGGGCAGCTTGGGCACGCCCTTGATGACTTGCAGGGCGCGAAGGTCATCGACCACGTTGCTGTCGCGGGGCAGTGTGATCAGCTCATCTTCAAACGCGGCTTTGAAGGGGGGCATGTTGTTCAGGTACCAGCTCTGGGAAAGCATGACCACTTCCACAATGCTGCCGTAGCGCTCGGCTGCCTGCTCGGCCAGGTATTGGCCGTTGCCACGACCATCCAGCGCGCCGCCTTGTAGCTTTGGCAGGCGGTCGGCAATAAAGAACAGCACTTGCTCTTGCTGCTTGAACGGTACGTTTCGCAGCTCGACCAGGAACGGCACCTGGCGCACGAGCTGCTGGGTGATGGCCATGGGGGCAATCACGGTTAAATCGCCGCTGCGGCCAAAGTCTTCGCCAAAGCAGTGAGCCAACTTGGGGTCGAGTTTTTCCAGCAGGGGCAGCAGATGTTCAATACACCAGGCGTTTATTTCCAGGGCGCGGTAGTGCTCGGGTACTGCGTTGAATTCGGCGCTGCCTTCAAAGCGTATGACCGGCGCATCGACCATGCGCGCTTCAATCATGGCGCGGGAAAGGTAAGCACCGCCGCCTGCCTTGGGTACGCAGTAGTACTCTTCTAGCGCGTCTTCCCGCGAGGCCGTGTCGTTCAGCAGGTTGGCTTTCCACTGCTCTTCCGCTTCCAAGCTCCAGGGCTTGCCGCGCACTTGGCAAATGCGCTGATAGAGCCCTTGCTCGCAGGCGTCATCCAGCGTGATGCGGTGAACGCTGTAGCGCTGCTTGCCAGCACGGCTGTTCTGGATCAGCTCATTGAAGACGTTCTCGACGCCGTTGTGGGTACTGATCAGGCGCACCTTGGCACCCCACATGGTGAGGGCTAGTGCGGCTTTGAGCACTTCGGCGAGCTGGTCATGGAACGCGGCTTCGTCAATGGTGACGTTACCCTGGCGGCCACGCATGTTGCTGGGGCGCGAGCTAAGCGCTTGGATTTTGAAGCCGCTAGCAAAGTGGATGTTGAAGGTGAGGATGTCTTTATCCTCATCTTGGTACAGCTCTTCCTGGATGTGGCTGGCAGCGCGGTTGAATGCCTTGGCCCACATGGCGCAGGCATCGATAAATTCGATGGCCATGTCTTTGTTGCTGCCCACATAGAAGTGGTTGGTGCCCCCGGCAGCTTTGGCACTGCTGGCCGTTAGTACGGCATCGGCGGCTTCGCCCCAGGTTAAGCCGGTACGGCGGCTTTTCTCGGCGATCTTGAGATCGGAGGTGTCTTCGATCCATGCCTTTTGGTAAGGCAGCAGAACGGATTCAGGTAGCGCGGCTGCGGGCGCTGTAGAAGGTGCGGCGCTCATTAGGCAATCCCCAAGATGTCGCGCTTGATGGAATCAATGGCTTCACGGCTCATGCCTTGCGTGGCCATGCTGGTTTCCGCTTTCTCTGCCGCCTCTTTAGCGACTTCCACCCGCAACTCCTTAGCCCATTTTTTCTGGCTAAGCGAAACGCGGCCAATATCGGCCAGGGCTTTGGTCACGCTGGAAAGGTGCTTTGCTGCCACATCGGGTTCATGCTCAGCTTTACGCATCGCGATGGAGATACGCAGCAGCTGGTCTTGCACGATCCGGGCAGTCGCGTCGATCAAGTGGCCGCTTTCGTCTTCGCCTTCCGATGCCATGGCGCGGGCTAGCTCGGTGGTTTTACGCACGTCACCCATGGCTTCCTCGAACTCTTCCTGCAAGTCCTGGCCATAGCGATGCACGCTCGACTTTGAAACGTTATAACCGCGCTCGCTTAGCCAACCGGCTAACGCTTCGTAGCCCTGAAAACCGCTGCTTACCAGCTTCTCGTTTAGCTGTTCGCGTACCTCTTGGGGCAGGTCGAACACCTTGTTGCGTGGGGGCATGGCTCATGCTCCTGGGCGTGGCTTGGCAACGCCCGGTACATTGGCAAGGCCTTGCGCGCAGTCAGAACCACGGCCAGTTAGCGTAATGACCCAACCGGCGCGTGGCTGCTGTGTGATCACCAGGCCTTGTTCATCTAGCCACGCTAAGTCGCCGTGCAGCTTGTCGCGGCTGACGTGATGACCGTAATGGGCCTTTAGCTCTTCGTTGAGTGAGTACTCGTTGGTGGTGAACTGAGCGCGGCGTGAGAGAATCCGCAGGATGCCCAGGCGGCGACCTTCGGTTTCAAAGTCTTGGAAGCTCTGGCTCATTAGTGACCCCCTCGCGGCTGGTTCATCAGATAGTCATTCATGCGGTTGACCTGTGCCGATGTCGCTTTCTGGCTGGCGTTAATTTCAGCTAACAGCACGTTGGTACGCGCCATTTGCTCTTGCAGCTTGTTCAGGTCTTCGTGATTGGGCAGGCGCTCCATTTTGTGCTCCAGGTTCACCACCTTTTTCTCCACGCCATCAATGCGGTCATGGGTGCCTTTAATGGCGGTTTGGCTGGCGCGGTGCTTGTTAAGCCAGTACACGTACACGGCCATCACGCCCATAAACAGGGCTTGTAGTACATCAAATAGCAGCTTGGCGGCTGACCAGTTAATTAACTCCATGGTGTTCCCTTATTGTTTGGTTATCCGCCGACGCGCTTCACAACGGCATCCATAAACCCGCTGGGCTGTTGCCCTGCAGCCACTTGTTTATCGCGGCTTCGGCAGGTGGCGTTAATCCCTAGCATGGCAAGCGCCACGCCCCACATGGGGGTTAGCGCGGTAACGGCTTGGGCTACCACACCGGCTTGCTCAGGCGTGGCCACAATCGACCAGGCAATGGCCACGCACTGGATAACCCAGGCAAGCGCCGTTAAGTAGCCAAAGGTGGGCCGCCAACGGCGCACATAGGCATCGTTACTGGCGGCTTCGGCACGCATGGTTTTATTAACCTCGCCAAGGCGCACGCTTTCGGCTTCTAGCACCATGCGGGTGAGGGTTTGCTGGTGGTCGTTTTCGAGCTGCTTGAGTTTGATAGCGGCGTCAGGGTCGCCGAGCGCCTGGGCGACGGCGTCGGGGGTGGCGTTTACGCCTAATGCTTTGGCGGCTAGTTGGCCCACGGCTGCCCCGGCAGGGCCACCGAGGGCGCTGCCGATCAGCGGGGCCATACCGCCAACGGTGTCGGCTATTTCGCGCCATTGCATACTCACCCCCGAGGCCAGCGGGCAGGGCCGCTTGTGCGTGTATCGATGTGGGTGAAGGTGCTGTAACGGCCAACGCTGACATTCGGGTGCTGGGTTTCCACGTAGGTGGCCACCACGCCAGGGTCGATGCCCTGAACGCGAATATCCGCTGCACGGCCAAAGACGTGTTGGCTGGCGGCAGCACCGCCCACCCGCTGGTTGTAGGCAGCGCAGCGGCAACCGCTGTTGATGATGACGGGGACGTTGAAATGGGCGCGGATGTCTTGCAGCACCACCAGGGTTTCAAGGTCTACCGTATCGAACCCACACCCGCATTTGCAGGCAAATTCACGGCGTCGGAAATGGATAGAGATGTCGTCACGGGGCATGGCGAGAGAGCCTCATTGCGGGTGAGCGAAGCACAAAGCAGTGAGGTTCAGGCTAGAGGGGTTTGGCTAGGCGGCGGGAATCAAGCGGTTTAGGAGTTTATTCAGTAGGCGAGTAAAAAAATCTAAAAACTATCTCCTGGGGTTAAGGTCGATTCAATTCTCTTCAGCTCTGTAGCAAAGAGGTCTTCTACTACATCAAATAGTGATTTTATTAATATGTACTCTTTCTGAGAGAACATTGCTTCATGCACGATTGACATCGTGACAATAGAAGGGCGACCTTCAAGCGATGCTACATCCACTTCTAAGTCCCTAACCTCAGCATCTGTGTGTGCAAAGACCTTGTGCCGTAACCGCTTTAAGTCCAAATGCAGGCCATGCTGCTCTACCGATAGCTTCTTGTCTATATCGACGTTGGGGTGTGGCAGGGTATGTTCTGTCTTACTATTTCCAGAAAACGGGCGACAGTAGGCCATAACCATCGCGCTTTGGAGTGATCTTCCCAGCAACCTTTTTTCATGTGTGCCATCTTCATTCCAAAGGCCATTTTTCAAGATGTAATGGCAAATATCCTTGGCCTCGATAATGTCGTACTCAGACAGGACGAGTCTTCTTAAACGCTTTTGCTCTTGGATTAGCTTGGTGGTTGGCATGGCTTTGCATCTAATAGTTAGGATGTTTTTACAGTGACCGCTAAACGTCACATTGGTGACGCCCCAGCGTCTTAAAACCTTCGCCTCTGGACACAGCGGCAACGTCAATAATGCGAACTAAGCGGCTACCTTCGCCTGTGGCGTTTACCCGTACAGTTTCACATACAGACATTGCGTAGCCGTCGCGGTTGTTGCCGTTATCCAGAACACCCACATAGATGACGCCATCGTCCGTCACTAGGAAGTCTTTTGCAGTGCTGCCAGCCATCACTTCAGCCTTAATCGCTTCCTCATTGATGGTGACGTTGCTGGTGGCTTGGCTCTCGCCGCAACCAGCCAGCAGCGCGGCAATGATAATTGTTATCCCTGTGAGCGCTCTCATAGTGCACCTTTTCTAATAATAATAGTTAGTTCGGTCTTTACCAGTTGCACGCTTCACGCAGCGGAGAAATAGCTTCTTCTAATCCAGCGATAGGAAATTGAACGGTAATGGGTGATTCACTGAACGGGGTTGCGCGTACGGTCAGAACATCGCCATCGAACATGCTACGAATGACTGGGATCGACTGGCCGCCGTTCCATAGCCCAAGCGCTTTACTATCTGTCGAAGCCTTCATATTTCGCGTCACGGCATTCTGCTGATCGACCCTTAGCGTTACACGGCCATAACCCTGAATATCAGCCATGTGGTGTTGCTCAAAACCAAAGTACATGACTGTCTTGTTTTCGTGGCATCGCAGAATCAGGTTTGGCCTACTGTCTCTTCCAAACCGACCTGCTATCGCCTCAATTGCCGTTGTACGTAACACCACGGTCTTACTATCGTCTATGGGTGAAGTTTGCTCACTGACATTCCACTCAGATACATTCTCTCGCTCGATGGCAGGCCGGTATTCTGCATCGTAACAAGCTAGGCGGCGCTGGTCGTTTGAGATATCGGTGCAAGCTTCGGAAGCGTGCGCTTGCCCAATCAATAAAGCGAATGTCGTTGCAACATAAGTAGCAATTTTCTGCACAGTGTTCCCCTTATTATTTATTATTTCTAATTTGGCTGAGGCTAGCTTAGCCGTTTGTGCTGTCGCCGAAAAGATCTGACTGCATTCTGGCGCGGGCAAGTTTTCGCTGCTCGCCGAGGATGCTATATATCTGCGCTTCGGTCAGATCGTAGTCTTCGACCAGTTGGGGGATGTTGTCGCCGGTGTGTCGCTCCCATATTTCCCGATCCCGCAGGGCACGATCTAACTGGCGGCCTTGTGGTACGTAAAGGCTACGGCCACCGGCAAACGAGCTGATCGCCCGCACGGCGGCAAAGGCCCGGCTGCGTGCTACTTTGGGCTCATCACCGGCACGGATGTGGGCGTTCTCGACCACGGTGAGCATGTCGCTCAAGCCTTGCGGCCATTTCTTGAGTATCTCCGGGTCGAGGTAGTCCAGCGCATCGGCGGGGATGCCGAAGCCTAAATCTAGGTTGTCTACCTTATGCTTATGCGAGGTCATCGGGGTACCGTCCTTGCCGCTTGGCATCGATGATAAGACCAGTCATTAGGCGGTGTAGCTGGTCATCGTCCAGCCAGTCCACCCGCTCAACTTTAAACATGCGTTTTGCCATGCTGTCGGCGTATGCCCAGGGGCGCTGCGCATGGGTCAGCATCGCTTCGATCTTTGCCATTACGTTCTGCCGTGAGCGTGGTGGGTTAGGCGCCTTGCGGCCTGCCTTTTTGGCGGGCTTTGGCTCAAAGCCCAGGCGGCGAAACTCAAACATCACGCCGCCAATAGTGCGGTTTGTGAGTTCTTTGGCACTGCTCACACCCGCTGTGCGGGCAAGAATGGCACGGTAGTCTTCGTCGCTTAGGCCCAGTTGGGCCTTGGCGATGTGGATTTGCGCGAGCTTGCCTTTGCTGATCATGACGCTACCTCATCGGCCATGATCTCAAGATCAGGGAAGTGCTTTTTCAGGTGAGCTACAACAGCGCCTTCGGTACTAAAATCCGGCACAACGCCGATCACCCGAGGCGTTACCATGCGGTCAGCTTCTTTCTTGCCAAACGCCCGCTTCGCTTTCGCATAAATCTTTTTGGGGTAGGCCGCCCGCTTTATTGGCCGCCAGAAACGGCCCTCGGGGTGTACTGGCTTACCATCTTCTGTCTTTGTCCATTCACCCTTAGCAACACCATCAACAAAGACACGAACGAAGATCTTCTTGCCGTCATGCGCCTTGACCAGCGACAGCGTATGGCCATCGGCCAGCAGCTCAATGGAGCCGCCCAAATGCGCTAAGCGCTCTTTGATCTCTTTCCACTTATCCATTGCTCACCTCGTTGGCTGCTCATCAGTGCTGGGCCACCACGCCCGGCAGACGCCCACTCTTTAAAAGAGCGGGGCGTTTCGCTTTTTAAACTCCCGCGATATCTAGGCTGATGGGACGGTATTGGTCGGTGCTGCCGACGCGCTCATAGATGCGGATGTAGCTCTTGGAGCCGGTGACCTGAATAGCATCTGAGATAGCGTCCATGGCTTTCAGCCAGCGCTTGTCCTGAATATTTAGGCGGCGCAGGCCTAGCACCTGGCCGGTGCGGATGTTGCCCGCTGTGTCGACGCGGAAGGCGTCTTGAACGATGGTGGCCACCTCGGGGCGGGCGTCGGTTGTCCAGTCATGCAGGCAGTCTTCAATCAGGCCTTTTGCAGCCTGTAAGCGCTCATCAAAGGTGATGGTTTCGGAGATAGCGCGCTGCACCTTGTACTTGCCGCAGAAGCTAACGAGCTGCACGTTGCCTTTCTTGCCGCCGATCTGAACGTCGTACTCCTGGGCGGAGGTTTCGACTAATGCGGCGATCTCGCTAAACACATCGGCCTTGAAGTCTTTGAGCTGGTCGCGCAGCTCGGTAGCGCGGTCGACAATCGAGAGCACGAGTTCATCGCGTACCTGATCAATCGGCTTGATCTGTGATTCAGGAATCAAGCGGCCCTTGGCATCCATGCGGAAGCCTTCGGGTATTTGCTGGGTGTCAGTGACTGGGGTGTTCATATTCAGGCTCCTTTGCGGGCTTGCTTGCGTTCAAAGTTAGAGGTGGTACGGGCATTGCCACGGTTGTGTCGGTGGTGACGCATTGGCTCGACGTAGGCGCCGTTGCGCTGGCTCAATTGGCACACTTCACGCTCAGATTGAGCCACTTCCTCACGCCATTGATCGAGCTGGTCGCGCCAGTCCCAATCAGTGGTCTGGGTCTCTATGTCGTTCTTTTCGCTCGGTTGTTGGGCTAGGCCTGTGTCCCAGCGCTGCCAAAGGCGCAGCACGGCAGCTTGCTGTTTGGGTAGGAGCGGTTCAGGTTCTAGCGCTAGGCGCTCGAACTGGGCCGGGTTAATCAGGTACTGCGCTAAGTTGACGCCATGGCGGGCAATGCGCAGGGCGATGAAACGGTCGGCGTAGTGCTCAATGATGGCGTCGCTGTAGGTTCTCATTGCTGGTCTCCCGCGTTGGCCGCGCCTTTAAGCAGGTCACTGAGGCGCTTGGGGGCGTTGGCTTGCTCGGCTGCCTTGGTGGTGTGTCGTTGGCTTTTTTGTGGCGTGGTTACCGTGGCCTGACGGTTGGCCATGCGGGCATGTTCGGCCAGCACGTCATCGGTAGAGCGCTCACGCAGCGCTGCTGGGGCACGGTTTGCGGGTTGTTTGGCACCGCTCTTTTGAAAACCGTTACGCGCCTGCTCTTCGCGCTGCTTTTCCACGTCACCGGCGTGGCGATCGGCGCAGTTGGCGACGACTTCATAGAGGTAGCCGTGGCCGCTTAGCGGTAGGTTGCTGGGTGGGCGTTCCAGCAGCTGGTCTAGCGCCATCACCCACACCTTGATAGGCGCTTCACGGGTGATGCCTTTGCGTTCGATCACACCGCTGGTGATGGTCTCTTTCAGCTCGGTTAGCAAGCGGGCGCTTTTGGCGCTAGCTAGGGCACGGCTGGCAGGCCGGAACATACCGAGGTAGCGCACGATGCGGCTGCTCAGTAGCGAGGGCATTTCAAGCGCTGCCGCTAGCGCCTGGTTGTGTTCACCCTGGGTAACGAAGGCGGCCATGTCGCCGCTCATGCCGCACTCGGGGCAGGTGGCTTTAAGGGTCATTGGGTGTCTCCCTGCTGGCGGTCTGGGTTGTGCGGGCATGACTGGCAGTGGCGCCATAGGCGCATAGCCATGGGGTTATGGGTGGGCGCTGGGCGAGCGCGGTAGTCGCGGCACTGTTCCACGCTGATGATGCGCTGTTGTGCGGGGCATTGGAGGCCATCCAGCGCTTCCAGAACCTTCTTTTCGATGCTGCTAGTGGAGGGGCTGGGGTATCGGTTAGCCAGTGCCAAAGAGACCGCTGACCTGGATACCCCAATGCGCTCTCCCGCCATCTTGCGGTTGGTGGCGCGTACCTCATCAGCGAGCAGCGTGATCCAGCGGGGCGGCTCGATGCCCCAGTTGGAAATATCCACGGCGCGGGTGCGGCGAATGCTCTTGTCTAGGGGCGTGCTCATGGCTCACCCCCTTCTGTTTTGGTCACTCGCGAGTAGACGATTTCGCCGGTGTTGGGGTCGTAGAGCTGTTTGGTGCGGCGGATTTGCGGCGCCATGGGGCCAGACCAGCGGCTAGGCACCAGCTGGAAGCGTGCTGGCAAACCTGGCTTTGCTTCCCTGACGGTTTTCACGTACTCGGCACGGCTGAGCATGGTTAGGTATTCATCTGCAGCGGCGCGAGACACCGGCGTCACCGCCGTGCTGGCTGCATCTGCCAGCTCTTGCCCGGTGCAGGTGCCGATGATCTTGAGCGTGCGCCATAGCTGCTCGCGCCCTGGCGGTGGCGGCAGCGTGCCATCACGCCGTACGCGGGGTGCTTCGACGCCTACATCGCGCTGGAGCACATAAATAGCCGTTGTCGCAGGTGGCGCTTCAGGATTGTTGCGCACTAGAAAACCACCCGCGATCAGCGCCCGGAGGTAGTCGCTGATGCGGCTCTCACTCAGGCTAGGCTGCTGGCGCTTTAGGGCAATGCGGATGCCCTGCATGGTGATCAATCCATCTTCTAAATGTTGGTGGCGAATGGCGTCCCAAATGCGCTGGCGGGGCGTGACATCACCCGCCAGGGTGGATAGGGTTTTACGCTTTGCAACGTTCTTTAACGACATGCTTAGCCCCTCCGCGCCGGTGGCTGGCCGGTGTGGATATCGCGCTCACCCCATTCCCGCAGGCCGACCATCGTCCAGCCGTTAGCGGTAGCTTCGCTGTGGATCTGGTAGAGGTTGACGGCAACGCGGCGCAGGCAGCCTTTTACACGGTCGTTAACCGCTTCGAGCAGATCGTCTTCGATCTCAACATCGGGGTAGCTCTTTTCAGCCAGGGCGCGGACGTCATCTAGGCTGGCGGCTTGGGCGGGCACCCATTCCAGTACGCGGTTGTGCAGGCGTTCCAGGCGTGCCATTGACGCGGGCACGCGCTCTTCACCAATTAGAATCAGGGTGCCTTGGCTGGCGTTATAGATGTCGGTGAGAACGTTGGCGGCGGCTTTGTCGATGACGTATTGAACGTCATCCACAATCAGCGGGCGGCCTGAGCGTGAGAGCTGCTCGGCGATCTGGTCGACCATCTCGCTGAGCGTTTTCATGGGGATGATGCCCATTTCGCGTAGCACCGCGACCACAAAGGCTTTCTTCGTCCAGCTTTCGCGGCACTCGACGTAGTAGGCACGGTGCATGTTGGCGGCATAGGCAGCCGCTAGGCTTTTGCCGTAGCCGCTGGGGCCGTACATAACCACTAGACCAGGCAGTTCCGGTGGGCGGTTGGCGGCGCTTTCAACGGCTGCGGCGAGTAGCCCGACGTTCGTGAGTGGTACAATGGTGTTGACGCTCATAGTGCTTCCTTCTCTTAGGTTGGGGTGTCGTGGGCCGTGGTTCAGACGGCCCGTCGGGTGCGGGTGGGTTGCCGCCCACCTGCATCCATTTCTGCATCCATCACCTTGGCGATGGCTTTTAAATCACTGTGGTGCTGGTAACGGTCGTGCCATTCACGGGCGGCTTCCGGCACTTCCTCTTCTTGCTGAAGTTGGGCATCCAGCTTTTTCCAAAGCCGATAACGCTCCATCTTGTTGTGGGGTATCTGAAAGCGGGTGCCTTGATCCGCCAGTTGCTTGGCGTAGGCCCGGCCTGCGGCTGCCTGCTTTTCGTCTGATTGGCGGGCGGCTGGGGTAATCGTTTTGATTTCCACATCGCTGCCGGTGATCACCTTGGCTTTCTGCACCAAGCGGTTGAGCTGGCCTTTTTCGCGTTTTTCGGCGGCGCGCTGGATCATCGTGGCAGGCATGGCGGGGGTGGCGTTGCCGTCGAGAATGGCGTCGCCAAGGTGTTCGCCTTCCAGGGTGTAAACTCCGACGCTGCCGGTATCGCGGTAGTCCCAGGCGACGCGGATCTCTTCGCCGTGCATATCGCGCAGGGCATCCAGGAAGTAGAGGCCACCGTTGATGCGCACTTCGCCACGGTTGGTTTTGCGCACTTCTTGTGGGCGCATGAGGGAGGCGACCACATCAGAAGGCGCGGTCAGCGCTTCAAAGCCTTCTGCCTCGGCGCTCTTCCAGGCTTCCATGGGGCTTTGGTGGCGCAACTTGCCACTATCTAAGTCGCGTACTTTGGGCAGCCCTTTATGAGAGCGGTGGTTATAAACATCTAACGCATCGTTTAAGCGGTCGAAGAATTCTTGAAACGTGGGTATTAGCGCGGGCTTTAACCCCTGTTTAATATCGCGGCGGCTTAACTTGTGCGCTTTGGTTGCGGCTTCTTTATCCATGTCCGCGCCGATATAGCTGTCCATGGTTTTAGCCAACCGCACTAGGATGGTTTTGTGCGGGCGTTCAATCACGCCGCGTGCCTGTGAGTTATAAGGCAGCGAGTGGGTAATGGTGCCGCCTAAACGGTCTACCACTTCATAAACAGTGGCGTTGTCAAAGCCTGAGCCGTTATCGACGTAAAACAGATTGAACATGCCCACGCGGCTAACGGCATCGCGCAGCGCATCCAGCGTGGCTACGGTGGATTCGGCAAGGTTTAAGGCAAAGCCAACAATCCGGCGGGTTGCCCAGTCAATTATTAGCGTGATCTCGGGGCGGAAGGCTTGGCCGGTAAGCGGGTTGATCACTTCGGCATCAAAGGTATGGCCATCCGCTACCCAAACGTCGTTGGGCCAGAGGTCATCTGTTTTACGCCGTTTAAAGGGCTGTAGCGCTTTAAGCTCATGGGCACCCATGCGGCCACGCTCACGCGCTTCCGGTGAAAGCTTGGCAAGCCAGCGGCGCACCTGGTGTATAGAGGGGTGTGGCGGTGGGGTCTGCTCGACCAGCAATTGGTAAGCAGCTTCTACGCTGGGCTTCTGCGGCTTCTGGTAGCGCTTGAGAAAATCACCGGCCCAAACGGGCATGCTCATATCTGCTTGGCGGCGCTTAGGCGCAAGGCCGCGCTCGCCGTGCTTGCGAAAGTCAGCGATCCAGCGCTTTAGGGTGCGCTCGCTGAGGGTGCGGGTTTCGGTTTTACGGTCGTTGGCCAACACCACGCGCTGCTTTAGATACGGCGTTAGATCGTCGGCTTGGGCGTGAGCAACTAACGTTTCGATAGCGCGCTGCTGGCTGACCATCTTGCTCATGCGCTCAATCTCGCGAACGAACGCGACACGGGCCGTCATCACTTGGCGCTGGGCATCGGTTAGCTGCAGTTGGCCTGGACGCTGTTCTTCCTGTTGCGGCGCGACGGTGCTAACAGGCGTTGGCGCGGCGTTATCTGCCTGTGCCAAAAGCAAGGCGTTTTGGGTTTCGGTGGGCAGGACGGCAAAGGCGTATTCGTAACCGCCGCCGCGACCCATGCGCTTCTGTGCTTCCCAGCGCTGAGCGTTAGCTTTGGCCTTAACACCTTGGACGGTGCCGGGCATACCGGGCAGCCCGGCCAGTTCTTTGGCGGAGTACCAGTTCATACACGCCCCCGCTGGAATAGGCGGGCGTTGCACTCTGCGGTAGATTGGGAGGTGCAACCCAAACCCAAATCACCCTTAGAGGAACGCCCAATGGGAAAAGATGGCGCAGAATATGAGGAGTTAATGCGGGCGGTTCCCGTCATCGTCCGAGAATGGCTTGAGCAGTTACAAAGCACTGTTGATGCGCAAACGGATCTCATTGCTTATCTCCAGCTTGAGCGGCAAATGCGGCAGGAGATAACGCACAAACAGTTTCATGAATCGATTCAGAAGTGGGCTGCTCGGCAGGATTCTCGCGATAGTAACGACGCACACGCTCAACTAGCCGCTGCCGTTGTTCGATCTTTCGACGCTCAACAAGCTCAGCTAGACCGCATGTTACAAACTCATGCCCATACGCTTCATCAGCAGCGCGGGGACGATTAAACGGAAGGTCAGCTTCATCGTGGGGGATGTAAGTGCTGTTATCGGAGAGCTTCATTCCTCTTCTCCCATCAGCTTTTTCAGCTTGCGCAGATCCGCATTTACCCGCTCCTGAATGCGGGAAAGCTTCCCGTATTCGGCAGCTAGCGCTTCACGGCCATAGGCAACGCGCCCGCCGCGTAAGTGGACGATCCAGTCGGTGAAGACGTGGCTCTGGCAGACCTCTTCCAAAAGTGGAATGCGGTAGAAAGGAATGTTGTGGTCGGCGCGGCCTGGACTCGACCACGCATCCAGCATGTGCTTGGAAACGTCGTCACCTGATAGGCGGCTCATTTGCGCGGCAATCTCGTAGCGGTCTACCGGGCACTCTTTCAGCACTACCCCTGCCAGCTCGCTGACCTGGGCGGCATAGTTACCGCTGCCTGGCAGTGGTGTGACCGGCTCAGGTACCTCAAAGATGTCTAATGTTTGGGTATCTTTGACGCGCTTCATGGCTATGCTCCCTGCGCCATTTGACGATGCGCCGAAACGTTAGAAACGCTATGCTGTTCACATAATGTGTCATTGCGCTTTTCGGCACGGTTGGGCCGTTCACGGCACGGGGTGCCGTCATGGTTCCAGCGCTCTGGCCAAATGGCATGGGGAGCTAGCCCAAGCTTTTTGGCGATAGCGCGCTCCATACGTGGGTAGGGTGTGTACTTCACCAATTGCACGGCATTGCCTGTAACGCCCAGTTCGTCGCTTAACTTGCGCAAGCTAGAACCCTGGCTGCGGAGACGGTATTTCAACCACTCCCAACGCTGGGCAGGATTGATAGGAATTTCGTGGCTCATGGCGTCACCTCGGTGGCGTTTTTTGGGGTGTCTAACCTGTCGTTCCCCATAAACATAGTGCTATAGAAGTTGAAAATCAAGCGCTATAGAAGCTTTTCATGTTCTAAAAAGCTCGTTTTCTAGTTCCATAAAATATATTTTTTTAATATCAGGTAGTTATAAAACATGAAAGTAGACGCGGACGATCAGCAAACTCTTTCAAGTTCGGTCATAGAAGATGAAAGCGACACAGGTTTCGTAGATCGCTTGCGCGAGCTGACTTCTATAGAAGGCAGTGCGAATGCTTTAGCGAGAAAGGCTGGCATCTCTCAGGGAGGTCTTCAGCGTTACCTAAAAGGCGGGGAGCCAACTCGTAAAGTACTGATCAAGTTGGCGGATGCGATGGGGGTTGATCTCCTGTGGCTTATGACTGGCGAGGGATCAAAAGGCACAGCAAGACGTGATGTAGAGCTGGTTACGGAAGTTCCTGGCATGGAAGACTATGCCTTTGTTCCGCTGTATGACGCGCAGTGCAGCGCGGGTGATGGGGCTTGGAACGAGAACTGCCGTGTGTTGACACATATCAGCTTTACGCGCTATTCGCTGCGCAAGCAGGGGCTAACGCCGGATCACCTCTCGGCGATCCGTATTGATGGGGACTCGATGGAACCGGTGCTTCACAGCGGCGACACGGTATTGATTGATCACACCAGGACGACGATTGAGGGCGAGGGTATCTATATCTTGCGGCTGGATGGACACCTTTACGCCAAGCGGCTGCAGCGCCAGTTCAATGGCATTTCGATCATCAGTGCGAATAAGGAATATGACAAAGTGCTGGTGCCCCAGGATCAACTGCACGAGCTAGACATCATTGGGCGCGCCGTGTGGTCTGCTGGGTGGTTGTGAGGCAGTGCCAAACATCCAACAAAAAAGGCCGCTCCACGTAGGAACGGCCTCTTTTTCAATTTGCATGTCTTTGGCACTGTTGGTGTCTAATCTGCTCGCGCTATATACTGGAGTTGTGTTCGTAACCCTATGAATTTATGGCTCTAAACTTCGCCTCTCATCCCAGCTTATCCCTATTTGTTGTTTATAGTCCCACATTAGACCGCTGTGCCATATCTCCTGCTAACCCACATAAGTGTCGATCTGCCCGTGCAATTGGCAAGAGAGCTTTCTTTTTTCTCATTCTCGAAGGGATGGAAACTACTTGCAATTCAGCTATAAAGCCGTAGAATACGCATCCGTTGCGCAGCAGGACCATAGCTCAGTTGGTTAGAGCGCCACGTTGACATCGTGGAGGTCGGCGGTTCAAATCCGCCTGGTCCTACCATACTGTCTGCACACCGTTACTTTTAGATGTATATCTAGGACCATAGCTCAGTTGGTTAGAGCGCCACGTTGACATCGTGGAGGTCGGCGGTTCAAATCCGCCTGGTCCTACCAGATACTTAAAAGCCCCATGCTCTATAGCATGGGGCTTTTTTTATGGCTAGTGGATAAAGCGTGGTAGGTCTGTCTGGCGGATAAATGTTGCCACCAGTGCCTCAATTCCTGCCTGATCTTCTTGGCTAAAACGCGCGAGTTGGGGGCTGTCTAAATCAAGGACGCCCCAAAGGTGGCCATCAATCACGATGGGAACCACGAGCTCTGAGCGGGAGTCGGCATCGCAAGCAATATGGTCGGCAATAGCGTGCACGTCATCAACGCGCTGGGTGGCTTTTTGGCGAGCTGCGGCTCCGCACACGCCTTTGCTGAAGGGGATTGGGTGGCACGCAGGCTTGCCCTGAAAAGGGCCAAGGCAGAGCTGGCTGGGCTGGCGCTGGAGATAAACCCCTACCCAATTCAAGTCATCTAGCGCGTGGTAAATGAACGCGCAGGTTTGTGCACTGTTGGTTAGCCAGTCACGTGTATCTAGCAGGGCGTTAAGCTGCCGGTTCAGCAGCGCATAATCCACGCTATGCATAGAAATTCCTCATGCAGTTAAACAGATCAGGCCAGCCCTTAGGCTGGCCTGATGAAATGGCTAAAGTACGCCTTTACTGTTTATTCAATCCAGCCAGGAACGGCGGCACCCTTAAACAGCTCTTCTGCTTTTTCGATGACTTCATCGCGCTGGTAAGCGTCAACCAGTTGACGAATATCTTCGCGCTCTTCATCGCCGCCCCGTACTGCAATTAAGTTGACGTAGGGAGATTCGGGGCCTTCCTTGATGAGTGCGTCATCAAGGCTCAGGCCAGCCGGTTGGGCGAAGGTATTATTAATGAACGCCATGTCCACGTCGGGTAGTACGCGAGGTAGCTGTGCTGCCTCGATTTCGCGGAAACGGAAGTTGCGCGGATTTTCAGCGATATCGATAGGGGTGGCTTCCAGGTTGCTCGGATCATTCAGTGTGATCAGGCCCTGGTTGTGCATCAGAATAAGTGCGCGACCTTCATTAGATGGGTCGTTGGGCAGTGCAATTTGAGCGCCATCGGGCAGCTCTTCGATGCTGTCGTATTTTTCAGAGTAAGCGCCAATCGGGTAAACAAAGGTGTAACCCGCAATGGCAAGGTCATAGCCACGGTCATTGACCATCGCTTGAAGGTAGGGTTCGTGCTGGTAGGCGTTGGCGTCTAAGCTGCCATCAGCGAGTGCAGCGTTAGGGGTAACGTAGTCGGTAAACTCAATGATCTCTACGTTTAGGCCATACTCTTCTTTCGCAATCCGAGCTGCCACTTCCATGACTTCGGTTTCTGGGCCTGCGACCGTACCCATTTTGATAGTGCGTGTTTCTGCGTTGGCAACGTTTACTGCCAGGGCTAAGGCAGTCAGGCTGCCAATAAGTAGTTTTTGCATGGTGTCACTCCTGTGGCACAGTCAATGTTAGGTGTGATTATGAAGCAATAAAAAACAAAATTCTAATGCGTTTTGGTTATATTCGGCTATAGCAATAAAAGGCGCAGGCTATTATCACTTGCGGTCACTTTTGCGCACCAAATAGTCACCCAGGCTTTGAAAGCCTTGAACCATAACCACCAGAATAACAACGGTAATCAACATAATGGTGGGGTTGAAGCGGTTATAGCCATAGCGAATGCCTAAATCACCAAGACCACCACCACCCACAGCGCCCGCCATGGCAGAGTAGCTGACCAGTGTCACAAGGGTAATCGTTAACCCTGTGATGATGCCGCCCCTGGCTTCGGGAATCAGCACTTTGGTAATGATCTGCCAGGGGGTGGCACCCATTGATTGAGCGGATTCAATAAGCCCCGGGGAGATTTCGTTAAGTGCCCCTTCGATTAAGCGTGCCACAAAAGGGATGGCGGCAATGGTCAGCGGCACTGAGGCAGCATTAATGCCGATAGACGTGCCTACCAGCATGCGCGTGAACGGGATAATCGCCACCATCAAAATGATAAAGGGGATGGAGCGGCCAATATTGGTAACAATGCCTAGCACTTGATTTAACACGGGCATCGCGAGTATCTGCCTAGGGCGAGTCACGTAAAGCATGACGCCAAGCGGTAGGCCGAGCAGGGTGGCGATCACGCCTGAAATGGCCACCATGTAAAGCGTATCCAGCGTGGCCTGTAATATAAGATCAAACATTGCGCTGGACATGACCTAATACCTCTACCTGTAGTTGGTGTGCTTCTAAATATGCCATTGCTTCCTGAGTTTGCGCGGGACTGCCAAGCAGTTCGGCGATCATTAGCCCCAGCGTACGGTCTTGAATAGACTCGACCTTTGCTTGGAGTATGCTGACGTCAACACTGCACTCCCGCGCTAAGCGTGAAATAAGCGGCGTCGAAACCGCATCACCCGAAAACGTTAGCCGAACAACGGGGTGTGTGTGCTCGCTGGGTGTGTCGCTTAAACGCTCGATCAGCTCTTTAGGTGGGCTTAGCTGCAAAAAGTCATTCAGGAACTCACGGCCTAGCTGTGTGTTAGGCGCAGTGAAGAAGTCACCGACCTCCGCGTCCTCGACTAACTCACCGTCGGAGATAAGGCTTACTCGGTGGCAAATGGATTTTACAACTTCCATTTCATGCGTGATCAGCAAAATGGTAATGCCGAGCTGCTGGTTAATTTCTCTGAGCAGCTCAAGGATCGAGCTGGTGGTCTGGGGGTCAAGCGCTGAGGTCGCTTCATCGCACAGTAATACGTTGGGTTTGCTAGCCAGTGCGCGGGCGATGGCGACACGCTGCTTTTGGCCACCTGAAAGCTGGGCCGGGTACTGCTTGGCTTTATCAGATAAGCCCACTAGCTCCAGAAGCGGTAATACGCGTTCCTTTATGGCGCTGCGGCTTTCGCCCATTAGCTCAAGAGGCAGGGCGACATTGTCAAAGACCGTGCGCGTTGTGAGCAGGTTGAAGTGCTGGAAAATCATGCCGATGCGGTGCCTCGCGCGGTTTAGTTCGCCGCGGCTAAGGCGAGTCATTTCCTGACCATCGACGGACACGCTACCGGTGCTTGGTCGTTCAAGCAGGTTCACGCAGCGGATAAGGGTTGATTTGCCTGCGCCTGAAAGGCCAATAACGCCGTGAATAGTACCTTTGGGAATCGTTAAATTGACGTCTTTTAGGGCATGGACGGCACTACTGCCAGTGCCGTAGGTTTTACTAACGTTGCTAATTTCGATCATAGCGTCTGCCTTACTGGTAGGCCGAAGACGGAGTGCGAGGGAGCAAGCGTAGGGCGGGAAATAAAAAAAGGCCACCCTTGCGGGTGGCCATCAACGCTGGACACACCCTTTTAGCTGCACTTCACCAAGCCGTTGGCTCAGTGGACGCCCGCAATCTGGGTACAAATCGGCGTCATTACACATTTGCGGCGAAAGTCTAAAGAGTGATAAAGAGGTTGTCAATCAGTACCGTTCTATTTCATGTTTTGATGCCATGGGTTAGGTTTATTGCCTGATTTGCAGCTTTTTTTTAGTGTTTAATTCTGGCAGCTGACGTTACGGCGGCTCATTATCAGAAAAAACCGTTTCAACGCTTGTGTTAAAGCTTCTAGCTGCACAAGGCCTGTGTATTAGTAGTAAGCTTGCACGAAAATTTTAGTACCTGTTCTGTCTTTAAGACGTAGAGAAAGAGGGCATCGCAATATGTTTACTGGCATCGTGCAAGGTGTGGCTGAAGTTGTCGCTGTTAAAGAGCTGGAAGAGTTTCGCACTCATGTCGTCGCACTGCCGGAGGCTTTGCGCCAAGGGCTCACTATCGGTGCGTCGGTAGCCCACAATGGTGTTTGCCTGACGGTCACTGAGATAGACGGTGAAAATGTCAGCTTTGATCTGATGCGTGAAACGTTGCGCTTGACGAATCTTGGTGCAGTCGCACCAGGACAGTGCGTCAACATAGAGCGTGCAGCGCGCTTTGGGGATGAGATTGGCGGACACTCTATGTCGGGTCACATTATTTGTATGGCCAGTGTGGTGGCGATAGAAGAAGCGCCGAACAATCGTCGGCTGTGGTTTTCACTGCCCGAGAAAGTCGCGAAGTTTGTCTTTGAGAAGGGGTACATTGGAGTTGATGGTATTAGCCTGACGGTAGGTGACGTGCGTCCAGCGGTCGATGGTGCTGGCGTTGAGTTTAGTGTCAACCTGATACCAGAGACGCTGGCGCGCACCGTTTTAAAAGATCGGCTGTTAGGCGATTGGGTGAATATCGAGATTGACCCGCAAACCCAGGTCATTGTTGAGACTGTTGAAAGGGTGCTAGCAACTCATCGTTAATTGAATATTTTGCCTTACCGTTGACCGATCGGTTAGCTCATGGCCCGAAGTTTGCTATTCATAATAGATGGTGGGGTATTCTCACTAACGTTAGCGGCACACGGGGCACTCGCAACGCGCAGAGCCTTTAGGTAGTATGTGCGGCTTTTCTCGCATCAAGGGACGCATTCAGCGTAAGCGCGAAGGATAAAAACGACATGAAACTTCTGGACAACTACTTCAAGCTCACCGAGCAGAAGACCAATGTAAAGACCGAGGTGATTGCGGGGTTCACCACGTTTCTTACGATGGCTTATATCATTTTTGTCAATCCGAGTATTCTCTCGGAGGCGGGAATGGATTACGGGGCAGTATTTGTTGCGACCTGTGTCGCTGCTGCCATTGGCTGTTTTGTCATGGGGCTTTGGGCAAACTATCCCATCGCGCAAGCACCGGGCATGGGGCTCAATGCCTTCTTCACCTACGGTGTGGTGCTGGGAATGGGCTATACCTGGGAAGCAGCATTAGGCGCTGTCTTCTTCTCGGGCTTTGCGTTTTTTCTGCTGAGTATTTTTAAAGTTCGCGAATGGATCATTAATTCTATTCCACTCTCACTGCGTTTAGGTATTGCCGCGGGTATTGGTCTGTTCCTTGCGATGATCGCACTGAAAAATGCCGGCATTGTAGTGGCCAATCCAGCGACTTATGTGGCGCTGGGTGACCTATCACAGCCTCCTGCGCTGTATGCTTTGTTGGGCTTTTTCGTTATCACGGCGCTTTCTTACCTGCGCGTAACGGGGGCGGTGATGATCGGCATTTTAGGGGTTACAGTTCTTGCGATTCTGTTCGGCCATAATCAGTACGGTGGCATTATGTCGATGCCACCCTCGGTTGCGCCTACCTTTATGGCGATGGATTTGATGGGCGCACTGGATGTGGCCATGCTAAGCGTGATTTTTGCCTTCTTGTTTGTGGATCTATTTGATACATCAGGCACGCTGGTAGGTGTGGCGCATCGTGG
This sequence comes from Halomonas sp. 7T, assembly GCF_025643255.1. Classification (NCBI taxonomy): domain Bacteria; kingdom Pseudomonadati; phylum Pseudomonadota; class Gammaproteobacteria; order Oceanospirillales; family Halomonadaceae; genus Halomonas; species Halomonas sp. 7T. The sequence goes on along the minus strand of NZ_CP087112.1, from coordinate 1,556,367 downwards.
CAAACTGCTGGATGAAAATGGCAAGTTGCCGCGTATTGGTCGCGCTATGATGGCCGACAGTACTGCGTCGATGGCAGGTGCTGCATTAGGTACTTCGACAACGACGAGCTACATTGAATCAACGGCAGGTATCGCATCCGGTGGCCGTACAGGTTTAACGGCTGTTGTAGTCGGTCTGCTGTTTTTGATTAGTCTCTTCTTCGCACCGTTAGCAGGTTCTATTCCTGCTTATGCGACGGCCGGGGCGCTTCTGTACGTGGCCGTTTTAATGGCAGGTAGCTTAGCTCACGCTAATTGGGAAGACCCTACCGATGCGGCGCCTGTACTGATTGCTGCCCTGGCGATGCCGCTAACTTTCTCAATCGCGGAGGGAATTGCGCTTGGTTTTATTAGCTATGTGGCGATTAAGGCGCTCTCGGGACGGTTTAGCGATTTGAACCCTGCCGTTATAGCGCTAGCACTGCTGTTTACAGCAAAGTTTCTTTTCCTGGGTTAATGACCCGCTTTATCTTTAATCAATGAGAGACGCGATGAGCATCTACGGCGACTACATTAAGTCCGTTATTCGCACGGTTCCTGACTGGCCAGAGCAGGGCGTAAATTTTCGTGATATCACACCGCTACTGCAGAATAGTGCTGCCTTTCGTAAGCTGATCGATAGCTTTGTGCATCGCTACCAGGAAATGAACTTAGATGCCATCGCGGCTATCGATGCCCGTGGCTTTATTATCGGTGCACCTTTGGCCTACGAGCTGGGCTGTAGCTTTGTTCCCGTTCGCAAGAAGGGGAAGTTGCCCTTCAAGACGATCAGTGAAACGTACACGCTTGAGTACGGCCACTCTGAAGTGGAGCTCCATTCTGATGCGTTTCAGGAAAATGATCGCATTTTGCTGATGGATGATTTGATTGCTACTGGCGGTACCATGCTAGCTGCCGCTAACCTAATTCAACGTTCTGGTGGGCACGTGGTGGAAACCTCAACCATCATCGATCTGCCTGAGCTGGGCGGCTCCCAGAAAATTCGCGATGCTGGCTATAGCGTATTCGCGGTATGTTCATTCACCGAAGACGAGTAACACCCCTTATGAGCAGCGAACGCTATCATCAGCACTTCACCATTTCCTGGGATCAATTGCACCGTGATGTACGTCAGTTGTGTCATCAGTTAATCGAGCGCGATTTCAAAGGTATCGTTGCGATTACTCGCGGTGGATTAATCCCTGCAGCGCTTATCGCCCGTGAGTTAAATATCCGTTTGATCGATACCGTTTGTATTAAAAGCTATGACCATATGGATCAAGGCGGATTGGACATCATGAAAGGCGTTGACCATGACGGTGATGGCTGGTTGCTGGTAGATGACTTGGTCGATACAGGTAAAACCGCTCGTGCTGTTCGCGAGATGCTGCCGAAGGCGCATTTTGTAACGATGTATGCCAAACCCGAAGGTCGCCCGCTGGTGGATCAATACCTTACCGAAGTGGCTCAGCAGTGCTGGATTCAGTTCCCCTGGGATATGGGCATTGCTTACGTTGAGCCGCTGGCAGACCAACTGAAGAAGTAGTATGGCTAATCCGCTACCCGACGATTGGAATCAATGGCTTGGGCAAGAATTTCAGGCTGACTACATGTCAGCCCTGAAAGCATTTTTGGCTCAAGAAAAATCAGCTAAAAAAGTGATTTACCCGCACTCATCGCACTGGTTTCGTGCGTTCGAGCTGACACCTTTAGCCTCTGTGAAAGTGGTTATTTTAGGACAAGATCCTTATCACGGCCCTAACCAAGCGCATGGGTTGTGTTTTTCGGTGCAGCCGGGTATCCAGGTGCCCCCTTCTTTAGTCAATATTTACAAAGAACTAGCTTCTGACGTTGGGTTTACCCCCGTGCGTCATGGCTTTTTAGAGCCGTGGGCAAAGCAGGGCGTGTTGCTACTTAACACCGTATTAACGGTTGAGCGGGGGAATGCTGCTTCACACCGTGGTAAAGGGTGGGAGCACTTTACCGATTGCGCGATTGAAACCGTCAGTCGGCATGCAGAACCGTGTGTGTTCCTGTTGTGGGGCAGCCATGCGCGCCAGAAGAAGGCCCTGATTGATCAAGCGCGCCACTTGGTGTTGGAATCCCCGCACCCTTCGCCGCTTTCGGCACATCGCGGCTTTTTTGGAAACCGGCACTTTTCACGTGCAAATCAATTTCTAGTGGAGAACGGACGCTCCCCGATTGAGTGGCAATTGCCAGAAACCCCTTAACCTAACGGTCAGTTGCGGGTAGAATGGCGCGCAATTTTGTAAGCCTGTCGATGCGACGAAGGTCGTCATCCTGAAACTCCTGCAGTGAGGAAGTCCCATGAGTGTCTACGCCATTAACCATCCGCTTGTTCAACACAAACTGGGACTGATGCGTGAAGCCGATTTAAGCACCAAGAGCTTCCGTGAACTAGCAGGTGAAGTGGCAAAGCTTCTGACCTATGAAGCAACCAAGGGGTTAGAGCTTGAGGATCATGAGATTCAAGGCTGGAACAATGAGCCGATTGCAACGCGCCGTTTGAAAGGTAAAAAAGTAACGATCGTCCCTATTTTACGCGCGGGATTGGGGATGCTGGAGGGTGTCACTGATCTTATTCCCAGTGCCCGAGTCAGCGTAGTGGGGCTTTACAGGGACGAAGAGACACTCCAGCCGGTGCCGTACTTTGCCAAATTTGCCAATGATATTGAAGAGCGCATGGCAATTGTTATCGACCCGATGCTTGCAACCGGTGGCTCAATGGTTGCCACTCTGGATATGCTGCGTGAACGTGGCTGCGAGCATATGAAGGTGATTGTATTGGTGGCAGCGCCGGAGGGCATTAAGCGGGTTCAAGATGCTTACCCAGAGATTGAGATCTATACCGCGTCAGTAGATGACCGGCTCGATGAAAATGGCTACATCGTGCCCGGTTTGGGAGATGCTGGCGACAAGATATTTGGAACGCGCTAAGCGCGCTGACCTACATTGCCCCTTGCGCTTTGCGTTAGGGGCATTTTTTTGGCCGTTACTACACAACATTGATCATTGGGAACTTTAAAATGAGTAACACTGCTAATCCTGAGTCGTGGCCTAAGACGCTGCTAACCGGTGCGCAAATGCTGTTTGTAGCGTTTGGTGCGCTTGTGTTAGTGCCGCTATTAACGGGTCTGGATCCAAGCGTTGCGCTTTTCACCGCTGGGGTGGGAACGCTTGTGTTTCATGGCGTTACCAAACAGACCGTTCCTGTCTTTCTCGCCTCCTCTTTTGCCTTCATTGCACCGATTCAAGGCTCGATAGCCAGCTTTGGGGTGCCCGCAACAATGGGGGGCTTGATGGCAGCGGGATTGGTGTATGTGGTTATTTCACAGGCAGTACGTCTGAAGGGGACGGCCTGGCTACACCGGTTGCTGCCGCCTGTGGTGGTAGGCCCTGTGATTATGGTGATTGGCCTTGCTTTGGCGCCGGTGGCGGTGAGCATGGCCACGGGGGAAACCAGCGATAATATTGGGTATGGTCAGGCGCTTTTTCTATCAATGGCAAGCCTACTGGTTACGCTGGTGCTAGCGGTATTTGGACGTGGGATACTGCGCCTCGTGCCTATCATGGGGGGGATTGCCACGGGGTATATCTTGGCATTGATCATGGGCGTGGTGGATTTTTCCCCGGTGCATAATGCGGCGTGGGTGGCGCTGCCTAGTTTTACTGCTCCCAGCTTTCACTGGGCCGCGATTCTTTTCATGATTCCAGTAGCGATTGCGCCAGCGGTAGAGCACATTGGTGATATGGTGGCGATTGGCTCGGTAACCCGTAAGAACTATTTAGAAAAACCCGGCTTACATCGCACACTACTTGGTGATGGCCTCGCTACCACCACGGCCGCTTTATTGGGTGGGCCGCCTAACACGACTTATTCGGAAGTGACCGGTGCCGTCACGCTTACGCGGGCTTTTAATCCTCGTTACATGGTGGTGGCGGCCGTTATTGCCATTATTTTGGCATTTGTAGCCAAATTGGGCGCATTTTTGCAAACCATTCCCGGTCCTGTGATGGGAGGGATCATGACGCTCCTCTTTGGTTCTATCGCGGTGGTAGGGATGAACACGCTGGTTCGAGCCGGTCAGTCGCTGACGGCAGCTCGCAACTTGGTCGTCGTGTCGTTAATTTTAGTATTCGGTATTGGCGGGATGCAGTTCGGTGGTGGTCAATTTACCTTGCAAGGCGTTAGTTTGGCGGCACTGGTGGGCATTGCGTTAAACTGGCTGCTACCCGCTGAAAAAGAGGGTGAATAGCCTTATTGAAACGCTAGACAAGACAACGGTGCCGGTAATGAGAACCTTAAGCGATAGCCCGTTTCCAGTATTAGGCGTTGCGGCGTGGAGCGGCACAGGCAAAACCACGCTATTAACCCAGCTATTACCGCGTTTGCGTGCAGATGGGCTAGTAGTGGGCGTGATTAAGCATGCCCACCACAGTTTTGATATAGACAAGCCCGGTAAGGATAGCTACCAGCTGCGCCAAGCCGGTGCTGCGCCTATGCTGATTGCTTCCCGGGAACGTTTCGCGTTAATGCAAGAAACCCCCGGTCAAAAAGAGCCCGACTTGAGCCAGCTACTGGCATTGATGACACCCCATCAGCCTGATCTTGTGATTGTTGAGGGTTTCAAAGCTTGGCCCATCCCTAAGCTTGTGCTCTATCGTGAGGGGATAGGCGATCCGGCTATTGTAAGCGATGCGTGGGTGCAGGCGGTGGCCACTAGCGGGCCAGCGCCTGTGGCATTAAGCGAAACGGTCGTGCACCTGAATCTTGATGATATTGAAGCGGTGGCTCAGTGGGTGATTGGCTGGGTGAATGAGCAAACTCGCACCGCAGCTTTTTAAAAAAGGTAATGTTATGCAGCTAACGCACCTCAATACCCACGGCGAAGCCAATATGGTAGACGTCGGTGATAAGCATGAAACGCGCCGCGAAGCGGTAGCCTCTGGCCGCATAGTGATGCAGCCAGAAACTCTTCAGCTGTTAAGTGATGGCGCACTGCCGAAAGGAGATGTGCTGGCAACGGCGCGAATCGCGGGTATTCAGGCAGCGAAACGAACCCATGAGCTGATTCCGCTCTGCCATGCGCTGGCGCTTTCGAAAGTGTCGGTTGACTTTGACGTTGACCATCTCAACGGCTGGGTAAATGTGTCGGCACTGTGCCGGCTCAATGGCCGCACGGGTGTAGAAATGGAAGCGCTGACCGCTGTCTCTGTGGCTTGTTTGACGCTTTACGATATGTGTAAGGCCGTAGACAAAGAGATGCGTATCGAGGCCGTTCAGCTTGAGAGTAAACGCGGTGGTGTGCGCGGTGACTACCAGCGTGTACCCGCTGCAGCGCCTATTGTAACCGGTGAAGGAGCAGCAGGTGAGGTGCGTTTAGGCGAGCGCTGTATGTCTCCCTGTGTGCGAGTCAAGTTTTTAGCAGAGCTGCGTGAGCGAGTAGGTCAGAGCGATATCACGATCAACCTTGACCAGTTAGCGAGCCGAGACGTAGCAGGTTTGAAAGCTGCTTTAGCCGAGCAGGATGCGCGCTTTAGCGTGCTCTCTGATCAGCGGGCGCTCTGCGCGATCAATCAAGTGATGGCCAATGATACGTCGCGTATCACCGATGATGATGAAGTTGCCTTCTTTCCGCCAGTAACGGGAGGCTAGCCCTATGGCTGAAGCAGTCTTAGATATTGCGGTCGAGGTACAGTCAGCGCCGTTCTCAATGGATTATGGCTATGAGACAACGCTTCAACAGCGTACCGACATTGGGGCCATCGTTAGTTTTACGGGCTTGGTAAGGGACTTTAACGAAACCCCCGATGTCATGGGGCTAACGCTTGAGCATTACCCAGGAATGACGGAGCGGACGCTAGTCGAGATTGGTGAGCAGGCGTGGGAGCGTTGGTCACTGCAAGCCGTGAGGATTATTCATCGGGTAGGGCATTTGGCACCAGGCGACCCGATTGTTCGGGTGCTCGTTGCCAGTGCTCATCGCCGGGATGCGTTTAACGCCTGCGATTTCATTATGGATTATTTGAAAACCCGAGCGCCATTTTGGAAAAAAGAGCACTCCCGAGAGGGGGCGTACTGGGTTAAAGAGCGCCATAGCGATCAGCAGGATGCCGACCGCTGGGCACCCGTCCCTTAAGACGAGCTATTAAGCCCCTCAGTGGAGGGCATTTCGGCGGCCATTATTTGCAAATGCACGTCTGGCATATGTTGGCAGTGGTCTGCTAACCACTGAATAAGACGTGGCTGAAGCGCCAAGCGTAAATCGGCTAACGTGTCAGCTTTAATGTCCTCTAGCTGCGTATCCAGCCAATCGCTAAAGCTCTCTTCGTCAAGGGGGCTTGCGCTACTGGCATCAAGCATTAAACGCCCTATCCGCCACCAACCGGTTTCGCTTGCTGTAACGGGTAACGCAAGGAATAGGCTACCACGCCGTGCTTTTGAGGAAGAAGTGTCGAGGCCAGGGTGAGGGATGACGCTATTTTGATTCACAATGCAGGGTAGTTGTGGATAGCGCTGCTCGCAGCGCAAGCCCTGGTTGTCAAAAACGATCATATCACCGTTTGTCGGTGCCAGCGGGGCGCTGATGCCGAGAGAGGCGGCAACGGCTTGATGGGATTCTTGGTGCCGCGCTTCCCCGTGTACGGGCAAAAGTGATTTTGGCCTTACCCACTGATAGAACTTTTTCAGCTCTTCTTGGGCGGGGTGGCCAGTGGCATGTAGCTCTGGGTGATTCGTTTCATCAAACAGGGTCACGCCGATTTTGGAGAGGCGTCTTTTAAGCTGTTCAATGGGCCGCTCGTTTCCCGGTATTGCTTTGGCGGAAAAAATAACGCTATCGCCTGGTGCTAAATCCATAAAGGGATGCCGTCCTTGGGCTAAGCGTTGTAAGGCAGCCCGCGGCTCTCCCTGGCTGCCTGTTGCAATCACCACGACTTCATCAGGCGGCAGGTAGCCAAGGTCATGGGGGGGCACCAGCGGTGGAAAGTCATCTAAGTAGCCCAGGCCCTTAGCAACACTGACCATACGCTCCATCGAGCGCCCCATCAGGCTGACACGACGACCGCAGCGTTGGGCGGCAAGGCCGATAGCCAACACCCGCGCTAAATTACTGGCAAAACATGAGACCACAACGCGGCCGGTACACTTTTCGAGGGTTTTGACGAGTGCTCTGGCGACATCGCCTTCGCTTCCCGAATGGCCGGGCATCGGGGCGTTAGTCGAATCGCCCACTAGCAAATCAATCGGCGCTAGGGCTCGGAAATTCGCTGCATTCACCGGCGAACCGATTAACGGCTCAGGGTCCAGTTTCCAGTCACCGCTATGCAGAACACGATATTCGCCCGCCATCATCATAATGGCGCAGCTTTCCGGAATGGAGTGAGTAAGCAATAAGTAGCGCAGCGTAAAGGGGCCCTGCTGCATGGCATCGCCCGGCTCAATGACGTGGATAGCACCGCTGCTTAACTGACGCTCTGCAAATTTCAGACGCAGCAAGCCAGCCGCCAGTGGCGTTGCATAAATCGGGCAGTTCCACTTAGGCCATAACCAGGCAACGGCGCCGATGTGGTCTTCGTGCCCATGGGTAATGAAAAGTGCCTGCGGCTTGATGCCTAACGTTTCCAGGGTGTCCGTATTCGGGACTTGCAAGGGGGCATTGGGTAAATCTTGACGAATCATCATGCCGCAGTCGACGGCGATCCATTGATCGTCGTATCCATACAGCGTCAGATTCATTCCAATTTCACCGCACCCGCCCAGCGGAAGCAGGCGCAGTGGTGGGCGACGACGGGGACGAAGTAGAGCGCGTGTTGGATGCATTAGTCACGAAAAGCCTAAAAAGTAAGACCTTAACTATACGGGAAGGCAGGGGCGGCTAACAATCATCATGGCCTCCGCCCGGTGCTTACCTTATGGGCTTCCGGTACACTAGAGCGGTTGAAGCGGTGCTCATAGCATCAGCTAATGAAGCGTAAGCATGCCATTGAAATAAGTTACGTGTGCCGATCAAAGCTGCTTATTAAAAAAGCACTTATCAAAGCCCCTATAAAAAGCACCTTTTAAAAGTACCAATTAAGAGATAGCTATCTATGTCGCACTATTATCGTCTTGTTGTTTCCTGCCCCGACCAAGTGGGCATTGTAGCGCGTGTTTCCAGCTTTATTGCCGAGCAGGGGGGGTCAATTACTGAAGCAAGCCAGCACTCCGACCTTGAAACAGGCCGGTTTTTTATGCGTTATGAAATTTTAGCGGATTCGCTGGGTATGTCTGCCGAGGCGCTGCGCACCTCTTTTGAACCTGTAGCAGACGCGTTCAATATGCAGTGGTCATTAATGGATACCCAAAAGCGTCGTCGCGTCGTGTTAATGGTGTCGCGGGAGTCGCACTGCTTGGTGGATCTACTTTACCGTTGGCAGGCCGGTGAGCTTGATTGCGATATTGTGGGTGTAATTTCTAACCATGAAGATATGCGTTCGCTGACGGAGTGGTACGGTATTCCTTATCACCATGTGCCCGTCGATGCGGCTAACAAGCAGGCATCGTTCGAGAAAGTGCAGGCCCAAATTGATAGCGTACGCGCTGATTGCGTCGTTTTAGCTCGCTATATGCAAATCCTGCCTCCTGCGCTGTGCGAGCGGTATGCTGGGCGAGTGATTAATATTCATCACAGTTTTCTGCCCTCGTTTGCTGGCGCAAAACCGTATCACCAAGCTTTCGAACGCGGCGTCAAACTCATTGGGGCCACCTGCCATTATGTCACCGAAGAACTGGATGCAGGGCCTATCATCGAACAGGATATTCATCGCGTAAGCCACTGCCATACACCTACCGATCTAGTGCGTTTTGGCCGAGATGTTGAGAAAGCGGTACTGGCAAGAGGGTTACGTTGGCATCTTGAGGATCGCGTGCTGATCCACGGTAATAAAACGATTGTATTTAGTTAACCACTGTTAGGGGCCTCCATGTCATTTGCGCAAAGTGTTCTCGCACCCTGGGCGCTGGTGCTTACCTGGTTAATATCACTGGGCGTGTTGGCCTGGGTGGTATGGCAGCGCCCCTGGCAAGTATTGAGCAGTGATATCGCACTTCAGCATCGCTGGTTGGGTGCTACGCTGGCCGTCATGTTGATGTGGCAGTTGCGTGCCCAAGCAGTCGATTGGCTGACGCTTCACCTTGTTTTTACCGTGTTAATGACCCTGGTATTTAGAATTCCGCTGGCGCTTCTAAGTAACGCAGTGATCAACATTGCGATGGTGGTGATAGGGCGTAATGATTGGGTGCTTTGGGGGGCTAATGTCATGATAACGGGTATCGTGCCCGCGTTTATCATTGGCTTGGTGTGGCGCCTAGTTGACCGGCGGTTGCCTGATAACTTGATGGTATTTATGTTTGCATGCGGTTTTTTCGGTGCTGCGTTAGCCACGCTGGGGGCTGGGCTCGTTACCGTGCTGTTGATTGTAGCGGCTGGGACGGATCCTGAGGCAGTTTATCTTGCTCAGGAGTATGCTCGGTTCCTGCCGCTTTTGATGCCCTCTGAAGCGTTTCTAACCGGCATGCTGTTAAGCATTTTACTGGTCTATCATCCTAGCTGGGTGGCCACGTTCAATGACCACCGCTATATCGATTCTCAATAAGCCTGCTGGAGCAGCTATATAGCTATAGCCTGAGGGCTAACCTAATGCCTGCCCGTTTCCGCCCCGTATAACCCCAACGCCGACCCCTTCTATGTCTAGCTGCTGAGTGCGTAGATCGATTTCAATGGGGGCAAAGTCGGCGTTTTCAGCCACCAGGGTCACTTGGTGGCCTTGGCGCTTAAAGCGTTTAACGGTGACTTCATCTTCAAGCCTGGCAACGACTATTTGCCCATCGCGAACGCGATCAGTGCGGTGTACTGCCAACAAATCGCCCTCTAGGATGCCTACGTCTTTCATCGATAATCCACGCACTCGCAGCAGGTAATCTGCTTTTGGCGTGAAATATTCCGCAGGCAGTGGGCAGTAACGGTCAATATGCTCGGCTGCCAAAATAGGGCTACCTGCGGCAACCTCCCCAATGACCGGTAGCCCGATGAGCTGGGTATCCACACTGGTCGCTGAAGGCGTTGGTGAGGCAGTTTCCGCCACCTCTGAAGCGTCCTGGTTAGGCAAGCGGATACCCCGTGATGTATTGCGGATAATCCGAATGGCGCCTTTGCGTTCTAACGCGCGCAGGTGCTCTTCCGCCGCGTTGGGAGAGCGGAACCCCAGCGCCTTAGCAATTTCTGCGCGCGTAGGCGGGTAGCCAAATTCACCCATCGTTTTAACGATGAAATCAAATACGTGCTGCTGACGTGCTGTGAGTGGACGCGACATAACAAACTCCAAAAAATGAAAAGACAGTAGCGACATGTCGGCTAATCAGTATGTGTTTAAGTATACAGTATGTTCCTCTGTCCAGTACATGGTTGAGCTTTATCTAGCGGTAGAGCTTGCTGATGTAAGTGAAAAACAGCACGAGCGTTTGAATTTTTGAGAAAAATAGTGACAGGTAGTGAATGATTGAGTGGATATAAAGGATTGAGACGAGGGAGTTAATGACATAGTATTTTGCGATGTTTTAAACACTTGTTTTTTGGAGGGCGCGATGGCGCAGTCTGATACGGTAACGCGTATTTTAGATACCGCAGAGGTGCTATTTGCAGAGCGCGGTTTTGCCGAAACCTCGCTGCGCAATATCACAAGCAAGGCGCGGGTTAACCTAGCGGCGGTCAACTATCACTTTGGTTCGAAAAAAGCGCTTATCCAAGCCGTTTTTGCGCGGTACTTGGAGCCTTTTTCACAACGGTTTCATACCGCGCTAGATGATCTAGAGGCACGCCATCAAGGCGCGCCTATACCGTTGGAGGTGCTACTTGAAACCATGGCATCAACGGTGCTGGCAGTGCCTGCAGAGCGGAATAGCTTGAAGGTATTCATGCGGTTGTTGGGGCTCGCATACAGCCAGGCGCAGGGACATCTACGGCGCTATATCCAGCAGGAGTATGGCGATGTATTTACACGCTTCACTGAGCTGGTACGCCAAGCCACCCCTGATTTGCCTGATGCGGAGCGCTTTTGGCGGCTACACTTCATGTTAGGTACCGTCATTTTCACCCTGTCGGGTCTTGATGCACTGCGCGACATCGCTGCTAAAGACTACAACGAGCAGGTCACCGTTAGAGACTTGGTAAGACGTTTACGCCCGGTGGTGGTGGCCGCCATGCATGCACCGCTACCCCCTGCACCAGAAGAAGGTCCGTATGAGAACGCCCACGTTAGCTGAGCTACCGCCTTTAGACGATCACTGGCTAGAGATTGACACGCAGAGACAGCAACTGCGCTGTTGGCAGGGGCGAGTACTGCGTCATGAATGCGCTATTTCAACGGGGGAAGCGGGTGTCGGCCAGCAAGAGGGCAGTGGCCAAACGCCCCAGGGCTGGCACTATGTGCGGGCAGCGATTGGCGATGGCCTGCCAGAAAATGCGGTGTTTCGCGGCCGTCGATGGACGCGTGAGGTGTACACCGCTGAACTAGCGGAAACCCATCACTCCCGTGACTGGATATTGACGCGGATTTTATGGCTGTGCGGCTTAGAAGTGGGCAAAAACCGTGGCGGCGAGGTGGATTCCCAGCGGCGCTATATTTATTTGCACGGTACGCCACCCGATCAACCGATGGGAGAGCCTGCCTCTCATGGCTGTATTCGATTACGCAATGACGATTTATTAGTGGTTTTTCAGTTTGCACGACCCGGTACGTCGGTTTGGCTGCATGGAGGCGATGCTTACGTTTCTGTCTCTGATAATTTTGACACGCCTCATTGATCGTCTAAAATTGCTACCCCTCCTTGTTGGATCCATCACAATGACTCAATCCCTAGGCCCGGTCATGCTTGACCTTGAAGGGCCGCAATTGACTAAAGCTGACAAACAGCTGTTGCGGGATCCTGCGGTGGGCGGGGTCATCCTGTTTGCGCGTAACGTAGAGAATGCCTATCAAACGCGCCAATTATGCAGCGATATCCGTCGGGTACGCGCGGATCTGCTGCTCGCTATCGACCAAGAAGGCGGGCGTGTTCAGCGTCTCAAGCAAGGCGTCACCAGGCTGCCACCCATGGCGCGCATTGGCGACCTATTTACCGGCAACCAAGAAGCGGGTATGGCGTTAGCCAAAGATGCAGGCTGGCTATTGGGTATGGAGATGGCTGCTTGTGGGCTGGATATTAGTTTCGCCCCAGTGCTGGACGTAGAGAGCGGAATTTCTAGCGTGATTGGTGACCGCAGTTTCAGCAGTGATCCCGCCCATGTTGCATTATTGGGCCAAGGGTTTATTCAAGGTTTACATGACGCGGGTATGGCGGCCGTGGGAAAACACTTCCCGGGTCACGGCGGCGTTGCAGCTGATTCTCATGTGGCACTCCCCGTTGATAACCGCCCCTTCGAGCAAATAAAACAGCACGATCTTCTTCCCTTTACCCGTCTTGCAAGTCAACTGGGTGGGGTAATGCCTGCCCATGTGATCTATAGCGCGTTTGATACCCGGCCTGCGGGTTTTTCACCTAATTGGCTGGGTATGCTCAGGGAGTCGTTAGGGTTTAAAGGGTGTATTTTTTCCGATGATTTGAGCATGACAGGCGCTCATGAAGCTGGGGATCCAAAAGCGCGTGCAAACGCAGCGTTAACGGCTGGTTGCGACATGCTGTTGGTGTGTAATGATCGAGCTGCCGCACTTGAGGTGGTCGATGCTTGTCGGGGCTTGCAAAGTAAGCGCCCCGCTAAACTGCGCTATGGACGTGCTAGACCCGATCTCGATGCGCTATCGGCATTAGGCCGTTGGCGGCGTACGCATGCCCAATTAGAAGCACTCGCTAATTAATCATCTCTGTTTAAAGTAAATAACCCGATACTGTTTACGTGCTTTGGAGTAATTGAATGTCCAAATTGGATAAAGAAACGCTTGAGTCGCTGGATTCAATGCGTGAGTTGATGGATAACGCTGACTGCTTGATCTCTCAGGAAAAAGTAGAGCGTGCCTTAGATCGTATGGCTGAGGCGATTACCAAAGATTTGGGCGATAAGTTGCCGGTTTTTTACTGTGTTATGAATGGCGGGTTAATCACCACCGGGCATCTTTTAACCCGGCTAGGTTTTCCGCTAGAAGTGGATTACCTGCATGCCACGCGTTATCGCAACGAACTGCGTGGTGGCGAGCTATTCTGGCGGGTATCGCCGGAAATTCCCATGGCGGGCCGACATGTGGTGATTGTGGATGACATTCTCGATGAAGGCGCGACATTGGCAGCCATTCTTGCTTACTGCGAAGAAGCCCAGGCGGCCAGCGTAACGACGGCTGTGCTTGTCGATAAGCAGCACGATAGAAAGGCCGTGCCGGGCTTGAAAGCCGACTACTGTAGCCTTGAAGTGGCGGATCGTTATGTCTTTGGTTTTGGCATGGATTACAAAGGTTACTGGCGTAACGCCCCTGGGATTTTCGCTCCCAAGGGCATGTAAGCGTGATTAAAAGTTAGCGGGGCGAAAAGCGCCTCGCTAGACCTGTCTCTGCAATCATCCGCGTGGAAATTTCTTCAACGGAAAAGCGCGTTGTATCAATAAATGGAATGCTCATTGAGCGATACAGTGACTCCGCCTGCTCCACTTCCTGTAAACACTGGTCCATCGAGCTGTAGCGGCTGTTGGGCCGGCGTTCGTTTCGAATAGCCGCAAGCCTGCGCGCATCAATGGTTAACCCAAACAGTTTGTGGCGGTGGGGTGCTAGCACTTTAGGTAGCTTTAAGCTGCCATCCTCGTCAAGGTCATCTTCCGTTAGCGGGTAGTTAGCGGCGCGAATGCCAAATTGAAGGGCTAGATAAAGCGACGTTGGCGTTTTACCGCAGCGTGATACGCCGACCAAGATAATATCTGCTTTATCGTACTGATGAGTGCGGGCGCCATCGTCGTTATCGAGCGCAAAGTGCACCGAGTGGATACGGTCCATATAGACTGCATCGCTACCGATAGAGTGGGTTCTACCCACACTGTATGAGGAGTGGGTTTCTAGCTCCTGCTCTAACGGCTTCAGGAAGGTTGAAAAAATATCAACTTTGAAGCCGCTGGCTTTACGAATCACATCGCGAATCTGCTGATCGACAATCGTATCGATAATGATGGGACGCTGGCCGTTGCGTATGGCGGTGGACTCAATGATCTCTGCCAGGGCCTGGGCTTTTTCAACGGTATCAATGTAGGGCTTGGTTAACATTTCAATATCGATATCGCTGAACTGCGCAAGCAAGCTACGCCCAAGGCTTTCAGCGGTGATACCGGTACCGTCAGAAATAAAAAAAGCTGTCCGCTTCATGTTGAAATCCACCAAAGAATGAAAGTCGTTATTGAAGGTCATCATTGTGAGCTGGGCAGCGAAGCAGCACAACGGCTGGTGGGCAATTGCTGCTATTGACGATGTAAGCAGGCGCTCTTCATAGACGTGTTTAGCAGACGTTCTTAACTACAGAAAGTGCGTTTAAAGCGCCTTTGTTGTAAAAATCCTCCACCTCCTTCGCTGTTAGACCAATGGCGAATACCCCGCCGCAGTGCTAGGGTGGCACGGTCATTCAGTGTCGGCCGTTTGGTCGCCAAGAAGTCTAAATGCGAGGGGGTAGCGTGGAAGAGTACATTCTGTGGTTCGATCAGCTTGGCATGGCAGACGTCGAACGCGTGGGTGGTAAAAACGCCTCGCTTGGCGAAATGATCTCCAACTTGTCGGGTGTCGGCGTGACGGTGCCGGGTGGTTTTGCCACAACCGCGCATGCCTATCGCGAGTTTCTATCCCATGAAGGGCTGAATGACCGCATTAACGCTACCTTAGCGCGTTTAGACGTCGATGACGTTAAAGCGCTAGCCAAGGCGGGTAGCATGATCCGCCAGTGGATTATCGATACGCCTTTGCCCCCTGCGTTTGAAAAAGCACTGCGCGGTGCTTATGAAGAGCTACAAAATCAGCACCCGAATTTAAAAGTTGCGGTGCGCAGTTCGGCCACGGCCGAAGATTTACCTGATGCGTCCTTTGCGGGTCAGCAGGAGACCTTCCTGAACATTGAAGGTTTCAATAACATCAAACATGCGGTACATGAAGTCTTTGCGTCGCTGTTTAACGACCGTGCTATTTCTTACCGGGTACACCGGGGCTATGCCCACGAGAACGTTGCGTTGTCGGCGGGTGTGCAAAAAATGGTGCGCTCCGAAACGGGTGCGTCGGGCGTTCTCTTTACGCTGGATACCGAGTCTGGTTACCGTGACGCGGTCTTTGTTACCGCATCCTGGGGGCTGGGTGAAACGGTGGTCCAGGGGGCGGTCAATCCTGACGAATTCTATGTGCATAAACCGACTCTCGCGGCAGGGCGCCCCGCCGTGTTGCGTCGCACGTTAGGCTCAAAGCTTATTAAGATGGTTTATGGTCAGGATGCAAGTGCAGGAAAATCGGTCGAAACAGTAGATGTACCGTTAAAAGACCGCGGCCGCTTCTGTATCAGTGATGCGCAAGTGATGGATCTTGCGCGTCAGGCGATGACCATTGAGCAGCATTACCAGCGTCCTATGGATATCGAGTGGGCGCTTGATGGCGATGATGGCAAGCTCTATATCGTTCAGGCACGCCCTGAGACCGTGGTCTCTCAGCAGGAGGGAGGCAAGCTTGAACGGTTCCACCTGCGCGAGAAAGGACGCACGCTGATTACCGGCCGAGCCATTGGGCAGCGCATCGGCCGGGGTGCGGTGAAAATTGTGCTTACCCCCGATGAAATGGACAAAATCCAAGAGGGGGATGTCCTTGTTACCGACATGACGGACCCGGACTGGGAGCCGATCATGAAGCGTGCCTCGGCCATTGTGACCAACCGCGGTGGACGTACCTGTCATGCGGCGATTATTGCGCGGGAGTTGGGCATTCCCGCTGTCGTCGGTTGTGGTGATGCAACGACGCAGCTCAGAGAAGGCATTGATGTGACCGTGTCGTGTGCTGAAGGCGATACCGGCCACGTGTACGAAGGGTTGCTGGCATTTGACTGTAAAGTGTCGAGTGTCGATGCCATGCCAGAAATCCCTTTTAAAATCATGATGAATGTTGGTAACCCAGATCGCGCATTTGGTTTTGCCAGCCTGCCCCATGCGGGCGTGGGCCTGGCGCGGCTTGAATTTATTATTAACCGCATGATCGGCGTGCACCCTAAAGCACTGCTTGAATACGACACCTTGCCTGCTGATCTTCAGCAGGTGATCGACCTGCGCACCGCTGGCTATTCAGACCCTGTCAGTTTTTATGTTGATAAACTGGTGGAGGGTATTTCTACCCTAGCGGCTGCATTCCACCCTCAGCGAGTGATTGTTCGACTGTCGGATTTTAAATCGAACGAGTACGAAAATCTTATCGGCGGCAAGCTGTATGAGCCTGGTGAAGAGAACCCCATGCTAGGTTTCCGGGGCGCGTCCCGTTACATTTCAGAGGCTTTCCGCCCCTGCTTTGAACTTGAGTGTCGGGCGCTTAAGCGTGTGCGTGAAGAGATGGGTTTCGATAACGTCGAAATCATGGTGCCCTTTGTACGTACCCCGGATGAAGCGCGTGAAGTGGTTGAACTGCTTGCTGCTAATGGGTTGAAGCGGGGCGGGGCTGAAAATCCCGATGGCCTCAAAGTTATTATGATGTGTGAGTTGCCTGCTAACGCGCTGTTAGCGGATGAATTCCTTGAGTACTTCGACGGATTCTCTATCGGTTCGAACGACTTGACACAGTTAACCCTCGGCTTGGATCGTGATTCAGGCATCGTGGCGCACCTGTTTGATGAGCGGAACCCTGCAGTGAAAAAGCTTCTCGCTATGGCTATCCAGGCGTGTAAAGCCCAGGGGAAATACGTGGGTATCTGTGGGCAAGGGCCTTCTGACCACCCTGATTTAGCCAAATGGTTGATGGAGCAGGGTATCGACTCTGTCTCTTTAAACCCGGATGCGGTACTGGAAACGTGGTTTATGCTGGCGGGAGAAACCATTGCTTAGATGCCACCAACTGGCTATCTAAATGCTGCTGCGCCCGGCCATTGTGCCGGGCGCAGTCGTTTAATAGGCTACTATTCATTAGTGGTTTGGAGAGCAAGGCCTTGTCAGTGCTCTGGCTTAAAATGCTGCGCGGTAAGCAAAACAGTTAGCGGTATGCAAAACACAGGGTGCTGAATGGGGCTGCCAGACGTTTTAACAGGGAGTACGGTTATGTCGTTCATTAAGACAAATGTGGCGCTAATAGGTTTATTGCTGTTGCCGCTGTATAGCTATGGGTTTAGCTATGAAGCACCCTCCGTGACACCCGAGGTGGGTTCAGGATACGAAGACAAACCGGGTTGGGCGACATCGTCTTTTGCAGTGGCCGCGGCCAACCCATTGGCAACCGATGCTGGGTATCAAGTATTAAGAGCGGGTGGCAATGCCGTTGACGCAGCGGTAGCGGTACAGATGGTGCTTACTCTTGTGGAGCCTCAGTCCAGCGGCATCGGTGGCGGTGCTTTTCTGATGCACTACGATGGTATACGCGTTCAGGCTTACGACGGCAGAGAGACGGCCCCCGCAGCGGTTAGTGGAGAGTTATTCATCGAGCAGGGCGAACCACTGGCGTTTATGGATGCGGTAGCAAGCGGCCTTTCCGTCGGGGTGCCGGGCACGCTTAAAATGCTTGAAAAAGCCCATGCAACCCATGGCCAGCTTCCATGGGAAGTGCTGTTTGAGCCGGCCATTACTTTGGCCGAGGAGGGGTTTGCCGTTAGTCAGCGCCTGCATACCAGCTTGGCGAACGATGAAGCGTTGCGTCAAGATGCTCTGGCAAGTGCTTTTTATTATGATGCTAGCGGCGAGCCCATTGCGATAGGAGAGACCCTGACGAACCCCGCCTTGGCAGCTATTTTACAGCGTATTGCCAGTGAAGGGAGCGTAGCGCTGTACGAGGGCGAGATCGCTGAAAACTTAGTCCACCGTGTCCAAACGCACCCTGCACGCCCCGGTGATATGACGCTGGAAGATTTGAGTAGTTACCAAGCGCTTGAACGTGATCCTTTATGTACGCCTTGGCAGCAGTGGGAGGTATGCGGTTTCCCTCCACCTTCCTCTGGGCATATCACCGTCATGCAGATTTTAGGCATGCTGGATCAGCAGCCTCTATTAGAAGCTCCGCTAGATAATGCTGCCGCCAGCAGCGGCTGGCTGCACCAGTTTTTGGAATCGTCTCGCTTAGCGTTCGCAGACCGTGGCCGTTATATCGCTGACCCCGCATTTGTTGAAGCACCCGGAGGAGATTGGTCATTGATGTTGGCGCCAGAATATCTTGCCAGCCGTAGCGCTTTAATTGGGCCGGAAAGTATGGGCGACAGCGCTGAGCCGGGTAATCCTGGAGAGCAAGCGGTTAGCTTTGCAAGCCAGCCTGAGCAGCCTGAGTATGGCACTAGCCACATGAGTATTATCGATGCAGAGGGTAATGCCATTGCGATGACAACCTCTATTGAGCAGGCCTTTGGGTCGCGGATGCTGGCTGACGGAGGAACGGGGCTTCCCGGCGGTTATATGCTCAATAACGAGCTAACTGATTTTTCATTTGTGCCTGAAGTTGATGGAGAACGTGTGGCTAACCGCGTTGAGCCGGGTAAGCGCCCCCGCTCTAGCATGGCCCCTACGCTCGTTTTCGATCAAGAGAGCGGCGAGCTAGTCGCCAGTTTAGGCTCTCCCGGCGGAGCCGCTATTATCCATTACACGGCCCGTACGCTTGTAGCAATGCGTGACTGGGGACAAAACGCGCAAGCCGCACTGAATTTACCCCATGCGATTACCTTAGGTGGAGACGTGTTTGTTGAGCAGGGGCGCTTTCCTGCCGAGACAATAGAGGATTTACGCGAGCGGGGGCATACGGTGACTGAGCGAGAGCTAACTAGCGGCCTGCAGACGATTATGCGTTTAGACGACGGGACGTTATTTGGTGGTGCAGATCCACGCCGAGAAGGGGTAGTGATGGGAGACTAATGAGGGGTTGGAGAACAAACGGCGGCCCTCAGGCCGCCGTTTGTATGAGCGCCAGCTCGATGAGACGTTACACCCCGCTATTCACGCAGCCAATTGCGTAGTTTCACGAGCATGAGTCCACCGTCGCTTAACGTGCGGCGCTCTTCCATTAGGTCGCGCAAACGATTTGGGTAGTCAGTAATGATGGCATCAACATCGAGGTCAATTAACGTCGACATGCGCGCTGTGTCATTAACTGTCCATGCGTGTATTTCGTAACCGTAAAGCGCGGCTAGGCTGATTTCTCGTCGATTTATACGATTATGCCTGAGCCCTAGCGCGTCGAAGCTTTGGCGATCAAGATTGCCGGGTAGTATTAACTGGGCGAGCAGCGTGACCCTTAGCTCAGGGGCCTGCTGTTTGATATAGCGAACAGTATCGGGTGACATAGTGGCTATACGCATATCCATCAAGGCGTTGGGTAACCCGCAGTTAGCGACCGCTATTAACGTGTTCTCTTGAGAGGCCCAGCAGTGGTAACGAAGGTCCGTTTCTGCGTCCAGCGTATCTAAAACAGCCCGGGCAAGTGCCCGCTCTTGGCCGGGGAGGGGTTTCATGTCGATCATCAGCCCAGCGCGTCCGCGTACCAGCGCCAGGGTTTCATCGAGGCCCGCAATTTTTTCATTTTGATAGGCGTCGCCAAACCAACTGCCTACGTCGAAAAGACTTAGCTCTTCTCTGGTTAAATCGCCAAACTCGCGAGGATCGCCGGTTAAGCGCGTTAATGTTCGATCATGGTAGAGCATGACATGATTATCGGCGCTCAGGCGCACATCAAGTTCAACATAGTCAGCACGGTCTATCAGGGCTTGTTCTACCGCCGCGAGTGTATTTTCCGGCGCCACCATGGAACTACCACGATGAGCAATGACCGTTACTTGGTCACGTATCTCGAAGCTATTGAGAATCCACCAGGCTTGAAGTGCTGCTATTACTATCACGCTGAGTTCGATTGCCCAGGCCCAGCGGCCTGGATGCGCCTGATCAGAGCGGGGCGCGGGACGCACCTCACGATAGGCAAGTTGCAAGTAGAGGCAGGCCGACAGCAAAGCGTTGGTCGCTATACCCAAAAAAGTAAGGGTAAGTGTTATTAGTATATAGCCTGTTAAATAGGCCAGCATCGCGGGAATAAGTACGGCACTTCGTTCAGGTAGCCACCAAAGAAGAGGCGTAAAGACAAGATCAAATAGCCAGGTAGCGATGAAAGGAAGGCCAATAATAATGGCCAAGAGAGTTAGTACCGCAATGCCTATAGAGCGGTGCCATCCTCGGGTTAATACAACGCTGTGCTTGAGTGCCTGATAGGGGGTATAACGTTCTAGCGCAACCAATGGCAGTGCCAGCAGCCAGCGTAAGTAGAGCCATGCCGCAAGCCCTACCCAGCCAATTAACAGAGGAAACGCACTGGCTATAAAGTACCAAAATGCTGGAGGGCGCGCCCTCTGCAGGTAGTAGGGGTCAAGCCCACTCAGCCAAAAATCATACAGCCAAGCAAGGCCAGCCATAAAAGGAGCCAATAGCAGCAGGTGCGTACCTACTTGTAAGACGACTAAGCCTGATAGGGCGTGCAAACGTCTTGTGCTGTGCCACAGTGCTTCAAATGCAAGCTGGTAGTGATTGTCTTTAGGCTTTACGGCCACCATTAGCATACCCGCTTGCTGCCAATAGATGAGCAAGAAGGTAAATCCAAGCCCCACTAGCATAGCCATTAAACCTAAAGGGCTAAACAGCAAACTAATCAGCGCATCATTAGTAATCACCACACGATTAAGCTGCGCCAGAACGGCCCGAGCTGCCCATGCAATCAAGGGCACCAAAAGCGCGGTGGCGAGTAGTGTAAAGAGTAGATGGTACGCAATCAGGGGGCGAAGATGATCACGAAGGGTTTTTAATAACGCGTAACCTAATTGATTTAACGGCTGCATGGTCACAAAAATGTCAAAGTGAAACACCAGGGTGGCACTATCTGCCACGCCTGGCAAGGTGCGCTATTCGGCAAGGTCGAGCGCCTTCTCCGCGATAATAATGCCGTTATTATCAGCATAGAGCCATTGGCCTGGCCGAAGAGTGGCGCCAGCAAAGGTCACGGCAATATCTCGCTGGCCTTCGCCGCGCTTTTCACTTTTTCTTGGATGACTACCCATTGCCTGCACTCCCAAGGGAAGCGTTGCTAAGATATCGACATCCCGCACACAGCCAAACATGACAACGCCTGCCCAACCATTTTTAGCGGCTTGCTCGGCCAGCATGTCACCTAGCATGGCACAACGATGTGAGCCTCCTGCATCAACGACTAGCACCGCGCCCTCGCCAGGTTCGGCGACGGCCTGCTTCACCATGGAGTTATCTTCAAAGCATTTCACCGTGCGAATAGGGCCGTAAAAGCTGTCGACGCCGCCAAAGTTGGCAAACATCGGTTCAAGCACGGTTACTTCCGGATAGGCATCGCATAAATCTGGGGTCACGATCGTTGTTGCGGGCATCACATGCTCCTTCTATTAGTAGTTAGCTGGTTAGTAATTTGCTTGTTATGGAGTAACGCCAGAGGCTAGCAATAAAAAACGCCCCGACCTGTGAACAGGGCGGGGCGTTCGGTCATCGACTCAGAAAAAGGTAGTCTTCACCTGTTCTGCGATGGTGCGAGCATCGGCGATAGATCGATTGCAACAAAGAATTTACGCTTCTTGTGCAATCGGAATCACGTTCGAGGCAATCTTCTGATACTCCTCGATTTCGTGGAAGTTCATGTAACGATATATCTCTCCCGCCATAGCGTCAAATTCGCCCATATAGCGCTGGTACTCTTCAACACTGGGTAAGCGGCCTTCTACAGCGGCTACCGCTGCCAGTTCCGCCGAGGCGAGGTAGACATTGGCACCATCGCCCAAACGGTTCGGGAAGTTACGTGTAGACGTAGACACCACGGTACTTTTCGCAGCCACGCGTGCCTGGTTACCCATACACAAAGAACAACCCGGCATTTCCATGCGGGCACCTGCACGGCCGTAAATGCCGTAGTAACCCTCTTCGGTCAGCTGGTGCTGGTCCATCTTGGTGGGCGGCGCCAGCCATAGACGGGTCTTCAGGCTGCCTGCGGGCTGCTTCTCAAGCAGTTTACCGGCAGCGCGGAAGTGGCCGATGTTAGTCATACATGAACCGATGAATACTTCATCGATTTTTTGGCCCGCTACGTCAGACAGTAAGCGTGCATCGTCTGGGTCGTTCGGGGCGCAAAGGACTGGCTCTTTAATTTCGCTGAGGTCGATTTCGATAACTTCGGCGTACTCAGCGTCTTTGTCGGCACGCATCAGGCTTGGGTTAGCAAGCCATGCTTCCATGCCTTCGATACGGCGGCTAATGGTACGCTCGTCGCCGTAACCATTCGCGATCATCCACTTCAATAGTGTGATGTTGGATTTTAGGTATTCGGTCACGCTCTCTTCAGAGAGGGTGATGGTACAGCCCGCAGCACTACGCTCGGCAGACGCATCAGAAAGCTCAAAGGCTTGCTCGACGGTTAGCTCTTCAAGACCTTCAATTTCTAGCACACGGCCAGAGAAAGCGTTTTTCTTACCGGATTTTTCAACGGTGAGAAGGCCTTGCTTAATAGCATAAAGCGGAATGGCGTGAACCAGGTCGCGAAGCGTAACGCCTGGCTGACGTTCACCTTTAAAGCGCACCAGTACAGACTCAGGCATATCCAGCGGCATAACCCCGGTCGCCGCAGCGAATGCTACCAAGCCTGAACCTGCAGGGAACGAGATGCCCAGCGGGAAACGGGTGTGAGAATCACCCCCGGTGCCTACGGTGTCGGGCAGCAGCATGCGGTTAAGCCAGCTGTGAATAATGCCATCACCGGGACGCAGCGAAACACCGCCACGGTTCATAATAAAGTCAGGCAGTGTGTGGTGCGTATCAACGTCAACTGGCTTGGGGTAAGCCGCGGTGTGACAAAAAGACTGCATAACCAAGTCGGCTTGGAAGCCCAGGCACGCTAAGTCTTTTAGCTCATCACGCGTCATTGGCCCGGTGGTGTCCTGAGAGCCAACCGTGGTCATTTTGGGTTCGCAGTACATGCCTGGACGGACGCCGTCCAAACCACAGGCCTTACCCACCATTTTTTGAGCAAGGGTGAAACCTTTACCCGTATCTTTTGGCTGGTCGGGTAGGCGGAATACGTCGGATGGCTCAAGGCCTAATGATTCACGCGCTTTGCCAGTGAGTCCGCGACCAATAATTAGCGGAATACGGCCACCTGCGCGAACTTCATCCAGAATTAACTGTGTCTTCAGCTCAAAAGTGGAAACGACTTCGTCAGTTCCGTGCTTGCACACTTTGCCTGCGTAGGGGTAAACGTCGATGACATCGCCCATTTCCAACTTGGAAACGTCCATTTCTACCGGCAGCGCACCAGAATCTTCCATCGTGTTGAAGAAGATAGGCGCAATTTTGCCGCCGAAGCAGAAGCCACCTGCACGCTTGTTCGGGACGTAAGGAATGTCGTCGCCGAAGAACCACAGTACGGAGTTAGTGGCTGACTTACGCGAAGAGCCGGTGCCGACGACATCGCCTACATAAGCAACCGGGAAACCTTTGGCTTTAACGTCTTCGATCTGCTTCAGCGGGCCAGTGGTGCCTTGGACTTCCGGCTCGATACCATCGCGCTCATTTTTGAGCATGGCGTTAGCATGCAGCGGAATGTCGGGGCGTGACCAAGCATCCGGGGCAGGGGAGAGGTCATCGGTGTTGGTTTCGCCCGGCACCTTGAACACCGTCAGCGTGATTTTTTCTTCCAGTGCAGGCTTGGAAAGGAACCACTCTGCGTCAGCCCAGGATTGAATCACGTCCTTAGCGACAGCGTTGCCGTTTTTAGCGCGCTCTTCCACATCGTGGAAGGCATCAAACATCAGCAGGGTGTGTTTTAGCTGCTCACCTGCTTCACGAGCTAACTCTTCATTGTCTAGCAGCTCAACCATAGAGACGATGTTGTAACCGCCTTGCATGGTGCCGAGCAATTTAACCGCATGGATTTTATCGATAAGTGGAGAGGTGGCTTCCCCTTTGGCAATTGCGGTTAAGAAACCTGCTTTAACATAAGCAGCTTCGTCAACGCCCGGCGGGACACGGTTAGTGATCAAATCAAGGATGATCTCTTCTTCACCCGCTGGCGGATTTTTCAGCAGCTCAATTAAGGAAGCGACTTGCTCAGCATTTAGGGGCTTGGGCGGGACGCCCTCAGCAGCGCGTTCCTCGACATGTTGGCGGTAAGCTTCAAGCACGTTGGGGCCCTCTCATCTTCTAGTGGTGACGAACGCATACTCACACGGTATTGAATATACGCCCGTACACATGACATACGCTTGACAAACAGCGTCTGGTGGATGGCTGAGATTCTACGGCAAACTGTCGACAATGTTAAGGAGACAAGCGGCTGGGCGCGTTGTACTTTATGTTGATGAGCTGATATTTAGTTTCTTGAGCGAGCCGATTTAAAATTTTAAGCCAATATATTGTAAGTTTTTTACCTAAGAAGAGTGAGTGATGCCGTGTGCGGGTGTGATTAGGGTGCTGTCGCGTTACCATACCTTTCGCTGATGGAGTGAAAAGCGTGCATGTTGTTCGCCCCATAGCGACTGATAGCCTCTTTATCTGTTGTTAATTGGCGTTAAAAGACACGCGGTTTTAAAGGGAGAAAACGCCATAAGGCGTTTATATGTTGTACAATAGTGTGATGAGCGATTGGTAATGGTGTTATGTCAATACAACTAAGTGTACTGCAACCGGCGGGTCATGGTCTTCAAGCGGATGATCTGCTGCCGGAAAGTCTTGAAGCTTTTCTGGCATGTCCAACGCCAGATGTATGGCTACAGTGGGCGTTAGCGAATCCCGAGACGCTGCTAATTGACCATGCACAGTGCGAAAAGAAAGCGGCTTCTACGGCAATGAGCTTGCTGTATCGTTACGTCGATCAGCCCGTTTTGCTAAGTAAAATGTCACAACTTGCCCGAGAAGAGCTACTGCATTTCGAGCAGGTGGTAGGATTGATGGAAAAACGGGGCGTGGCCTATCAGCACCTCACAGCGTCTCGCTATGCTGAAGGGTTGCGCAAACATTTACGCAGCAACGACCCTGAACGGCTAATCGACGTACTTATCATTGGTGCATTAATTGAAGCGCGTAGTTGTGAACGCTTTGCTCGCTTAATTCCATTTCTAGATGCAGAGCTGGCGCGCTTTTACCGCACGCTGGTGAAATCGGAAGGGCGTCATTTTGAAGATTATTTATTGCTTGCACGGCAGCAAACTGATGATTCGTTAGATGATCGAATCGCCTTTTTCGTGGCGCGTGAAGCGGAGCTGATAACTTCGCCAGATACGGCTTTTCGTTTTCATAGTGGCGTGCCAGCTTAAGCCACCGCTAGCCCCAGGCAGGATGTGTATCATGCGCGATGCTCAACCGACAGACCAGCTGACTCTTTTTGGCCATTTTTCGCTAACCCAAGGCGAAGATGTGCTGACACATTTCAGCTACGACAAAGTTAAAGCCCTTTTGGTTTATTTGTTGTTGCACCGCCAGCCGGTTAATCGCGCTGCGCTTGCTGAATTGCTTTGGCCCGACCAAGGCCTCTCATCGGGCAGAACCAATTTGCGCCACGCGCTGCACTGTCTTCGCCAGTCCATGGGCGATAATGCTGAGCACGTGCTGAACGTATCTCGCCAAACGATCGCTTTCCAGCTGCCTAATCATTGGCAGGTGGATTTACACGAATTACAGCAATTGCTGGAGGGTCCGCGTGATTTAGCCACGCTTGAGGCGGTCATGGCATGTTATCAAGGCGACCTTATTGAAGAGCTGCAGCTTGCTAACTGTAGTGAGTTCCAACGCTGGCTGGTTCAGGTAAGAAATGAGTGGCGTCAACGCGTAATTCGCTTTGCTGAACAGGTATTAGAAGCCCATGCCGATGTGCCTGATCCCATGCTAGAGGGATTGGTCAGTCGCTTTTCAGGCTATGGGCCTTTCCACGAGCGTTTAGTTCGCCAGCTTGCGGAAAAGAACCAAATGGCAGCGGCGCATGAGCAATTTAATAGCTATTTACAACTATTGGCACTTTCTGGCCAGCAGCCTGAACCGAGCTTTTTACAGTTAGCCACTTACTGGTCAGACGGTCACCACGATCCGCGGGCGATGAGTCCTCAGGGGGCATTTTCCCGCGCGTTAGCGGCTGACAGCAAGCCGCTTAGGGAAGATGAAATTGAGCTGCGTCAGCTCTCTGTTATGGCGATTCGTTTGAGGCTTCAAGGCGATTGGCAGGAGCGTGCCGCAACGCGCAACTGCTTGGCTCTTCAATTAGAGCTACTGCGCTGGTTAGAGCAGCAGTGTCACCACCTGGGAGGTTTCTGGCTTCCCGGGGCAACAGGAGGATTGGGTCTCGCCTGCTTTGGCACCCATGGGCCAGCGCACCAATTGGCAGAACTGGTGGCTTTATATGAGCACTGCCGCCAAGCGTTGCCTCAGGAGTCGGCACGACACTGGACCGGGGACGGCGAGCCGCCTAAGTTTGAACTGGCAGCGGGACTGCATAGTGGTCGCGTCGTTTATCTGCCTGAGCGCCAACTTGCGGATCCGCTTGGCCAGGTAACCCAGGTTTCCTTGGAGCTGATGAGCGCAGCAGAAGGTAGCGAGCTGGTCATTTCTCAAGAGTCGAGTCAGCACATGCCGCCTGCGCTTGATCTTCAGCCTAGGCTTGTGTCGCGCTTGGTCGCCAGCGATGGCCGTGTTCGCCTACGCGCCCTGGTGTTAGGCCAAAATGAGGGTGGCCGTGATGCACTACCGCCAAGTCTAGTGGGCCGTGAAACATCGCTACGTACGTTGCGGGATGCTCTCGCTCGAGCCGGTATTGGGCTGCGCCAGAGTGTGCTGGTACGTGGTGCTTCTGGCATGGGGAAATCCGCTTTGATGGTGGGGTTTCGCCAGCTAGAGCTTAGCCGTGATGCGGCTATTTGCTGGCAACCTACCACGCGCCTTTCGGTGCTAGAGCCTTATGGTGTTGCGCGGACCTTAGTGGCGTGGTTCTTAGAAGCAGCGCCTACCTGCGACTCTATTCGTCAGCTACAGGCTCAGTTGGAAATAGAACCTTTGGACGAGCAACGCCAGCAACTGCTTGAAGAGGCGCTTGGCGTCCGAGATGTCCAGGAGATTACTCAGCTTACCCAAAATGGTGAAGCCGTTGAGCTGGTAGTTCGTCTGCTTCACCGCTTAGTCGATCAGCAGTCTGGGGTTAAAACGCTGGTGCTGATGATTGATGACCTGCAGTGGCTAGATGAACCCTCCTTTAAAGTATTGGCAGGGCTTCAGGCGCGGTTGCCTATCAACACGGCCTTTATGCTGGTGGCGAGTCACCACGGCCGTGAGCCCCTCCCTGTGAAGCTACATTGGGACCAGCAAATTTCGCTCAGTAAACTGGATGCACTGCAGTCATCTCGCTTGCTGTCTCAACTTTCAAGACGCTATAGAATTCACTTAAGCCCGCGGTTGCGCAATCAAATTATTGAGCGTTGCGACGGCGTGCCGCTGTATATGCAAGAAATTTGCCGCCGTTTGGATATGGATCGCCGGGAAGGTCGCAGCGTGCAGTTCGACGAGCTTCCCAAGGGATTATTAGGCCTTTTGGCCAGCCGTATCGATCAACTTGAAAGCGACCGCGAAATAGCCCATGTGGCGGCAGTGCTAGGTAAGCGGTTTAGGTTGGACTTTTTGCTCGAGTGTAGCGGTTGGGACAAGGCGCGCCTTACCCAGGCCGTTGAGCATATGCGACGGCTGGAAATTATTGAATCTGTTGAAAAAGAGAGCGGTGAACACGAGTTCCAGTTTAATCATCAGCTTCTTCAGGAGGCCGCCTACCTTTCATGCCCTAGAGATGTTCGGGTTAAGTTACACCAGCAAGTGGTAACGCTGATTGAAGAGCGTTTCCCTGTATGGATTAGTCGGCATCCTGGCGACTTCGCTACGCATTTGCGCCGCAGCGGTCATTATGCCCGTGGCGCTCGTTATTTTGAACTCGCCGCTCGTGAGGCGTTAAAAGTGAGCGCCAATCGAACGGCGCTGCGTATGGCCGATTTTGGGTTAGCGAGCCTGCGCCATGTAGAACACCCAGTAGAGCGGGAAGTGAGTCTGCTGACGGTGCGTGGACAGGCTGCTTTCGCGCTTGAGGGACATGGCTCGCCAACTGCACATGAGAGCTTTGTGCGTGCCCGAGAGCTGTTGCGTCATCCGTGTGGCGAAGCCTCTGAAGAGCCAGAAGATCTCGAACAAATTTTCCTCGTCAAATGGGGATTATGGGTGGGGCGTAGCCAGCGCTATGCCCATGCGGATGCGTTTGCTTTGGCATCTACCCTGTCTGATATTGCCGAGCGCTTGGAAGACCCCCGCTATCAACGGTTGGCCGACTATGCCAGGGCGCAGTGCGAGTATTGGGCGGGACGAATTCAGCAGGCCCACGACCATCTCGATGAGATCGATCCACTTAACGCCCAGATGATGATTGAGTGGCTCCCGTTCTCAGATCACCCGCAGGTAACGGCTGCGTGTTTCCAGGGATGGGCGCTCTGTTTGCGGGGAGATTATCAGCGTGCTGAACGGCATGTCTCATCCGCTATTCGGCTAGCTGAAAAAATCGGGCATCCTGGCACGTTAGCCATGGCGTTAATGTTTGCCGCTGCACTTTATCGCCAGTTGGGTCATGTGCACCTTGCTGCACGTCATGCTGAGCGTGCGGCGGCGATGACAGAAACCCCGGATTTGCAGCTTTGGCAAATTTCTGCCCAGGGAGTGCTAGGCTGGCAACGTGCTTTGGCGGGTGATCAAGGTGGATTGGCGCAGATACGTGAGAGTTTAGATCAAATGGCTGAACTCAATGCCCGCGATCGTTATCAACGACCAGTATTGTGGTACTCAGATGCCTGTATTGAGCTTGGAGAGCTTACTGAGGCGGAGGATTATCTCGATCAGTGTTTAGTCATTGCGCGTGAGCGAACCACACTGTTTTTGCCTGAGCTTGCTACCCAGCTGGCTAAAGTGCGCGATTTACTCGGGCATCCAGCCAATGAGGTAAAGGCGCTCGCGGAAATGGCGGTTCATCAATCTCAAGAGCACGGTAATCGTCATCAGGAGTTAGCGGCGCTGGAGTTTTGGTTAACGCGTATAGCGCCTAGCGACCAGCAGGCTAGAGAAGCATTTAGGTGTTTGTTAGGTGAAATTAGCCACAGCGATGCGCCCGTTCTAGTGCGTTGGATGAGCCTGCTAGACCGTCGTTCCCATGCGACAAGTGTGGAGAGCTGATGCTGGCTTACGTAAAGAAGCGCGCTATCTAGGCGGTCGTTTTTTCAAGCCACGTGAGTGTGGCGATCGCCTGTTCGCGGTGCTCGCCACACACCTGGCTATCAAACTCGAACTGCCTGCACACCGCCGGGCGAGTGGGATGGACAAACAACTTACACAGGTTGTCCTCGCTTAATTGAGCACATCTCACCCCAGCGGGTTTGCCGTGAGGCATCCCCGGTATAGGGGATGTGATGGAGGGGGCGATGCAGCATGCCCCACAGCCGACACGGCACGCTGCCGGCTGCTTCGCAATGATCTTACTGCTCATGTTAATACGTCAGCCATCGCGCCTTTGTTAATCCCTTCAAATGCCTGTACGGAAGATGACTTTCCGCTCTGTACGGATATTTGGTCGGCTAACCATGAGGCAATAAAGCCATTTACTAATGGGTTCGAAAGTAAGCGAACATCATTTATAATGTAGGCTCCGTTCGCCAAGCTTATCGGATATTTACACACATGCGCCACGATGACGGTCGTAAACTTGATCACAAAACATTAGAAGCCATTCGCGTTCGCGCCGTTCAACGGGTCATGGATGGCGAGAGTCCAGAAGTCGTCATCAAAGCGCTGGGGATGAGCCGAGCACGAATCTATGAATGGCTGGCTGCCTACCGCGAGGGTGGCTTTGACGCGCTCAAGGCCAAGCAGATTTCCGGTCGTCCCAAGAAACTGAGCGGTGCTCAGATCCGGGAGCTGTATATCTGGATAACGACCTTTACGCCGGACCAGTTGAAGTTTGATTTTGCCCTGTGGACTCGGGGCCGAGTGCGTGAGCTCATCCGGCAAAAGTTCAACGTCCGGTTAAGCGATGTCTCGGTCGGTCGTCTGCTTCGAAACCTGGGGCTGACGCCTCAGAAACCCCTGCATCGGGCCTACCAGCAAAAGCCAGAGGCCGTGAAACAATGGAAAGAAGAGACCTACCCGGAAATTCGCAAGGAAGCAAAAAAAGTCGGCGCCACCATCTATTTCGGCGATGAAGCCAGCATTCGGTCTGATTATCACAGTGGCACCACCTGGGCACCCAGGGGTGAAACTCCGATCATCCGTAATACGGGCAGTCGCTTCAGCATCAATCTGATCTCGGCCATCTCGCCTCGCGGCGAGCTTCGCTTTAAGACCATTCAGGGCAACATGAACACCGATGCGTTTCTTGGTTTCCTCAAGGCTCTGGTGCAAGACGTTGACAAGCCGGTTTTCCTGATCCTCGATAACCACCCGGTTCATCATGCTCGTCGGGTTCGAGACTATGTTGAGAGTCTCGACGGCAAGCTCAGGTTGTTCTTCCTGCCGCCGTACTCGCCGGAGCTGAATCCTGACGAGTCTGTTTGGGGCTATATCAAATACCATCACGTCGGTAAAAAGATCATTAACAGCAAAGAACAACTTCGGAGCACTGTTTACCGGCAGCTTCGACGTTTGCAAAAATTGCCACGACTATTGAAATCGTTTTTTGGCCATCCGGATTTGGCTTATATCTCCGGGTAATGTTCGCTTACTTTATTTCGAATTAGTAAGTGCAAGGCTGTCCTTGCCCACCCTTAAGGCCACACCTTGAATTGCTGCCCGTTTCCAGATCCACCCCACCATAGTCAGCACCTGGAAGCGCGACCTATTGGAGAGCGCGTCCGACCTCCTCGAAGGCAAGAGTATAGTCGGTAAGCAATTCGATGAACTCAGCACGGACGAACTGTACCGTGAGATTCGCCGACTGACGGTGGAACGCAATTTTTGTTGCTTAAGCTCCTGGGTGGCTCGTTCCACTTTGGCTGAGCTCCATGTATTTCACAGAGCCCTTCGGAAAATCCTTGCGAACCAAAAGCACTTCATCAAACTGTCACGTCAGTGACACGACGGTGTCATCTCTCAGCTTTATCGTTCAATTGTAACTCGCAATACGGCGAGCTTATTTATTGCA
The DNA here is from genome assembly GCF_025643255.1 of Halomonas sp. 7T. NCBI lineage: Bacteria > Pseudomonadati > Pseudomonadota > Gammaproteobacteria > Oceanospirillales > Halomonadaceae > Halomonas > Halomonas sp. 7T. The sequence continues at coordinate 1,524,927 of NZ_CP087112.1, read as the reverse complement.
AAAGGTGATCCTGTGGCCCCAACTCAATCAACCAATGTGATGCTTCGAGTCGAGAGTATGGGCGTAACCTACCCGGGAAACGTCCTCGCGCTCAAACCCACCAACGTTCACTTTCACAAGGGCGAATTCACCGTGCTACTGGGACTTTCAGGCGCGGGTAAATCCACTCTGCTTCGTTCACTGAATCACCTGGTTAAGCCCACAACCGGGAAGGTTGTGTCTGGCGAGTTTGGTGAACTGACCAACCGTAGAATCCTGCGACAGCACCGCAGCCGCACCGCCATGGTGTTCCAGCATCACCAGCTGATCGAACGATACACCGCGTTACAGAATGTGCTGACAGGCAGACTTGCGTATCACGGTACTTGGCGAAGCCTGCTTCCCCTGCCCCGGCAGGACCTGGAGTTGGCTCTGCAATGCCTCGACCGCGTAGGTCTGGCTGACAAAGCGCTTTCCCGAGTAGATCAGTTGTCCGGCGGCCAGCAGCAGCGGGTTGGAATCGCCAGAGCATTGGTGCAGCAACCATCCATGATTCTTGCCGATGAGCCCGTTGCCAGCCTGGATCCGGCCACTTCTGAAAAGGTACTCGGCCTACTGCGCGATATTTGTCAGGAAGATGGAATCACCGCGGTTATTTCCTTGCACCAATTGGAATACGCCCAGCGTTTTGCAGACCGGATCATCGGCCTTTCGAACGCTCATATCGTTTTTGACGATGCTCCTGAAAACCTGAAATCGAAACACCTGGACGAGATTTACCACCGTTCACCCAGCGTGGTAGCTGCGGAAGGCAAACCAGCCATCCATAAACCTAAGACCACCCCGATAACAACAGACGTACTGGAGATAGCACAATGAAGACAATGATTCACTCTTTGCTGGCTCTGATAATGATGCTCGGCATCCATTGGTCAGCCCATGCCGCAGATACAGACCCTGATCTTTTGAAAGTTGCCTTGCTGCCGGATGAGAACGCGTCAGAACTGATCAAGCGAAACCAACCTTTGAAGGATTACCTGGAAACCACTCTTGGTAAGGAAGTAGAACTGATTGTTACCACCGATTACTCCTCCATGATCGAAGCCATGCGTTTTGGCCGAATTGACCTGGCTTACTTTGGTCCGTTGTCCTATGTGATGGCCAAGAGTAAGAGTGACATTGAACCCTTTGCCGCCATGGTGGTAGACGGGAAGCCGACTTATCGCTCCATCATTATTGCCAATGCGGACTCTGGCGTTGGCTCCTTCGCGGATATCAAAGGCAAGAAAATGGCCTACGGTGACCGCGCATCCACTTCCAGCCACCTGATCCCCAAGACCGTACTCCTTGAGAAGGCAGAGCTCGAAGCCGGAAAGGACTATGAGGCTCATTTCGTCGGTAGCCATGACGCTGTTGCGGTTAACGTCGCCAATGGCAATGCCGACGCCGGAGGGTTGTCCGAAGTTATCTTCGAGCATGTGATGGACCTCGGTTTGATTGATCGGAGCAAGGTCAAAGTGCTGGGCTACAGCGGTGACTTTCCTCAATACCCCTGGGCCATGCGTTCGAACCTGGCCCCTGAGCTGAAGAGCAACATTCAGAAAGCCTTTCTGCAGATCGATGACCCGGAGATTCTCGACAACCTGAAGGCTGAGGGATTCGCGGCAATTACCGACGAAGATTACGATGTCATCCGCGCTATGGGTGGCCTGCTCAATCTTGATTTCGCAAAAATGTGAGGAGTGCCCCATGAACTATACAACGAAGGAACCGGCGACTCTGTCGCCGGCCCCGTCGGCCTCCGTGCTGGATGAGCACGCGAAAGGCTGGCGGAAAAAACTCGGACAGTCGCTGTTAGTGCTGCTCATCATTTTTGTCGCAAGTTGGCACGTAGGGCTGCTCAATTTCAATACACTTGCCAATGGCGTGCCAGCCATAGGCACACTCATTGGCGAATCTCTTCCACCTGACTTCACCAATGTGGCCAGCTGGGTGTCGCCGTTAATCGACACGCTTGCGATGAGCATTGCCGGTACTGCCATTGCAGTAACCTTGTCTGTGCCACTGGCATTCCTGGCTGCGCGCAACACCTCTCCACATCCGGTGGTGTTCCAAGTAACTCGAACCCTTTTAAACGGTTTGCGTTCAGTCCCGGAACTGATCATGGGCATCATCTTCGTGGCTGCTGTTGGTTTTGGGGCGTTGCCTGGCGTACTGGCGCTCGGTCTTCACTCCATTGGCATGGTTGGAAAGTTTTTTGCCGAAGCGATTGAGCATGTAGATGAGGCGCCAGTGGAAGCGGCCGATGCTGCCGGCGCTACTCGCTTGCAGGTGCTCTATCACGCCGTGCTGCCACAAGTACTTCCTCAATTCGCGGACGTGTCCATTTATCGCTGGGAATACAATTTCCGTGCCTCGACCGTAATGGGCATGGTGGGTGCCGGTGGTATTGGCTTCGAATTGATGGGCTCGCTGAGAATCATGCAGTATCAGGAAGTCAGCGCCATTCTCATTGTCATCTTGTTGATGGTCACCGTCGTGGACAGTCTCAGTGGCCGCCTTCGTAAGAAATTCAAATAAGGACCGTCTATGAAACCCAAGATTGTGATAACCCATAAGATCCATGACAGTGTTCTGGATGAACTTGCCCAAGATTGCGAGCTGGTCACCAACCAATCCGGCGCCACGTTGCCCCAGGAGGAAGTGGCTGCGCGCGTTGCAGACGCTGATGCGATGATGGCGTTCATGCCAGACCGAGTTGGAGTGGAGTTCCTACAGGGGTGTCCGCGCTTGAAGGTGATTGGTGCAGCCCTGAAAGGCTATGACAACTTTGATGTGGATGCCTGCACGCGTCATGGGGTTTGGCTGACATTTGTACCGGATTTGCTAACCGTGCCTACTGCAGAGCTAACGGTCGGGCTGACGATCAGTCTCACCCGACAAGTCAAGGCGGCGGACCACTTCGTTCGATCCGGTGAATTTACTGGCTGGACACCACGCTTCTATGGGCAGGGGATCGAAGGCTCACGGATTGGTATTGTGGGTATGGGGGCCATCGGCCAAGCGGTGGCGCAGCGCCTGAACGGATGGGGAGCGGATTTAATCTATTCCCAGCCGGAACGTTTACCCGTGCAGCATGAGCAGGCACTGGGTTTGTCCCATACTCCCCTCAAGATGCTGCTGGCCCAGTCAGATATTGTGATCCTGGCACTGGCGCTCAATGAGCAAACCCTCCACACCATTAATCGCGAAACGCTAACAGGAATGAAACCGGGCGCATTCCTTATCAATCCCTGCCGTGGATCTGTGGTGGATGAGGGTAGTGTTCTGCAAGCGCTTCAATCCGGTCAGTTGGGGGGGTACGCCGCTGATGTGTTTGAGATGGAAGATTGGGCGAGAGAAGATCGTCCGAGGGAGATCGCCCAGGGGCTCAGGGCCCACCCCAACACGCTGTTTACTGCTCACATCGGATCGGCAGTCAGCCAGGTGCGTCTGGCTATCGAGCAACGCGCTGCTCGGAACATTCTGCAAGTGCTTCGGGGTGAGCGGCCGGGTGATGCGATCAATGATCCCAGTGGCCGCGAGAGCGGCCCATGCTGAATCTTGTCTGGCTGAAGAGTTTCGTGGCGGTGCTGGACCACAACGGGTTTCAGGCCGCAGCCCGCCAGTTGGACATCGCACAACCCACACTGTCCCAGCACCTTCAAAAACTCGAAAACCAACTTGGCGTTTTATTGGTCCACAGGGGGCGCTCTGGCTGTGAGCCAACCCGGGCTGCCTTAACCTTGTTGCCTTTTGCCCGAAGTCTGCTCCGGCTGGAGGAGCAGGCGAGATCTTCCATTATGGAGGCTCGACTTCGCGTTGGGGCGAGCTCCAATATTGGGATTTATATGCTCCAGCCCTACATCCGTCGTTACAAGGAGCTGGGCGTAGGGCCCGAGGTGGATGTGGTAATAGATTCCAATCCGACTATTGCACGGCATTTATCGGACGGTGAGCTGGACGTGGCGATTATGGAGTGGTGGCATGATCTACCCGGATTCCATGCTCAGGCGTGGCGTAACGAGCCCGTTGTTCTAATCGTTCCGCCTGGTCACCCGTTAGCCCGTCGAACCGATATCGACCGCGATACGCTGTCTAACATGGCTCTGATCGGCGGCGAACCCGGCACCGGCACTGGCCGGCTTTTGGCGACCTACTTCGGTGAGCATGGGCCATTTCCGACGGTATCTATGCAGCTGGGTAGCACCGAAGCCGTCAAGCAAGCGGTTAAGGTCGGACTTGGCGCATCGTTGGTGCTTGAAAGTTCTGTACGGGAGGAGGTCCAAAATGGAAGTCTGGTGGCTATTCCCGTGAGTGAGCCTGGCCTTAGCAAGGAGCTGATGGTGATTTATCCGAGCAGCCTGGACAAACACAGGCCAGTATACTCGTTTGTTGGGCATCTCTGTGAATAGCTATTGGGTCCACCTCACGCATATCTAGCTGGGAATGCAGATACTGAGCCTCACGCTCACTTCGACAACGCAGTATTCCGTCATCTGCATATCGGCAGAATGGGATATCCGGATGACGAACGGTCAGCCAACGATCCAATGCATAATGCAGAAACAGGTTTGCCAGAACTGGCGATAACGGGCCACCTTGTGGTGTGCCAACGTTCCGTCGTTCCTGCTTACCATCTTTCGTCTGCATCGGTGCCGTTAGCCAGCGCCTCACATACAGCAGCACCCAGGATTCAGAGCAATGGTGGTCAAGGGCCTTGAGCAATAGCTCATGATCAATATGATCAAACAAGCCACGGATGTCATACTCCAGCACCCAGTCCCTTTCCCAGCACCGCTTTCGCGTGATCGCAAGCGCATCATGCGGGGATTTCCCGCGCCGATACCCGTACGAGTCCACATGAAAGACAGGTTCCAGGATAGGTTCCAGCGTCATAGTAACCACAGTTTGCGCTATACGATCGCTAACCGTGGGTACCCCGAGCAATCTTTCTCCTCCACTTTTCTTCGGAATTGGAACTGCTTTGACGGACAGTGGGAAATAGCTGCCGGACGACATCCGATTCCAAATTAGATAGAGGTTCTTACTTAAGTCTCGATCAAAGTCCTGAATCGTCTGGCCATCTACACCGGCCGCACCTCGATTTGATTTAACGCGCTGATACGCCTTCCATACCTGGCGCTTGGAATTTTTTTCTCTAATTGCGGAAATACCGAAATTAGATAAAACACAGCACGCCCCTCAGTTAGTAATATGGCTGCATTGTTAATATTCGAGGTTGTGCCCATGGCTAATAATCACAAGGTAATGACAGTTCGCGTAGATCAGCTGATTCTTTCACCTGAACTATCCGTTGACTATCGTCACGTCTTGACCAGTTTGCGATATCGATCGAACAGCTTTTCTTCCATCCCCCATGACATTCTTCTTGAATTCATTATGGCCCACCCACCAATTGGGTATATGGATGGCGAATACTTTCACGTGATTAGCAATATCAGAACACTCGGTATCAAACCCTTCTTACCAGAAAATGCTCAGATTCGAGTTATAGTAGATGAGACTCTCTGTCAGTCCGACATTGAGCTTATTTCAGTGCAGAGAGAATTGTTCAACTTGATCGTTTTCAGTATGAATGGACAGATGTTTGCGAGCGCATTAGCAGGTTTGTGGGATGTATCAGCCAATGCCAGATTTAAAAAAATATTTTCGACGGTCGTCGGCTTAGGCAATATGCAGCAGCGAGCCTTAGGGATAGTGAGTGAAAATTCCCCTTGGGCAGCTATATAGCGGCAGGTGAGCGTGGTGTCATCATGACGCGTGATATCGGCCTCTTCAAGCAAATAGCGGTTGTCTAACCAGTCAGCCCAGTGCTGCTCAAGCGTCGTTTGGCGTTCACCCTCTTGCCAAATATAGAGCCTGGAGCGGTGTCCATGGGCAATACGTTGGCAGTTACCTAAGTGGCGTTTTAGCCCATGGCTATAGCCGTAAGCTGCGCCTTCAATCGCTTCATCGCTTAAGCTTAGCTTCACATAGTGCACGTTATCCGGCCGCTGCGACGTGAGAGTGCTACTTAGCAAATCCGCGACATTTTCAATGGTAATCGTTTCCCAGGGGAGTAACGTAAATGCCTCGGCGGGGCCGCGTACTTCCAGTTTGTAAGGAGTCGTCGTTCGAACGCAAACGCCTTCGGAACACTCACTGACCTCAACACCTTGCGCTTTAAGGGGGATTAGCAGTGTATGGTCTAGGCCACTGTCGAGGGTGCGTTTGATCCAAGGCTTCACTTCACCAAAGTCAAACAGCATACCGTCTTCACCTAGCTCACCATCCAGTAGGGCATCCACTTGCCAGCTGCACCCCTTCAAGCCTTTTTCCGGGCACCAAAGAGAGACATCAATATGGGTCAGGTGGTTAACAAATAGAGACATTACTCAAATCCTGCGATTTTGTGCGTTTGCAGCGAAAGACGCCACTGTGGATTAGCCATGCAGTAAGCGGTCGTTGATTGAACCGTCTGTGTATTGAGCTGCTCACTGCCGCGATCCATAGGCTGTAAAAAGAAATGACCAAAGTCTAATGAGGTAAAGTTTTCTGGTGGCGCGTCGGGCTGGTGGTAAACCAGCTTTAGCTCGTCCCCTTGGGTGACGGCAAGGGGATTAGCTCCCTTGGGGCTAACGCATAACCAATCGATACCTGGCGGGGGAAGAACGGTGCCGTTGGTTTCCACCGCAACGTCGAAACCACGGCTGTGCAATGCCGCTACCAGCTCGGCATTAAGCTGTAACAGTGGCTCTCCCCCAGTGAACACAACATAGGGTGTTGCCCGGCTGGTACTTTGGGGCCAAAGTGCATGGATATGCTCGGCCAGAGCGTTTGCCGTGGCAAACTTGCCGCCATTAATACCGTTAGTGCCGACGAAGTCTGTATCGCAAAATGTGCACTGGGCGCTAGCGCGGTCAATCTCTCGGCCTGACCAAAGATTACAGCCGCTGAAGCGGCAAAATACACTGGCACGGCCTGCTTGGGCACCTTCGCCCTGGAGCGTGTAAAACGCCTCTTTCACCTGGTACATCAGGAGATCCCTTGCGAATCGTCGTTTGCATATGCAAGTGGGTCGATTGCTTGATTAGCGGCAAAGGCGGCCAAGCGTTCGCGACAGCTTCCACATTTGCCACAGGCGAGTTCGCGCCCTTCATAGCAGGTCCAGGTGTCGCGATAGTCCAGGCCCATAGCGAGCCCGTCACGTAAAATCTCCGCCTTGGTAGATTGAAGGTAAGGGGCGTGGATAGTGACGGGTTTAAAGTTAGCGATACCAGACACATGGTTCATGGCCTGAACAAATTCAGGACGGCAGTCGGGATAGAGGATGTGGTCTCCTCCATGGGCACCATAATCGACCCGCTGGGCACCAATATTGACCGCTTTAGCAATGGCAAGCGAGAGGAGGATCATGTTGCGGTTTGGAACGACCGTGGTGCGCAGGTTGTCTGCCGCATAGTCGCCTTCTGGCATGGCCATGGTGTCGTTGGTTAATGCTGAGTTATCGATCAGACCGTGAATGGCACGTATATCGATGACTTGATGAGGCACCTTTAGCTGTTGGCATACGTTTTGTGCTGTTATCAATTCTCGTGCGTGGCGCTGCCCATAATCAAACGAGAGAGCATGAACGGTAAGGCCTTCTTTTAAGGCGCGGTGCAGAACAGTGTAGGAGTCCATGCCGCCTGAGTAGATCACGACGGTGGTTGACGCGCTAGCGTCAGGTGTAGCGGTAGGTGACATACAAGATGCTCATTGTCGGAGAATTTATCGTGTGCTTGCCGCTTGGCAAGGCAGTTTTCCGGGGTCCGGTCCGGAAGTGCGGCAGTGTACGCAATGTGGTGTGTTATGACCAGTAGAGAAGCTTTGAGGGGCGCTATGTCGTTGAGTATGTCGGTATGGTTTGGCATGTTAAGCTGTTTATTCCAGCTGTTAGAGACAAGCTCATGGCCACCATAGAACATAGTGAGATTATCAAAGCGTCCCCAGAGCGTGTATTTGAGTTATTGCGTCGTGTTGAAGATTTTGCGGATTACTCTGACCTAATTCGCTCAATCGATACGCTTGGCAACGATCGTTACCGCTGGCATGTGCGGGCGGTCGGAATGGACTGGTCGTTCGATGTGGAAGTGACAGAGATTCAGCCTCCTCATGTGTTGGCATGGGAGTCGTTGGAAGGGGTCAAGAATCAGGGACGCTACCAGCTGCGCGCGGTGCCCGAAGGTACGAAGGTAGAGTTAACGCTACGCTATGAAATCCGTAATCGTTTAATGGAGAAAGCGGTTAATAAAGCGGCCAAGCCGCTAGTGGGTAAAGTTAGCCGCCAAATACTCGAACGGGTTGAAGCTCGTCTGCATGAATAATTTTACACGCTACTCATGGCGCTGGGTCGCTGGCTTCGCGGTTGTGGCGATGCTCGCTTATGTTTGGCTATGGTACTCCCCGGATCTGCTAGAGGTAAAACGCTGGGCAGCCACGATGTCTCATCATCCTGTAGTGATCGTGGGTGTTATGGTAATCATGGCGGTCACGTTAGCCATCGGGCTGCCAGGGAGCATTGGCCTATGGTTAATTGCTCCCTTTTATTCGCCGTTAATTGCGACATTTATGTTGACGATTAGCAGTGTTGCTGGCGCATGGGGGGCATACCAGTTAGCGGCGCATGCGGGCGACCGCTGGAACCCAAAAGGATTGACGCTCAAGGTTATGAGCACGTTAGAGGCGCGTAGCGATCTTCTTACTCAGTGCGCGCTGCGTGTCTTGCCGGGATTCCCCCATTCGGTGATCAATTTTGCAGCCGGTTTGCGGCGCATTGCGCTGGGCCGTTATCTACTCGCGGCAGCGCTTGGCTTATCGGTGAAATGGGCAGTATATAGCAGTGCTATTTATGGCGCGCTAGAAGCGATTGAAGAGGAGGATGCTTTTCAGCTTGACGTTATATTCCCTCTTCTAGCACTCACGTTGCTGCTACTGGTGGGAGGCTGGTTCAGGCGCCGCGTTGAGGCGGCGCGAAGGTTTTAACATTCTGTTAGTTGATGCACTGTTTTGTGCAATGCAGTCAATTAGGCATTTTTGTGCATTGAAGCATCTAAGTGGTCGACAACTTCTGCCCAGTCGGCATCCTCTTCGACGGCTTCGCGTAAAAACTCCGCTTGGCCTTCGTTCCAGCAGGGTGCATCTGCTAACGCCATCTCTTCGGGTAGCGGGGAGTGGCGCTGAATAAATCGCTCAATGGATTGAGCGTCTGATGGTAGGCCGAGCTGCTCAAAAAGCTCGCTAAAATGGTGTACGGGTTGTTCCATATTTTGCTTTCCTTTCCAGTGGTTAACGTACACTTAAACATAGCGTGAATGAGCGACTATGCCAGTCTCTTTTATCAACGACGGATTAGCGTTCGCCAACAAGGGGCGTTAAAAAGCGGTGGCGTTGGTCTTCTAGCGAGAGCGGCTGCGCAAGCAGATGTACCAGCTTGGTATAGGCTGCTTCAGGCGTCATATCATCGCCTGAGAGTACGCCAGCGTCTAGAAGACCATCGCCCGCTGCATAGGCGCCAAGATGAATACTTCCTTGCGGGCACTGGCTGATTGCGGCGATCATTTTTCCCTCGCCGCTGGCTTCGGCGATCATGGCAAGCAGCTCCGGGTTGCTGGGAAGGTTGCCCGCTCCCCATAGCTGTATGAGCGCACCTTTGCACCGCGAATCCCCCAGCATCGCTTTGAGTTGCCAAGGGCTAATGCCAGGCCATAGAACGACTCTTGCGACTTCTCCCTGGGCCAGTGGTCGATAGTCAACTAGCTCAAATCGCGGGGCGCCACGCTGTTGGTAGGCCAGCCCGCGGCTAGGATAATGTATGAAGTCATCCCCTATCCGTTCGCCAAGTAGAGGATAATTAGGGGAGGAGAAAGCATCGACTGCCTCACTATGCTGCTTAACGGAGCGCGCGCCGCGTAGCAGTCGATTAGCAAAATAGATGGCGACTTCTTGCAGCGCTGGTTGCGCGGCAAAGTAAAACGCGCCGTATAGGTTATCCAGGGCATCGCTACCTGCGGCCTCTAGTGGCTGCATAGCGCCCGTTAACACCACAGGACGATCAATTCCCTGTAGTTGATAGGCGAGACTAGATGCTGTCCAGCTTAAGGTATCGGTGCCATGAATAATTACGAAACCGCAATATTTGTTTAGATTGTTGGCAATATCTTTCGCTAACTGCTGCCAGTGAAACGGCGTGGCAGCACTTGAGTCAATTAGCGATGCGTAGCTAATGACATCATAAGCGGGCAGGCTTTGCTGTTTTGACAGGGGAAGCGTGCTGAATGCTTGGTGTAGGCGTTCACCAAAATTGCCGCCAGGGGATAAGCCATTGGCCTGTTGCCACATACCAATGGTGCCACCGGTATAAATAACTAGCAGGCGATCTTTAGTCGGCGCAATAGACGTTAAAGATGAAGTCGTGCTCAAAGTTCTATCCTAAAGTGTTTGAAGGCTGCGCTCATGAGGTGCTGTTA